>JAFEDG010000032.1 GCA_018241745.1 Pseudomonadota bacterium
TGGTCGCGCTGCCGTTCGCGTCGGAAGTGGTCACGCGCTGGATCGGGGACAAGCGCTATCTCGACGCCCGTGGCCGGCCCCGCGTGCTGGCGCGCAGCGCGCCCGGCGAGGAGCCTTCGTTCGATGCGCTGGTCGCCGGCATCAGCACGGATGTCCGCCCCCGGGTGCTGCTCGACGAGTTGCGCCGGCTGGGCGTGGTGACCGTACACGCGGACCAGTCCGTCGAGCTGATGATGGGCGCGTTCGTCCCGCAGAAGGACCGCCGCCAGCGCCTGTTCTTCCTCGGCCGCAATCTGCACGACCACATCGCGGCCTGCGTGCACAACCTCGCCGATCGCGCGCCGTCGATGATGGAGCAGAGCGTGTTCTCGTTCGAGCTCTCGCCCGCCGCGACGGCGGAGATCGCGAACGAGGTGCGCCGCGCGTGGCAGGACGTGCTCGCGACGCTGATCCCGGCGATCGCCGCGCGCGAGGAGGCGGACCGCGCATCCGGCAACGCGACCGAGCGTATCAACATCGGCATGTATTGCTATCACGAATCCGCGGACAGCCCGGCAAGCCACGGGCCCGCATCCAGGAATCGGCGCTCGCGATCGCGCGGGGCCCCTACACCGGCCCGCGGCACGGCCAGGAGCAAGCGATGAGCATCCACACCTTTCTTCGATTTGCATGGGCGGTCGGCGCGGGTTGCGTGCTCGCCGGCGCCGCGAACGGCGTCGGTACCGGCGGCACCGGGCTGCGCCACGTCTACGTGCGCGGCGCCGTGGCGCCCGGCTCCGGGCTCGTCCTGAACGGCACCACGTTCGACGCGCGGCGCGCGGGCGTCGTCGTCAACAGCGCGACGGCGAGCGCCGCCGACGTGCTGCCAGGGATGGTTGCCGACGTCGCCGGCACGGTGACCGCCAGCGGGAGCCATGCCATCGCCTCCACGGTCAGCGTATCGCGCGTCGTCCGCGGCGTCGTGGTGAACGTGGGCACCGGCGGTACCGGCTTGAGCGTCGGCCATCTCGGCGTGAAGGCGACGGCGGCAACGGTCCTGGCGGGTGCGGCCGCCATGTCGGCGCTCGCGCCAGGCGACACGATCGACGTGTACGGCGACGTCGACGTGGCGACGGCGGTCGTCACCGCCACGCGGATCGAGCGCATCGCGCCCGTGCCGGGGATCGAGCTGCGCGGCATCGTCACCGCCGTTACCGCGGGCGCCCTCACCGTCGACGGCGTCGCCGTCGACACCTCCGGGGCCACGTACTCCGGGTTCGCGGGCACGGTCCGCGCGGGCGACAGCGTCGTGGTGGTGGGTGCGGACGCCCCCGGCGGCATCGTCGCCTCGAGCGTGAGCGCCGACGTGCAGGCAGAACCCGCGGACGGCGACGAAGGCGAGATCGAGGGCCGTGTCGTGGCACTGCTCGACGGCGGGCTCTTCCAGGTGGCGGGGGTCACCGTCGATGCCTCGGCGGCCACCTTCAGCGGCGGGTCGCTGACCGATGTCGTGGCGGGTGTGGAGGTCCATGTCGACGGCGTCGTCGTCGACGGTGTGCTCGTTGCCCGCACCGTGGAACTGGGCGAGACCGACGGGACAGCGGGCGAGACCGAGTCGGAGGACGTCGACGGCCCGATCACCGCCTTCGCATCGCCGGCGTCGTTCGTCGTCGACGGCTACACGATCGACGCGTCCGCAGCGTCGTTCGTGAACGGCAAGGCCACGGACCTGAAGAACGGCGTCAGCGTGAAGGTCGTCGGCACCGTTGCCGGCAAGCGGATGGTGGCCACGCAGGTGACGTTGCCGCGGGCGCCTGGCGGCACCGAATTGCTCGGGACGATCACCGCATTGCGTGGCACTGCGCGCTTCAGCATCGGCGCCTCGCCTGTCGATGCCCGCCATGCCGTGTTCGTCGGCGCATCGGCCAGGACCTTGCGCATCGGCGCGAACGTCGACGTCGCCGGGACCTGGCACGACGGGACGTTCGTCGCGACGCGTGTCACGATGCTGCCGTAGCGCCGCCCCGGTCAGCCGCGACCGCCATGCTCAGTCGCCGGAGCGTGGCGCCGTGAACATCGGGAGCGAGCGCAGGCGGATGCCGGTGAGCCGGGCGTACGCGTTGGCGAGCGCCGGCGCGACGGGCGGCACGCCCGGTTCGCCGACGCCCCCGACGAAGCCGCCGCTCGCCAGCACGGTAACGGCCACCTGCGGCATGTTGCGCATGCGGACCATCGCGTAGCCGTTGAAGTTGCGCGGCGATGCGACGCCGTTGGTGAACGTCATCTTGCCCCACAGCGCCGCGCCGAGGCCCTGCACGATGCCGCCTTCCATCTGCGCAGCCACCGTATCCGGATTGATCACCGTTCCGCAGTCGATCGCGCAGGACACGCGAACGACGCTGATCGAGCCTGCCTTGCCCGCAATCTCGATGACCTGCGCAACCGTGCTGCCGAAGCCCTCGCAGAACGCGATGCCGCGAGCATGGCCTTTGGGGACGGGCGTGTTCCAGCCGCCGAGTGCGGCGGCCGCGTTCAGCACGCCGAGCGAGCGTGCGTCGTTGGCGAGGAGCCGCTGGCGGAACGCCAGCGGGTCGATCCCCGCCAGCGTCGCGAGTTCGTCGATGGCACTTTCCACGACGAACGTGTTGATCGAGAAGCCGACGCTGCGCCAGAACCCCACGGGGATTTCGGCCGTGTGCCGCACGTACTCGACCGCGCGCGTGGCAAATCCGTAGGGCAGGTCGATTGCACCGTCGACCGCCTGCGAATCGACGTCGTTGGGCCCGACCCAGCCGCGCTGGAACAGGATCGACGGCGACACGATGCGATTGCGCCAGCCGACGACCGCGCCGGTGGCGTCGAGTCCCGCCTGCACGCGCGCCAGGGCCATCGGGCGGTACTGGTCGTTGCCGAAATCCTCCTCGCGGGACCACGTGAGCTTGACCGGCCGCATGAGGGCCTGCGACACGCGGATGGCCTGTGCGATGAAATCCTGCTCGAACTTGCGGCCGAGGCCTCCGCCGAGGAACGTCGTGTGGACGGTGATGGCGCTCAGCGGAAGCCCGGTGAGCGTCGCGGCGGTCTGGGCGACGATGCCGGCGGCCTGCGTGGGCGCCCAGATCTCGCAGCTCGTCCGCGTGACCGACGCGGTGCAGTTGAGCGGCTCCAGCGTCGCGTGCGCAAGATAGGGGACGTCGTACGTGGCGTCGAGCTGCAGCTTCGCCGCCGCGATCGCCGCCGCCGGGTTGCCCACGCTCTCCGCGATCGCCGGCGTCGCGCTTGCCATCAGCGACTTCGCTTCCGTCATGATCGTGGCGGTCGTCAGGTCCGCCACCGACGAGGGAATCGTCCACGTCGGCTTGAGGTTCCGCGCGAGCTGGATCGCGTGCCAGGTCGTGTCCTCGACAACGACGGCCACCGCGTTGTCCAGTCCCACGATCGCCGTCGCGCCGCTCGGCTTCTTCGGCAGCACGGCGAGCGTGCCGCCGAGTTGCGGGCAATGCTTGATGGCCGCATAGGCCATGCCAGGCACGCGTACGTCGATGCCGAACACCGCGGCGCCCGTGGTCTTGGCCGCGAGATCGAGCCTGGGCAGCGAGTGCCCGATGAAGCGCAGCGCGCTGTCAGGTGTCAACGGCGGCGAAGCAGGCACCGGCAGCGTGGCGGCCGCGGGCGCGAGTGCGCCGTACGTCATCGACTTCGTGACGCCGCCCACGATGGCGGTGACCGTACCGTTCGTGGCCGTGCACGCGGAGGCGGGAACGCCCCACGCGAGCGCCGCCGCGGACTTCAGCATCTCGCGCGCCGCGGCGCCGGCGACGCGCAGGCCCGCGTAGTAGCCGCGCACGCTCATGCTGCCGCCCGTGAGCTGCGCGTGCGTGACGAAGTTCGCGTACGCGGGAGCGGCGGGCGCGAACTCGAACGTCACGCGCGTCCAGTCGGCCTGCAGCTCGTCGGCGACGATCTGCGCGAGGCTCGTGCACACACCCTGCCCCATCTCCGCGCTTCCGATCAGCACCGCGACGCTGTTGTCGCTGCCGATGCGCACCCACGCGTTGACGAGCGCGGACGACCCGGCAGCTTCCGCGGTGCCAATCGCGTGCGGCACGCCGCCGAGCGTGGCATACCCGACGACCAGCGCGCCGGCGCGGAGGAATCCTCGACGTGTCAGGCGTGCGTCCAACAATGCGTTGTCCATGGCGTCGCTCCTCAGCCCGTGATCGACTTGACGGCGTTGCGGATGCGCTGGTAAGTGCCGCACGCGCAGATGTTCTCGAGCTCACCGGTGATGTCGGTGGCCTTCGCCTTGGGGTTGCGCGCCAGTGCGGCCGCGACGCACAGGATCATCCCCGACTGGCAATAGCCGCATTGCGGCACCTGGTTCGCGATCCAGGCGAGCTGCACCGGATGCGTGCCTGTCGCCGAGAGCCCCTCGATCGTCGTGATCTTGCGCCCCACCGCCTCCGTCGCGTCCATGTCGCAGGACTTCTGCGGATGCCCGTCGACCAGCACCGTGCACGCGCCGCACTGCTCGATCCCGCAGCCGTACTTGGTCCCGGTCAGTCCCAGGATGTCGCGGATGACCCACAGCAGCGGCATGTCGGAGCCCGCGTTGACCTGGTAATTCGTGCCGTTGACGTTCAGCGTGATCATTGCCGACCTCCGGTGGGGTGGGACCGCGGATCCCACGATGACCCGCCACGGCGGCGGCCCATAGATGTGGGAAATTTGCCCACACCATGCCATTGGAATATCGGCCTGTCAACGTCCCCCGGGCGGAACGGGCGGCCGCCCGCGGCCCGGCCGGGGCCGGGGACTCCTCTCCCGCCTGGGGTGACGGCGGCCCTGCGCCGCCCGCGGGCTACGTTCCGTGCTGCTGGAGGCTCTCCAGCGTGACGACGCTTCCCGGTGCATCCAGCTCGTAGCCGGGAACGCGCTGCATCATCCGCGCGAACGCGTCGCCGCGCAGCAGGCCGACCAGTTCGGCCACGCCCGGGGACTCGAGCGTCCGCTTCTGCGCGAGCAGCATGTAGCGCTCGCGCAACAGCGGGATGAACTCGAGCTTGAACTGGCGCGCCGCGGGCTCGACGCCGATCGCGACGTCCGCCATGCCGCTCGCGACGAAGGCCGCGACGGCCGCGTGCGTGAATTCCGCGCTGCCGTAGCCGCGGATCGCCGCCGGCTCGATGTGCTCGCGCGCGAGCATCCCGTCCAGCAGCGCGCGCGTACCCGACTCGGGCTGGCGATTGACGAACGTGACGTCGCTGCGCGCGAGGTCGGCCAGCGCGCGGATGCCCCGCGGATTGCCCCTGGCCACCATGAGCCCCTGCGTCCGGAGCACCATCCGCACGACGCGCTGCTGCCGCGGCTTCAGGTAACGCGCATAGCGCGCCCACATCCGCGGGCCCTCGTCGCCCAGCGGAACGTGGAAGCTCGCCAGGTCGCACTGGCCGCGGTACAGCGACGCCAGCGCCTCGCTGCTCGCCATGTACTTGAGCTCGACGTCGCCGTTGCCGTGCTCGCGCATCAGCGCCGGCAGCTTCTCGACCGCGTAACCGTGGCTCGCGTGGACACGGATCACCGGCGCCGCGGGCTGGCGCGCCTTGCGGATCTCCACGTTCAGCTCGGACGCGATGTTCTCGAGCTGCGGGAAGAGGCTCGCCTCGGTCCGCTGCTCGGCCCACAGGAGCTTCTCGCCGAGCGGCGTCAGCCGGGCGCCGCGTCCCCGCGCCATCGTCACCAGCGGGCTGCCGAACTGCTCACCCCAGATCCGCAGCAGGTCCCAGGCATGCCGGTAGCTCATGCCCGTGGCTTCGGCCGCGTCCGTCAGCTTGCCCGCCGCGTGGATGGCCGCCAGCAGCCGGAACAGGCGCGGCTCGTAGTGGTCTCCCTCCTCGCTGGCGAGGACCCAGGCGGGCTTCAGCAAAACCCTGCTCATATGTCGATTTTTGCATATTTGTGGCCACGGCGCTCGGTGTTACGGTGTCGCCTTGGTAAAGGCTGTCCACCGGCCTCATATGCAATTTCAATCATATACGGGGACGGCTCGGCGCACCAGGCGCCGCTGGAGGAAGCGATGAACCCACCGCAAGCCGCGGCCGACGCCACGTCCGCCGTGCAAGAAGCCACGGCGGTCGCCGGCGCCATCGCGCGTCACGGCCGCGAGCCGGGCGGCCTGATGCCGTTACTGCACGACGTGCAGGACAGCCTGGGCTACGTGCCGCCGCGCGCGCTGCCGACGATCGCCAAGGCGATGAACCTGTCGCGCGCCGAAGTGCACGGCGTCGTCACGTTCTACCCGCACTTCCGCCAGCACGCGCCCGGCCGGCACACTGTCCAGATCTGCCAGGCGGAGTCGTGCCAGGCCATGGGCGCGGTCGCGCTGACGAAGCACGCGACGGCAGCGCTGGGCGTTGACCTCCACCAGACCACGGCCGACGGCGCCATCACGCTCGAGCCCGTGTACTGCCTCGGCAACTGCGCCTGCTCGCCGGCCGTGATGATCGACGGCGAGCTGCACGGCCGCGTCGACGCGGACGCGTTCGATGCGCTGGTCGCGCAACTGCGCGCCGAGGGGGTGTCATGAGCGGCCCGGTCACCGTCTACGTCCCCGGCGATTCGAGCGCGCTGTCGCTCGGCGCCGATGCCACGGCGCTCGCCATCGCCGAAGCCGCCGCCGCACGCAAGCTCGACGTCCGCGTCGTCCGCAACGGTTCGCGCGGCATGTACTGGCTCGAGCCGCTCGTCGAAGTCGTGACGCCGGAAGGCCGCGTCGCGTACGGCCCGGTGAAGGCGCAGGACGTCGCGAGCCTGTTCGACGCGGGCTTCCTGGCCGGCGGCCCGCATCCGCTGCGCCACGGCGTCACCGATGCGATGCCGTGGCTCGCGAAGCAGGAGCGCCTCACGTTCGCGCGCGTCGGCGTCGTGGACCCGCTGTCGCTCGACGACTATCGCGCGCACGGCGGTTATCGCGGGCTGGCCAACGCGCTGAAGATGGACAGCGCTGCGATCGTCGCGGCCGTCACCGATTCCGGCCTGCGTGGCCGTGGCGGCGCCGCGTTCCCGACGGGCATCAAGTGGAAGACCGCTGCCGGCGCCGTGGCCGACCAGAAGTACGTCGTCTGCAACGCGGACGAAGGGGACTCGGGCACGTTCTCCGACCGCATGCAGATGGAAGGCGACCCGTACGCGCTGATCGAGGGGATGACCATCGCCGCGCTCGCCATCGGCGCGACGATCGGCTACGTCTACATCCGCTCCGAATACCCGCATGCCGAGGCGACGACGCGCGAGGCCATCCGCCGCGCGCGCGACGCCGGCTACCTCGGCCCGGACGTCTGCGGCTCCGGCCGCGCCTTCGAGCTGCACGTGCGGCGCGGCGCCGGCGCGTACATCTGCGGCGAGGAAACGTCGCTGCTCGAAAGCCTCGAAGGCAAGCGCGGCATGGTGCGCTTCAAGCCGCCGCTGCCGGCCATCGAAGGGCTGTTCGGCAAGCCGACGGTCATCAACAACGTCATCTCGTTCACCAGCGTCCCGATCATCCTCGATCGCGGCGCCGCGTTCTACCGCGACTACGGCATGGGCCGCTCGCGCGGCACGCTCCCGTTTCAGCTCGCGGGCAACATCCGGCACGGAGGTCTTGTCGAGAAGGCCTTCGGGCTTACGCTGCGCGAGCTTCTTTACGACTTCGGCGGCGGCTCCGCGAGCGGCCGGCCGCTTCGCGCCGTGCAGGTCGGCGGCCCGCTGGGCGCCTATCTGCCCGAGTCGCAGTTCGACACGCCGCTCGACTACGAGGCGTTCATCGGCATCGGCGCGATGATCGGTCACGGCGGCGTCGTGGCGTTCGACGACACCGTCGATATGGCGCAGATGGCGCGCTACGCGATGGAGTTCTGCGCGCTGGAATCCTGCGGCAAGTGCACGCCCTGCCGCATCGGCTCGACGCGCGGCGCGGAAGTGATCGACCGCATCGTCGCCAACCACGAGCGCGCGCTGAACGAAGTCGTGCTGCGGGACCTCTGCGACACGATGGTCGGCGGTTCGCTGTGCGCGCTGGGCGGCATGACGCCGTTCCCCGTGCTGTCCGCCCTCAACCACTTTCCCGAGGACTTCGGGCTCGCGCGTCCCGGCACGCGCGCTGCCTAGAGCCTCCACATCGCCCCACCGGAGATTGCGATGAGCATGCAGACCCTCACCGACTACGGCACGCCCGCCAGCCCCTCGACCGCGGAAGTCACGCTCGAGATCGACGGCGAACAGGTCACCGTGCCCGCGGGCACGTCGATCATGCGCGCCGCGATGGACGCGGGCGTCAAGGTGCCCAAGCTGTGCGCCACCGACACGCTCGAGCCGTTCGGCTCGTGCCGGCTGTGCCTCGTCGAGATCGAGGGCCGCAAGGGGTTCCCGGCGTCGTGCACGACGCCCGCGGAAGCCGGCATGAAGGTGCGCACGCAGACGGGGAAGCTCGCGAAGCTGCGCCGCGGCGTCATGGAGCTCTACATCTCCGACCACCCGCTCGACTGCCTCACCTGCGGCGCCAACGGCGACTGCGAGCTGCAGGACATGGCCGGCGCCGTGGGCCTGCGCGAAGTGCGCTACGGCTATGAGGGCGCCAACCACCTCAAGGCGGCCAAGGACACGTCCAACCCCTACTTCACGTTCGATCCGTCCAAGTGCATCGTCTGCTCGCGCTGCGTCCGCGCGTGCGAGGAAGTGCAAGGGACGTTCGCGCTGACGATCGACGGCAAGGGCTTCGCGTCGGTGGTCTCCGCCGGCCAGGACGAGCCGTTCCTGCAATCGGAATGCGTGTCCTGCGGCGCCTGCGTGCAGGCCTGCCCGACGGCGACGCTGATCGAGAACACGGTGCTCGACAAGGGCCAGCCGGAGCACGCGGTCGTCACGACCTGCGCGTATTGCGGCGTCGGCTGCTCGTTCCGCGCCGAGATGCGCGGCAACGAAGTCGTGCGCATGGTGCCCAACAAGGACGGCCAGGCCAACCACGGCCATTCGTGCGTCAAGGGCCGCTTCGCATGGGGCTATGCGACGCACAAGGACCGGATCACCAAGCCGATGATCCGCGCGAAGATCACCGACCCGTGGCGCGAAGTGTCGTGGGACGAGGCAATCGGCTACGCGGCCAGCGAGTTCAAGCGCATCCAGGCCAAGTACGGCCGCGAAGCGATCGGCGGCATCACGTCGTCGCGCTGCACGAACGAGGAAACCTACCTCGTGCAGAAGCTGATCCGCGCCGGCTTCGGCAACAACAACGTCGACACCTGCGCCCGCGTGTGCCACTCGCCGACGGGCTATGGCCTCAAGTCCACGCTCGGCGAATCCGCCGGCACGCAGAACTTCGACTCGGTGGCGGCCTCCGACGTGATCATGGTCATCGGCGCCAACCCGACGGACGGCCATCCGGTGTTCGCGTCGGCGATGAAGCGCCGGCTGCGCGAAGGCGCCAGGCTGATCGTCGTCGACCCGCGCGCGATCGACCTCGTCGATACGCCGCACGTGCGCGCCGACTACCACCTGCAACTGAAGCCGGGCACCAACGTCGCGGTCCTGAACGCGCTGGCGCACACGATCGTCGACGAAGGCCTCGTCGCCGAGGACTTCGTGCGCGAGCGTTGCGAGCCGGAAGCGTTCGCGCAATGGAAGGCGCTGGTGATGCGCCCCGAGAACTCGCCGGAGGCGATGGAAGAGGTCACGGGCGTGCCCGCGGCCACGCTGCGCGCCGCGGCGCGGCTGTACGCCACCGGCGGCAACGGCGCGATCTATTACGGGCTCGGCGTCACCGAGCACAGCCAGGGTTCGACGGCGGTCATGGGCATCGCCAACCTCGCGATGGCCACCGGCAACATCGGCCGCGAAGGCGTGGGCGTCAACCCGCTGCGCGGCCAGAACAACGTGCAGGGCTCGTGCGACATGGGCTCGTTCCCGCACGAGCTGCCGGGCTATCGCCACATCTCCGACGGCGTCACGCGCGGCCTGTTCGAGGATGCGTGGAACGTCACGCTCGCCACCGAGCCGGGACTGCGCATTCCCAACATGTTCGACGCCGCCATCGAAGGCACGTTCAAGGGCCTGTACGTCGAAGGCGAGGACATCGCGCAATCGGACCCGAATACGCAACACGTGACGGCGTCGCTGACGTCGCTCGAGTGCCTCGTCGTGCAGGACATCTTCCTCAACGAGACGGCCAAGTTCGCGCACGTGTTCCTGCCGGGCGCGTCGTTCCTCGAGAAGGACGGCACGTTCACCAACGCCGAGCGCCGCATCTCGCGCGTGCGCAAGGTGATGCCGCCGCTCGCGGGCATGGCGGACTGGGAAGTGACAGTTGCGCTGTCCAACGCGCTGGGCTACCCGATGGACTACAGGCACCCGTCGGAAATCATGGACGAGATCGCGCGGCTGACGCCCACGTTCACCGGCGTCAGCTACGACAAGATCGACGCGCTCGGCAGCATCCAGTGGCCGTGCAACGACGCGGCCCCCAACGGCACGCCGACGATGCACGGCCAGCAGTTCGTCCGCGGCAAGGGCAAGTTCATGCTGACGCAATACGTGCCCACCGAGGAGAAGGTCAACAAGCGGTATCCTCTGCTGATGACGACCGGCCGCATCCTGTCGCAGTACAACGTCGGCGCGCAGACGCGGCGCACGGCCAACGTCGCGTGGCATTCCGAGGATCGCCTCGAGATCCACCCGCATGACGCGGAGGAACGCGGCATCCGCGAAGGCGACTGGGCGGGCATCACCAGCCGCGCCGGCGAAACGGTGCTGCGCGCGACGCTCAGCGAGCGCGTGCAGCCGGGCGTCGTCTACACGACGTTCCACTTCCCGGAATCGGGCGCCAACGTGATCACCACCGAGAACTCGGACTGGGCCACCAACTGCCCCGAGTACAAGGTCACCGCCGTGCAGGTGGTGCGCGTGTCGCAACCGTCGGAGTGGCAGAAGAACTTCGAGCGGTTCTCGAAGCGCCAGGTGCAGCTCGTCGAAGAGCGCATCCCGCAAGGGGCCGATTGAACCACGTGCGCACCGGCGTCTCGATCCTGCCCGCGGAGACGCGGGCCGGCGCGACGGCGCATGCGCACACGGACGCCATCGCCGACGAAGTTCCGGTCGCGCTCGTCTACAACGGGATCTCGCATGCCGTGATGCTGGCCACGCCGTGCGACCTGCACGATTTCGCGGTGGGCTTCTCGCTGACGGAAGGCATCGTCGCGCGCGCCGGCGAGGTCCGTGACGTCGAGATCGAAGGCGGTGCGCGGGGCATGACGGTGACGCTCGAGATCCCCAGCGAACGCTTCGTCGCGCTGAAGGAGCGCCGGCGCAACCTGGCCGGCCGCACCGGCTGCGGGCTGTGCGGCACCGAGAGCCTGGACGCGGTGTTCCGTCCGTTGCCGACGATCGAGCCGGGGTTCGCCGTCGACGGCGACGCGATCGTCCGCGCTTTCGCAGCGCTCGGCGAGCGCCAGCCGCTGCATGCAGCGACGGGCGCCGTCCACGCCGCGGGCTGGGCGCAGGCGGACGGCACTGTTGCGATGGTCCGCGAGGACGTCGGCCGCCACAACGCGTTCGACAAGCTGATCGGCGCGATGGCGCGTGCAGGCGTCCCGTTCGACGACGGCTTCGCGCTGCTGACCAGCCGCGCGAGCAGCGAGATGGTGCAGAAGGCGGCGACGATGCGCATCCCGATGCTCGCCGCCATATCCGCGCCGACGGCGCTTGCCGTGCAGCTCGCCGACGACGCCGGCCTGACGCTCGCGGCCTTCGTCCGCGGCAACCGCTACAAGGTCTACACGCACGGCGAGCGCATCCACATGCCCGTCGCCGCCACCACGCCATGAACCACGACCCGCACGCACGCCTCGTCCAGATGGCGAACCAGATCGCGCAATTCTTCGAGGCGCAGCCCGTGCACGCCGAGGCCGTCAACGGCGTCGCCGACCACATCCGGCGCTTCTGGGAGCCGCGAATGCGGCACGCGATCTACGCGTACGTCGACGGCGGCGGCACCGAGCTCCGGCCGCTTGCACGCGAAGCCGTCGCCAAGCTGGCGGCGGCATCGAAGACCTCATCAACGTAAAGCGTGTAGCCGGACGTCCGGGCTGCGCATTTGCTTCGCAAGAGTTAGTCGACTCGATCCGTGAACCACGCCGGCAGCGCATCGTTCTCGATGTAGTCGATCAGCAACGCTATCTGCTCGTCCTCGTCCAGATCGCTGACGCCCTGGGCTTGCAGGACTTCATGCAGAACGGCCACTCCCGAGAAGTACTCGAGTCCCGGCACTGGCGAAGTCGGCATGCCGCGCATCGGAATATTCTCCGGCGCAAGCACTGCATCGCTGTGCGCCGTCCAAGGCTTGGCTGCAAAGAGCATTTGGTCGTCGGGAGTGCCTGCAATCCGCCCGAGCAACTCGCCAAGGGTTTGGATACGAGGTCGTGAGGACGACATTCTCACATGCGCGAAAAGAGGGGCCCAAGCTGTTCGCGCGTCAGCGAGTAATGTGCGCGATTCTTGAACGCAACGTGCTTCAGGCTCGGCAATTGTCGCAGGATTGAGAGATCGCCATCGACAACATTCGTCGACCCATAGAACATCAGGTCCTGCAGCTTTTGCAGCTTTGCCAAAGGCTCGAGCGATACGATGTCGGCGTTGTCCACCAGGAGCAAAGTCTCGAGCTCCTTAAGGTGTCGAACAGCGTCGATTGAACGGATTCTGGGGCACCCGCAGATTTCCAAACGCGCGAGCCGCACGGCGGTCTCGATTCCCACCAAGGACTGCAAACGCGGCAGGTTCGAAATTTGCAGGTAGCTGAGGCCGCGGCACGCCGCAATATCCTGGAGACTTTCGATCGGCGCATTGAGGATGGAGAGAGCTTCCAGCGTTGCCAGCTTTCCAAGCTCGCTCACGTCCTTCCCGCCATATCCGTCTACGAAGAGTCGCCTCAGTTTGGGGCAGTCGAACAGTCCTCGGGTACGAGGACGCCACCGCAGGCTGCAGCGCTCGAGGTCCGGAAACGACGCGAACGACAGCGCGTGGGAGCAATATGTAATCAGTTCAAGCTGTTCAAGCCTTCGCAGCGTGTGAATCGGGCTGACGTCAGCGATTGCCAAATCGATGATCGTAAGGGCTCGCAGATGCGGCAAGCTCGCCAGGAACTCTACACTCGCTCCGTTCCAACCCTTCCCGTATTCAGCTCAACCTCGCTCGGCCGACACCGAAGCAACGCTTCGATCGCCTCCTGCGCTAGCGCTGCCGTGACCGTGGCCTTCACGCCATAGCTGCCATCCTCGAGATGGAACGGGGCTTTCACCAACCTGCGATCAGTCCATCAGCTTCTGCGTCAGGTACGTGTACTCGAGCGCCGAGCGCAGCGCCGTCTCGTTGAGGTTGGCGTCGGCCGCGTGCCCACCGTCGATGTTCTCGTAGTACAGGAACGGGTCGCCCAGCGCTTCCATCCTCGCCGCCATCTTCCGCGCATGCGCCGGATGCACGCGATCGTCCTTCGTCGACGTCTCGAAGAACGGCTCCGGGTATTTCACGCCCGGCTTCAACGCCTGGTAGGGGCTGTACTTCTCGATGTACGCACGCTCGGCGGGAATCGCCGGGTCGCCGTACTCGCCCACCCACGATGCGCCCGCGCCGATCTTCGTGTAACGCAGCATGTCGAGCAGCGGCACCTGGATCACCACGGCGTTGAACAGGTCCGGTTGCTGCGTCATCGCCACGCCCATCAGCAGGCCGCCGTTGGACCCGCCCATGATGCCGAGCCGGCGCGGTGACGTGACCTTGGTGGCGACCAGGTCGCGCGCGACGGCGTAGAAGTCGTCGAACACGAGCTGGCGGTGCTCCTTCAAGCCCGCGCGATGCCAGCGCGGGCCGAACTCGCCGCCGCCGCGGATGTTGGCCACGACCAGCACGCCGCCGCGCTCGAGCCACAGCTTGCCCATCACGCCCGAATACCACGGCGTCATGGCCTGCTGGAAGCCGCCGTAGGCGTACAGCAACGTCGGCGCGTTGCCGTCGAGCGCGAGGTTCTTCGGGCGCACGATGAAGTACGGGATGCGCGTGCCGTCGCTCGACGTCGCCCAGCGCTGCTCGACGACGTCGCGACTCGCGTCGAACATCGCCGGCAGCGTCGCGAGCCGCCACGTCTTGCCGGAGGCGGCGTCGACGTGCCATTGCTGCGTCGGTGTCAGGAAGCTGCGCGTCGTCGCGATCACGCTGTTGTCGTGCGCGGAGACGGACTGGATGTCGACGGAGCCGCCCTTGGGCAGCGCGATGTCGATGCGCGACCACTTGCCGCGTGCATGCCGGTAGCTGACGAGTCGGCCCTTCACGTCCTCGTACAGCGCAACGACCAGCCGATCACGCGTGACGGCGACATGGTCGGCGGCCTCGTTCTGCGCGGGCCGGAGCACGAGCGTCGCCTTGGCGGTGGCCGGGTTTGCCTTCAACGCCGACAGGTCGAAGCTGACCAGGTCGCCCTCGTGCATGCCTTGGGCCGGGAATTCCTCGCGCAGCTCCAGCACGAGCTGGTTGTCGACCAGGCCCTTGACGACCGAGCGCAGCGGGAACGGCAGGGGCTTGGCACCGTCGGCCATCAGCAGGAAGTACTTGTGCTCGAAGAACGACGGCGCCTGGTCGATGATCACGCCCACCGGGTCGCCTTGCGCATCGCGCAGCACGGCCGCGGAGGCGGCGACGTCCTTGGGCGAGCCGCGGAAGACTTCCTGCGCCGACGCCAGCGGCTGGCCGCGCGACCACAGCTTGACGATGTACGGATAGCCGGACTCCGTCAGCGTGCCCGGGCCCCAGTCACGGCCGATGTAGACGTGGTCTTCGTCATACCAGTCGATATCCTGCTTGCTTTCGTCCGACACGAAGCCGCCGTCGACGAACTTGCGCTTGGCGGCGTCGAACTCGCGCACCGTCACCGCGTCCTTGCCCCCGTTGGACAGCTGCAGCAGGCAGCGCGTCATCGCCGGTTCCAGGCACAGCGCACCATGCCACACCCAGTTCGCGTTGTCCGCGGTGGCAAGCGCATCGATGTCGAGCACCGTCGTCCATTGCGGTGGCTTGTGCGTGTAGCCCTTCAGCGTCGTCTGCCGCCAGATGCCGCGCACATGCGTCGCGTCCTGCCAGAAATTGCGCATCTGCCCCGGGCCGGCGAACGAGAGCGCGGGAATGCGATCCTTGTTGGTGACGATCGCGAGCGCGTCGTCGTACAGCTTCGCGTAGCGCGGATCGCTCTTCAGCACGCCGAACGTACGCGCGTTCTGCGCACGCGCCCAGTCGAGGGCCCGCGACGAATCGGCGTCCTCCATGTACTGGTACGGGTCCTCGGGTGGCGGCGGCGACGGTTGCGCGACGGGCGGGGGCGGCGGTGGGTTCATGGCGTTTTCCGGGCCCGCCGGTGCCGGCATCTGGCAACCCGCGACGAACACCGCAAGTGCGAGGGCCGTGGCAATACGGAGAGATGACGTCGGATGCATGACAGCGCTGTGCGATAAGAGAGCAGCCCCGCAGTTTACGCCCCGAACGCGCGTACGACGCTGGATGGCGACGCAGCATTGACAAGCGGTCGCCCCCACGGACAATGGCCGGCCGCGCGATCCCACCCGCGCTCCAGGAGCCCCAATGCGCAGTTCCCCGCTTCACGCCGTCGTGTCCATCGCGCTTGCGGGCGCAACGCTCGCGGTGACGCCGCTCGCGTCGGCCCAACCCACGCCCGCCCAGCAAAGTGCGATCCGCGCCAATTGCCGTTCGGATTTCATGGCGCAGTGCTCGGGTGTGACCCCCGGCGGCGCCGAAGCGCTGCAATGCCTCACGCAGCACGTGGATACCGTCTCCGCGGCCTGCAAGCAGGCGCTCGTGGCCGTGGCCAAGCCCGCTGCCGCCCCTGCGGCCGCTGCTGCAAGCGCGCCCGCTCCGGCAAGCACGGGTGCCGCCGCAGGTGCGACGTCCGTGTCCGGCGCGTGGCCGCACACCGTCGTCGTCGGCAACAGCGAAGCCACCGTCTACCAGCCCCAGATCGTGTCATGGCCGGACCGGCGCACGCTGAACACGCGCCTTGCGATCGCGCTGGAGAAGGCCGGCACGACCACGCCGACGCTCGGGACGATCGACGTCGCGTTCGCGTCGACGACCGACCTCGCCACGCGCACGGTGACGCTGACGCAACCGCGCCTCCTCGCCACGCATTTTCCGTCGCTCGACACTGCTGCCGCCGCGCAGGCGGAAGCCAACATCCGCACGGCGGTGGCAAATGTCGGCGCCAAGACGGTGCCGCTCGATACGATCCTGCTGAGCCTCGACCGCAACACGGCCGACAAGCCCGCCAGCGTGGCCGTGAAGAACGAGCCCCCGCGCATCGTCTACAGCGACCGCCCGGCGAGCCTGCTGGTGTTCGACGGCGATCCGGTGTGGTCGCCCGTCGCCGGCACGTCGCTCAAGTTCGCCGTGAACACCAATTGGGACGTGTTCGTCGACGCGAGCAACACGCTGTACTGGCTCAACAACGGCGGCTGGCTCAGCGCGACGAATGTCCAGGGCCCGTGGCAGCCAGTCAAGCGCCTGCCCGCGGAGTTCTCGAAGATTCCGGCGGACTCCAATTTCGCCGACGTGAAGAAGGCGATCCCCGGCCGCGCGCTCACCGCCGCGACGATGCCCGCGATCTTCGTCAGCACGACGCCGGCCGAGATCATCGTCACCGACGGCGCGCCGAAGTTCGCGCCGCTGCCGCCGACGCCGATCAGCTACGTCGTCAACACCAACGCCAACCTGTTCCAGGACACGCGCGACGGCCGCTACTACGTGATGACGTCGGGCCGCTGGTTCGCGGCCACGTCGCTCAACGGACCGTGGACGTTCGCGACGACGAGCCTGCCGCCGGAGTTCGCGCAAATCCCGCCGTCGAGTCCGCGCGGCTCCGTGCTCGCGTCCGTGCCCGGCACGCCGCAGGCGCAGGAAGCGTTGATCCAGGCGACGATCCCCACGCAAGGCACGCTGTCGCGCGCCACCGCGAAACTCACCGTCTTGTATTCGGGGGGCGATCCCAAGTTCGAGCCGATCGTCGGCACGCCGATGTTCTATGCGGTCAACACGCCGTACAGCGTGATCCGCGTCGACAACACGTTCTACGCCGTGTACCAGGGCGCGTGGTTCAAGGCACCCACGCCCACGGGCCCGTGGGTGCTGGCGGATTCGATCCCGCCCGTGATCTACACGATCCCGCCGTCGAGCCCGCTGTACAACGTGACGTACGTGACGGTGTACAACGCGACGCCGGAGTACGTGACGTACGGCTACACGTCCGGCTACACGATGAGCTACGTGTCCGGAGGCGTGGTCGT
>JAFEDG010000033.1 GCA_018241745.1 Pseudomonadota bacterium
GATCTCCGCCGGCGTCAACGTCTTGCGTGCCTCTTGCAGGATATAGTCCGGGCCGCGAACCATGTTGTCGCTGAGCAACGGCCGCAGCGCAGTGGCATATTCGACGGCAAGTGCCATGTCTTTGGGGAACGTCCGCGACCGCCCGCCCCAACCCATTCCCGATATGGCCTGCATGGACGCGACCTGCAGCGCGTAGATGTCGCCGCTCCTGATGGCCATGTCGCGGTACTCCTCGCGGTGCTGTAGCCACACGTCCAGGATCTCCGAGTTCTCGGCGAACGCGCGGGTCGGTGGCGCGGTGTAGAACGTGCCGGCCGCTGTCCCGTCGCCCGCGCTGGCCGATTGCACGAGATAACTCCAGGCCTCGTCGATGTCGGCTTGAGCCACGCCCTGGCACATGGCGACATCGGGGGCGATCATGGCACGGGTATCCGCCATGTCCGCGCGCAGGTATGCGGCCTTGGCAGGATCCTTGATCTCCGTCACCGACTTCTCCTCTTCGTCCACGACCTTGGAGACGTAGTCAGCCATGTAGCACCGACGCAACTCGATGCCAATGCGGCAAGCCGCGCGCGCATCGCCGTGGTCCGCGGCTTCGCGCAGTTGCAGAAGAACGTCCACGACTCTGGTATTCAGCGGTGGCAACGGCGCGACCACGGCAGGCGTAGTGCCCGGCGGCGGTTGATTACGGCGCGTCACGACGAGCGGCACTACCGGCTGCGAGATTGCGGTGCCGGTGCTTCCGCCCGCGGGCCCAGTCGACGTCGATGGCAAGGTACCCTGACTACGCTTACTCGCGGAGTCCTGAGAATGCTCGTGCCACCACCACCCGACCACGATAAGCACCGCTATCGCTACAAGCAGCAAGCGCAGACGATTGCGTGGTTTTGCCATGGCACGAGTTTGTCAGCGTGCCCGCCCGTGCCGCAGACCCGCTTCCTCCTTGAACGCGCGCAGCACCGCGTTGATGCGCGTTTGATAGCCCGGGCCCTGGGCCTTGAACCAGTCCAGGACATCGGCGTCCAGGCGCAGCGAGATCGCCGCCTTCGGCGGAACAGGCTTGAGACCCTGTCGCACGACGCCACGGACGATGTGCCGGACAGACGCCTCCGGATGGTCGGTGGTGCGCAGGATCTCGCGGTCTTCCATCGCGCGGACACGTGCCCAGTCAGTCTTGGATGCTGCGGAAGTAGATCGCTTGCTCATGCTTGGTAGCCTTGCGAAAGGAGATGACACGAATCGTGTGCGAGGTCTCCGTGTGCACAATCGATACGACGACGCCGTTCAACAAACCGAGCGTCACGAAGCGCGCCTCTCCATACACGAACCGGTCGTCCTCGAATGTGCAGGTCAGCCCAGCGAAGACCTTGGAGGCGTCCACGAAGTCCAATCCGTGCGCCACCAGGTTGGACCTGCGCTTGGACTCGTCCCAGGCAAAGCGCACATACATAATGTATATACAACAATGGGAGGATGCAAGAGCATCTACCGCGGGGCGCGCTTCCGTCACTCAGCCGAACGGATGATCCGTCCGGGGCCCTAAAATCCAGGCATGTACCGAAGCCTGTCCCAGCTTCCCGAACCCTCCGCCGACGCCCGCGCCCACAGCGAGCGCGTCAGCGACCTTTTGCGCGCCCAGATCGCGGAAGCCCACGGCTTCCTCCCGTTTCGCGACTGGATGAACACCGCGCTCTACGCGCCGGGCCTGGGCTACTACACGGCGGGCGCGCGCAAGTTCGGCGCTGACGGCGACTTCATCACCGCGCCCGAGCTCACGCCGCTGTTCGGCCGGACGCTAGCCACGGACGTCGCCGCCATCCTGGCCGCATCGGACAAGCGCCACATCCTGGAGCTGGGCGCGGGCAGCGGCAAGCTCGCGCGTGACATCCTGGCCGGCCTGGACGCGATGGGCGCCAAGGTTGAGCGCTACGACATCCTGGATGTGAGCGCCGATCTCGTCGACCGCCAGCGCGCGACGGTGGGCAACGATGCGCGCGTGCACTGGCTCACCGAGCTGCCCGAGCGCATCGACGGCGCCATCGTGATGAACGAGGTGCTCGACGCGCTGCCCGTCGACATCGTGAGCCGGCGCAACGGCGAGTGGTTCGAGCGCGGCGTGGCCGTGCACGAAGGCCGCTTTGTGTGGGCCGAAAGCCCTATCGAGGATGACGAGCTGCGCGCGATGGCCGAGATGCGCTTTCCTGCGCATATCGACTACTACAGCGAGATCAATCGCAATGCGGAGCGGTTGGTGGGCGAGCTTGCGCGGCGGATGCAATCGGGCGCGATGCTGATCGTCGACTACGGCTACCCGGCGCACGAGTTCTATCACCCGCAGCGGAGCGAAGGGACGCTAATGGCGCACTACCGCCATCGTGCCACTCCCGATCCGTTTGTGTGGCCAGGACTTAGCGACATCACGTCGCACGTCGACTTCAGCGCGGTTGCGAATGCGATCGAAGCGAATGGGGCGAACGTGGCGGGCTACGTGGCCCAAGCGACATACCTGATATCCGCGGGAATCCTGGAGCGGCTGGCGGAAGCCGGCGAGCCTACGGGCGAGACTTATATCCGCCAGTCCGCGGGGGCTCAGCACCTCATTTCGCCAACAGAAATGGGTGAGCGCTTCAAAGTGATGGCCATCGCCTCCAGAGGCGCGATCGAATGGAAGGGCTTTGCCCTCCGCAACGACGCCGCAAGAATCGCCCCGTAGCCGATACCTGTCAAAAATGACAGTTGTGAGGCCGGTCAGCGCGGCCTAGGCTGCCCCGAACACGAAGCAGCGCTCCAGTGGAGCGAGGGGAGGCGACGTGCTCGCTGGGATGGGCATTCAAGCACGGAGCACGGCACGGACAGGGGACGCATGGCCGACGCCACGGCCGAGTGCGCGCCTGCCCAGGGCTTCACACGTCGTGCTGGCGATGTGCATTTACCTGGGCGCGTCCGACTGCGCTCGTCCGGATCCGGTACTGTTAGGCGCCGAGCCCGGATATGGTGCGATTCCATTGATCTTCGAGCCCAACATGGGCCAGACCGCGCCGCAAAGCATGTTTGTCGCGCGCGGCCGCAATGCGACGCTGCTCCTTGGCGCGCACGGCGCGCAGATCCAAGTGGCACGTCGCAAGATCCAGGATGCTTCCGCAGCTCCGACCAGTTACACGGAGCAGGCTGCGGCGGACGCTGGATTTGATACAGCGTCCATCACTATCAGTCTGGCGGGCGCGTCCGCCGAAGCGCGCGCGGAGGCGTTGGAACCGCTGCCGGGCAAGAGTCATTACTTTCGCGGCAACGACCCTGCCAAGTGGATCGTCAACGTACCGCAATTCGCGAAAGTTGTCTTCCGCGACGTCTACCCCGGCGTCGACCAGGTATTCCACGGCGATCGCTCCGCGTTCGAGTACGACCTGATCGTCGCGCCCCATGCCGATCCCTCGGTAATTCGCCTGGCGTTCGATTCGCCCGCGCTACCCAACCGTCTCGCCGACGGCTCCTGGGTATTCGAAACGCAGGCCGGGCAGGTGGTCCATCGCAAACCGGTCGCTTACCAGATGGTGGGTGACCTGCGGGCGACCGTAGACGCGGAACTGATCCCGACTGCTGCGGGAGCTGCAATACGCATCGGCAACTACGATCATGCGCTGCCGCTCATTATCGATCCTGTCGTCGAGTACGGGACCTATCTCGGAGGAAGCAAGGATGATTCTGTCCGCGGTGTTGCGGTCGATGCGGCCGGTAACGCCTATCTGGCCGGTCGCACGACCTCGCTCGACTTTCCCACGCTATACCCCGTCCGCGCGAGCAATGGGGGAAGCGACGCGTTCGTCACGAAAATCGACGCTGCAGGCCGCGCCATCGTCTGGTCGACCTATCTAGGCGGTAGCGACACCAATCAAGCCGAAGACGTCGCGGTCACGCCCGACGGCACCGCGACGGTCACAGGCAATACGTTGTCGTCCGATTTTCCGACAGTCAATGCCGCGCAGCCCGCGCACAAGGGTACGTCGGGCAACGATGCATTTGTCGCCAAACTCAAGCCCGATGGTAGCGGCTTTGTCTATTCCACCTACCTCGGCGGCTCAGGGGACGACGATGCGAGGGCGATTGCAGTCATGGCGAGCGGGGAGGCGTTCGTCACCGGCAAGTCGGGCTCCAGCGATTTTCCCGGCGACGAGTCGATATCCACGTGCAAGAAGGCCGGGATGGCGTTTGTCACGAAGTACGGCAGTGGCGGGGACAAGCGCTATTCGATATGCGTGGGCGGCACGCACAGAAGCAATGGCGAAGGCACCGATTCGCGCTCGCTGGGCATCGCTGTCGACGCCGCCGGCCAAACGTATGTCTCGGGCCAAACCACGACCATCGACTTTCCGACATTGAACGCGGTTCAGCCGAACAAGCTACCGGGCCGACAACAGGGCGGCGTCTATGCCACGTTCGCCTTCAAGCTCAACGCGGCAGGCAATGCCCTGGTCTATTCCACCTACATCGGGGGCGATCACGATGCGTATGGCGGCGCCATTGCCGTCGATACCGCCGGGAACGCCTATGTCACGGGTGCATCGTTTCTCTATCCATGCAGCGTCTACAAACCTCCGTGCGACGATGGCCAGTTCCCGATCGTCAATCCCATACTCGGTTCGTCGACGAGTCCGATCAATCCGTTTGTCGTCAAGATCGCGCCGCGTGGCGACAAGTTCATCTACGCGACCTACCTGGCCGCGTGCACGGGCAGTGCGTTCTGGGGAAAGGTGGCGGTCGATTGGGCCGGAAATGCGTACGTGACAGGAGCATCGACCTGCGCGGATGCTCCGGTGCCCGGCAGTGCGATCGTCATCAAGCTCGATCAGCACGGTGATACGGCCGCGTACTACACGAACGTGGGTGGGACGGGGACAAGCCGCAGCTCGACGTACGGCATCGCAGTGGACGAGGTGGGCAGTGCGTATGTGGCGGGGGAGACGTACCGGGACGGTTTCACGCCGGTCGATCCCATCCAACCGAATCCCGGGGGTCCCAGCTACACGACCGATGGTTTCATCGTCAAGCTGCTCGGTTCAGCGCCATCTGCAACAGTGAATTTGTCGTCGTCACGCAATCCCGCGGACGCGGGGGATCCCGTGACATTCACCGTCACGGTCCCCGATACCGGTGGTCAAGTTGAGCTGAGAGAAGCGAACACGACGCTAGCGCAAGCGGCGTTGGGCGCCAGTCGCTCGAGCACAACGCTTACGCTTGCAACGCTTTCGCCAGGGCGGCACTCGATCGTAGCTGTCTGGACTCCACGTGACTCATTAACGCCGCAGATGTCGCCGGCGTTGATGCAGTCGATCGGCGAATTCGAATGTCCTTGAGCGCCGCGTCCATGACACCCTGGATACGCGTTGTACTCGCAGCGGTGGCTTTCGGCACTTTCGCCGACGCTCAGGGTCAGATGCGGACCGGCACACTTGTCATCCAGGCGGGCACACCGACGGCCTCGTTGTCGATCCCGTTGGAAGGGTTCGCAACGGCAACCGCTGCTGCGCAACTCCCGACGACGTTTGTAGGTGCGACCCCGGCCAATGACGGACTTGCCTCGGTGACGGTCAGCGGGACCGGGGCCTGCAGTGCAGTGCGCTGCGGCTTCGCTGAGAGCGGCTTCGCGACCTTGGATAGCGTAGGGGTCCCGACCAGCGATGACCATTCGTTTCCGCACGGAATCTTTTCGGCGGTGATTGGCGAATGCGCCGTGAATTCGCCCGTGCTGCTCCAATACACATTCGCGCACCCGCTGCCTGCGGGTACGACGTACATGCACTATGGCGCGACCGATGGCGACCGGATGCCGCACTGGTATTCGCTGCCCGCCATCGTCCGTGACAATACGATCAGCGTCACGCTGAAGGACGGCTTCGACGGTGATGACGATCTCGCCTCGAATGGGATCGTCTCTTTGCGCGGGGGTCCAGTAGTCGCTACTGACTCGCCAGTGCCTTCGGCGATCAAGGTCCCAGCGCTCGATTCCGCCAAAGTGGGCATAGTGGCGCTCGTCCTGTTCTGCGCGGGATTGCTGGCGTTGCGGCGCAGGGGTATCGGTCGCGAGCTGATGCTTGTCGCCATTGCCTTTGGGGCTGGCGCCGTGTGGTGGACCCAGGGCGTTCTAAGCGCAAATGCGCAGCTCGCGACACCTTTGACGTCGTACCCGACCTCCGTGGCGTTCCCGGCGCAGGATATGGGAAAGATCAGTCCGGCGCAGCGGGTGACGATAACCAACTCCACAGCCGGTACTGTTCAGATCGCTGGCATCACCGTGCAGGGCGACTTCGAGGAGATCAATGACTGCCCTCCAACGCTTAACGCAGCGCAGTCATGCTCGGTTGATGTTCGGTTCGTAACCACCGCCTGCACCTCGTCCGGACCCCCGCTACCGCCGCCAGTCCTCACAAGCGCTGCACCGCCATCGCTTGTCGCGAGCGGCCAGCCGCAACCGGTCATACTTGGCGGGGAAAACTTCGCGTCGGGCGCCGTGGTGCTTGTCGGGCCCGATGTCCTCGCGCCGACGTCCGTCGCGTCTACTTCGATCGCGCTCACGATTCCCGCAAGCCTGACAACGACCGCCTCGACGCTGACGTTACGCGTTCGAAACCCGGACCTCCAGGAATCCGGAGCGCTCGACGTCCCGGTTGTTGACGCGGATACGTTGACGCTTATCCAACTGTCGCCGGCCCAACTCCCCGCCTATGGGTCGGCACACCTCGTCGATCTGGTCGGGCAGGGCTTCGCGCCGGGCGCGATCGCCGTCATTGGTGGAATGCCGATGAATCCGCAGTCTGCCAGCGGCAGTGTCCTATCGGTTGAGGTCCCTGGAACGATGCTGGAACACCCGGGCATCTTGCAGGCATTTGTACGCAACCCTGACCACACCACGTCCAACACCCTCGCCCTGGCAGTTGTCGACGGTGTGTCTTCATCGGGTCCTGCGCCCATCGCGATCAAGATCCTCGATCCGCTGGATGGTGCCGTTGAGCCTCGCGCGCTCGTCGCAGTCAGCGGTAGCCATGTCGGCGCGGAACGCATCGTCGTCAGGCCCAGCTGTGTTGCAGCAACGATTTCCGGGAGCACGTTCCAGACACCGGAAGTGCCGCTCATGTATGGGGACAACATCATCACCGCGTTCGCATTTGGCAAGTCTGGAACGGTCGCCTCGGACAGCATAGTGGTCCGGAGCAGCGTGCCTTCCATCGCTATCGACCCCGCGCTAAAAGGGGCGCAGGTCGACGACGACAGCGTCCTCGTCGCAGGCACCTATATAGGTCCTTCCGGGTCTACCGTCACGGTAAATGGTGTTCGCGCTATGGTGGCGGGCTCCTCCTACTCGGCGCTGATCGGGCTCGACTTCGGGCCGAACGCCGTGCAAGCGGTCGTGACCTCGCCGGATTCTGTCGTTGCGAAAGTCGCCACGACCATTACCGACACACTGCCATCATTGCAGATCACTTCGCCATTGGCGGAAGCGCAGGTGGCCTCCGATCACATCGACGTTAGCGGCACCTTCCGCGGTGACCCGTCGACACCGATCAAAGTCAACGGTGTCGCTGCGACCACGTCTGGCAATACCTTCACCGCAAAGAGCGTTCCGCTGGTGCATGCCCGCAACGAGCTCAAAGCGGTGGCGATTTCGCCCACAGGGCGAACCGTCGCGCGCTCGGTTATGGTTATGAATACCCAGCCGTCGATCACGATTGCGAGCCCTGCAGATGGCGTGATCATCGCCGCGGCCACCGCGGTTGTCACCGGGGTTGTCACTGCCAAGCAAGGTCCGAGCCTCGAGCAGGCGGTCGTTACCGTGAACGGCGTCGTCGCGACCAGGTCCGGTAACCGCGGTCCATACGTTCCGACGCCACCATTTGGAAACGATCCATATGGCGACGGAGCTCGTTACCTGATACAGGATTACACGGCGACGATTCCACTGGCAGCGGGTGTAAACGCCATTACCGCGACGGTCGTCGCGCCCGACGGGCAAAGCCAAAGCCGCCAGATAAGCGTGATCCGGCCGGAAGCGGTGTTGGCCGTGACGCAGCCCGCCAACGGTGCGATCACGTACGACGACAACGTGGTGGTCTACGGGCGCATCGACGGCTCTGCGACGAACGTCAGCGCCAATGGAGTTACAGCAATACGCGATGGGAGCGAGTTTGCCGTTCGGGTCCCGCTGCAGGCGGGCGCCAACGTGATCAACGTAGTCGCGAGCACGAGCGCCGGGCCGACATCCGTCGCGCTCAACATTACACGCGGCACGCTCGGCATCGCGATCACGCGGCCACTGGTGGCTGACGCAATCGCAGACAGCGTCGCTCAGGTCAGCGGGACCTACGACGGGCCAGCAGACGCCTCGGTCACTGTGAACGGTAGCGTCGCAATACTCGATCACGGCAAGTTCTACGCTAACAACGTGCCGCTGCGGACTGGCGACAATCTGCTGAGCGCAGTTGTCGCGATCCGTAGCGGTTCGTCGTCAACTGCGTCCGTCAGCGTTACGCGGTCGACGGAGGAGCCGCCGCCGGTGGAGTTGGCCGTTGATCCCGCCGAGGGCCTTGCGCCTCATCGGGCGCGTGTTTACCTCATGAACAATACGGGAAGCCCGGTTACGCGGATTGAAGTGGACACCAATGAAGGCGGTTCCGGATCTACGTTGACCCTCACGCCTCAGGTGGCTTTCGGTGTCGACTATCCGACGGCCGGTGTTTTCCAGATGCGTGTCCGAGTTTCCACTCAGGACGGCAACGCATACGATCTTCGACAGGTGATCCGGGTACGGACGGCCCAGGACCTGGACGTGGAGTTACGCGGCATCTACAGCGACATGTTGACGCATTTGAAGGCTCGAGACATCGACGGGGCAATGCCCGCCATTACCGGTGGTTCGAACGCTCGCTACTACGCCATATTCAAGTCGCTGTCGCTGCCGAGCGTGATAGACAAACTCGGTACATTGGTCGGAGGGACGCTTGACAACGAGATGGCCGAATATGCGCTTGTCCGAGATACGACCAACGGCCCGCAAGCGTTTCTCATCTATTTCATCCGCAGCGAGGACGGCATATGGCGAATCGACAGCATGTGAGGATTCCGGCCGAGCTTCAGGGGGGCAGGGCGATCGCAATCGCCGCGGTCATCTTGGTGTCGTTGTTAGCGTGGATGGTAGTTGCGCCATCGAACGGGGGATGGGAGGTTCGGGGCATCGTGACCGAAGAGGGGACACACAAGCCGATTACTGGAGCGCAGGTGCTTGTGACGTGGAGCGGCAACTATATTCGGTCCCTGCACGGAAGTTGGGGATGTTTCGAAGTACTCGGGGCGACCACCGATCTCAAAGGTTTCTCTGTCCCGGCATGGCGGAAAGATCTTCCCGGTGTCGACATAAACGAGTACGAGATAAATGTGTATGCGCGCGGCTATGGCTCTGTAACCGGCGAAATTTCCTCACACCACAGCGGCGGGGTCTTCGCACATCTATTGGGTGCGTTGGGTCACACGAATGCGATCAAGCTGCCGCCTGCCACGATGGAAGTGCGGGGCCGGCTATCGGAACTCGCTCACATGCGGATTGCCGTTCGCTGCTCGGAGGCGGGCGCTAGCCGACGTAACGCTGTCGACTTCTACCGCAGCATGAACGAGGAGCTTTCTATCCTGGCTGCCACACCTGAAGGTCGCTCCATTGCGGCCGAACAGGCGCCTGAGATTGCGAGGAGCGAACGTGTTGGCGGCCCCATGTTATCGCCGGTGTTGGTTATTGGTCTGAGGTCGCTAATCGAATCGCTTCAGTCACCCCACGACGGTGAACTGTACGAGCCCGCAGCCAAGCCCGTTCGCCGCAGTGGTCGTGGTGCCACTCTCCCTGTTCTTGGCTGGTGCCTCGTGAATCTCGCGCAAGCAATCAAATCTACGCATGGCCTGCGTCAATCAGCTGGATAAGCGGGCGGCCAACCAGGATCGCCTTTTCTCCAGCGTCTTGCTCGGAGTCGCATTGGTGTGGCGATGAGAAAAATTGAAGGCGGTTAGGAAATGTCCACAACCGCGGATAGCGAATCCTTGCGCGAATGGCGGCGCCAGCTCCGCCACAGGATCAGTTAATCGAAGACTGCGATGAGCCTTGTCCGATGTTGCTACCCGATGCAGATTTTTCGAGGAGATTTGATTGTGCATAGCCGCATTCGGAACCCAATCTCATCCGACGCCCAATCGTGACCCGTGAACTCAAATCGGCCGTCGTTATTCTGGTGATAACGACAATGGCAGCCTGCTCCATGGAGGAAGGCCGCGCTATCCAGGGCGTTGTCACGGAGCTGGGCACGCACAAGCCTGTTCAGAGCGCGCAAGTTATCGTGAATTGGGAGGGGTACTCCACGACCGCAGTCCACAGCACAAGCGGCGGATGTTTCGAACTGCTCGCCGCCACAACCGATGCGGAGGGGCGTTTCTCTGTACCCTTTTGGCAGAAGGAAGTTCCAGGCTTCCGCATTAACACCTATGCGGTGTATGTCTATGCGCGCGGATATGGATACGCTCGCGGGCAAGTTTCCGGCCACGGGGCTGGCGGCCAGTCGGCCCAGAACTTAGAACACGTCAACGCTATCGAGATGCCTCCTGCCGCGGCAACCGTTCGAGAGCGCCTATTAGAGCTCTCGTACTTAAGGAGCGCGGTGCGCTGCCCCGAGGCTGGCGCCAGCCGCAGTAACGCCATTAATTTCTATCGCAGCATGAATGAAGAGCTATTGGAACTCGCCCAAACGCCGGAGGGACGAGCTATATCGGCGGCGGAGGCAGCTGAGATAGACAGGCGCAAACGCCTTGGTCTACCAATGATACCAATCCTAGTGGTCGATCTTGCCCCGTTGATACGGTCGCTGCAATCGGCTATGGACGGAGACATTTACGAGGCGGCCCGTACCGCGGATGTCACGCCAAGCGAACAACCAACAACTCCGGGAGCGCGATAGCAATGGTTATTCCGAAAGTCGTTGTTGTCTGCGCGGCAGCGCTCTACGCGTTGTGTAGTAATGCGTTTGAAGTGGACACCCATGCGCGGATGACCGCGGCCTCATGGTCCACTTTCATTGAGAAGCGACCTCAGGTAGTAGAAGAGATCGGGATTGTCCGTGGAAAGGTGCTAACCGATCCGAAATTCCACCAATACTACGATGCCAGCGCGGACGTGATTCGGGCACGTTACTTCTATGTGTGGGAGTTAGGGAAGATTTACGGTGTCGATTCGAGAGAAATGCCAACGATCACTGCAATTCTCGGTACTCCCGCCGAATGGTTAATGCAGGGTGTGGTGAGGGAAGACGACAGTCAAGGGGAATCGAATCCCCAAGACAATCCGTTTATTGCCACCGCAAACAACGAGCGCTACAGGGTGCTTAACCATTTTCTAGATCCAGTCAATCGAAAGCCCCTGCAATTCCTAGATGATCGCGGTGTGCGCGCGGACGATTGGGCAATTGGCCGAATCCCAGGAAAGGGCGACAACGCTCCCGATTTAACTCGCTCCAATCATTTCAGCGTGTTCGACGCGCGTGAATCGATGTATCGCGCACTTACGGGAAATGCCGGGAGCGGTAATGAGGTCGCGATGACCGAGCTTGAGCGCAATCGGTGGTGGGCAACCACGTTTCGTGCACTTGGCGACGTTCTTCACCTTATCCAAGACATGGCACAACCCCAGCACACGCGTAACGACACGCATTCCGGTAGGCTCTGTCCCGGTGATCCGGACCCGATGCCGCGGATTCCGTGTACGGGAGGTCACAAGAGCGTGCTAGAGCAGTACATGAACAATCGCGCACGTGGCGTGCCGGCAACCACACATATAGTCTGCACGAACGATACATCGCCTGCCGATTACATAGGGATTGCGCAGCCACTTGAGTACCTCGGATATCCAATACCATCAAGAGACTCGTACGGCTCGTTCTTTTTCACGGAGACACTGAGCGGACTCGCCGACTATTCGAATCGCGGGTTCTTCAGCGCAGGCACGAACATAGGAGCAACAACCTACGCGCTGCCCATCACCGCGGTCAGCGCATATACGCGGGTGTTGCAGGCCTATCCATTGCCCTGTGCTCGGCACCTCTCGGCGCGCGTCGCCCTGCTTGTTGGCAACGTGGCCGACGCTGGCGTAGGTGTTGCCACAAATATCCCGCTTTCAGCGGAAGGGATGTTTAGCGCCGCTTCCACGTACCCTGCGTACACCCTCGTACGTGCCAACTACGACGCAATGGCCGCACTACTCATCCCGCGCGCTGTGGCTTACAGCGCTGGGCTCCTCGACTACTTCTTTCGGGGCACGCTTGCAATCACGGCGCCGGCCGTAGGCGTGTTCGCGGTGGCCGATCACTCTTCGAGTACAGGCTTTACCAAGCTTAAGCTCAAGGTACGCAATACCAATGCGCGGAGCGAGGCGATGACGAAGGGTACTGCCGTCGCGGTCATTCGGTTTCGCAACAACACGTGCTATACGAGCGACCTTCATGGCCAATACGGGTCGCCGGATGTCGCTGCGCCGTTTGATTGCCGTGACGATAAGGAACAGGTCGCGACTTCCGAACCGCAGCCGTTGAGTCTTGCCAGTGGCGAGGAGCGGCAACTGGAGTTCGATCTGTCCAACCACCCGTTGCCATTTTCGGCGTCGGACATTTATGTCCAAGTTGTCTACCGCGGGCAGCTCGGCAAAGAGAACGATGCCATAGCGGTGGGAACCGTGGATCTGCCGGAGCCACTATTCTTCGCTCTAATGAACATCACGGATTCGCTTTGCGTTAATGGGCAATTTGTCGCGTTCGACGGATCGGGAGAAAAGCTCGTTAGCTCTTCGGCAACCAACTATCTGATCTCAAGGCACGAGGCAGACAAAACCGGGGTTGTGGCGACTACTTTGCGACCCGCACCTTATGAAAGCATCGAGGTTCGCTTCGCCGAACCAGATGATCCGGACTCAACGGTTGCGCGCATCGCTGCGCTCCCGGAACAACGGTATTCGCGAATCGCTTTACTTACTGACCACTTCGACAATGCCGATGCAACATTCCTCATCGACAACACCTGTGGACCAGACGCGCATTGTCCAAACCAGTACGGCGGTTCGTATCGTGGGCCCACCAATCAGGCCAACTATAAGACGGGGACATTCACGTACACCAAGATCGATCCGTGGCGCGGTGCCTATGCGGACGGCTACATGGGAGTCTACAAGTACGTCGGCAAGGATTGCGGTGATGTCCTCGAGGCGTTCTCGTGGCCGGCATTGACCAACCTTGATCCCGTTCATGTCGATATTGCGTTCTGACGAGCTGCCATCGGGTCGGTACACGTAACGCGCGCTCCTGTTGCTCATTGCGGCGGCGGAGTAGCATTCACCGCGTGAAACTCCGCCGCCAATGGTTCCGCCCCGGCCGCCATATCGCGGCGGTCCGCGACCTCTCATCCCACCCTTTCTTCAGTCGACGCACGCGCGCCTCGAACGAGCCGCGCAACTTGGCGCTGGCCGGCCCACCACCGCCGCCACAACCACCCCGCAAGCGCCGCCTCGCGGCCCTCGCCGAAAACATCGGCGCGCTGTTCTCCATCCTCGTCAGCCTGGTCCTCATCGCGGCCATCGTCGCGCTGGTCTACGCGTTCGTCCGCGAACTGCGGCGGGATACGCTGGACATCGACGGCATCAGTGCGCCGCTGGAGTTGACGCAGCGCGGGTACACGGGCCCGGTGATCGCGGGCGCCATCCTCACGGAGCTGCAGAAGATCCAGGGTGCGGCGTCCACGTCGCATACGCGGCGGGCGCTGGAGGCGGACAGCGCCATCCCGGACATCCAGGTGGCGACGTCGGGGCTGTCGATGAAGTCCATCGTCCGCTACGGTCGGCGCCTGCTGGGTATGCCGGAGCATCGTATCGGCGGCGAGATCCTGCAGGACCCGCCGTCGCTGCGGCTGGTGCTGCGCGTAGTGGAGGGCGCCAACACGCAGTCGGTGACGGTGACGCGCGACGACGGCAACGTGGACGCGCTGCTGAAGGAAGGCGGCCGCGCGCTGGCGCAGCTGGCGGACCCGTACGTGCTCGCGTCCTACCTGCACGACCAGGAGAAGGCGCAGGGCACGGCGTTCCCGCAGACGCTGGCCGCCATCGACTACGTCCTCTCGCATCCCCCGGCCAGCGATGACGCCTGGGCGTACAACCTGCTGGGGCTCATTCGGACCGAGCAGGGCGAGGATGCGGCGGCCGTCAAGGCTTACGAGCACGCGCTGGCGCTGGACCCGCAGCTACCGGTGGTGGGCGGCAACTACGCGTCGGCGCTGGCGCGTGTAGGCCGGGCCGACGATGCGGAGCGCTTCCTGGCCGCACGCGCGGCGTCGGCGCGCAACCTTGACGACTTGCGCCAGTTGATCATGATGCACGGTGGCGTCGGCGATTTTGCCGGCCTGGTCGCCACCACGCGCGCGGTGCTGGCCCAGGACCCCAACGACCCGGCGGCGCTCATGTGGCGGTCCATCGGGCTTTATTACCTCCATCGCAATGCGGAGGCGCTGCATTGGGCCGACGTCGGCGTGCAGCGCGTGCCTCGCGACCACGACATCGCGATCAACCGGGGCGGCATGCTGTTGCTCAACGGCAAGATGGATCAAGGGCTGGCCGTGCTCAATGCGGAGTACGCGCAGGCCAAGGCGCGTGACGACCGGGAGGCGATGCTGACCGCGCAATGGCTGCTGGCCTATGCCAAGTACCTGCAGGGCGACTACGCCACGGCCGCGCGCGAGCTGCAGGCGGCCATCGACGCCGGCGAGCCGAGCACCGGCGCGCGCGAGATCTATGGCGAGGCGCTGCTGCGGCTCGGGCGGCCGGCGGATGCGGCCGTGCAGTTTGCGGCGGCCACGCAGATCCTGCCCGAGGGCAATGCGTACACGGGTGTCGCACGGGCCGAGCTGGCGCAGGGCCATGTCGACCAGGCGTTGACTGCGCTCGCGCTCGCCTCGCGCTTCGACAAGGACAACGTGCTCATGTACGAGACGTGGGCCCAGGCGCTGGACAAGGCCGGCAAGCCGCAGCAGGCCGCGGCCAAGCGCGCGGAGATTCCGCTGGCAGAAGCGCGCCTCAAGGTCCCGCTGCCGGACTGACGCGCGATGGCCACGGTGCTGTCCGACGACGCGCACGGCCCGCTGCCCGTGGTGCTGCTGACGATGACGTTCGTCACCGGCGTCGTCGACGCCATCAGCTTCCTGAAGCTCGACCACGTGTTCGTCGCCAACATGACGGGCAACGTCGTGTTCCTGGGCTTTGCGGTGGCGGCGCCGCATGCGTTCTCGATCGGCGCGTCGCTCGCGGCCATCCTGTCATTCATGGTGGGTGCCGTGATCGGCGGGCGCGTGGTCACGCACTTCGGCGATCACCGGGGGCGACTGCTCGCCACCGCGCTGTACGTGGAGATCGTGCTGCTGCTCGTCGCCACCGGCGTGGCATGGGGGCTCGTCTCGCCGGACGGGCCGCATGCGTACGCGATGATCGTCGTGCTCGCGCTGGCGATGGGCCTGCAGAACGCCGCGGCGCGCGGCGTGGGCGTGCCCGATCTGTCCACCACCGTGCTTACCTCGACGCTGTCGTCGCTCGCGTCGGATTCGCGGCTGGCGGGACGCGGCACGACGCAGTGGCGGCGGCGCGCGACGGTGGTGCTGGCGATGTGCGCCGGCGCGGCGCTCGGCGCGCTGGTCACGCTCAAGGTGGGCGTGTTCGCGGCGGCAGTGTTGGCGACGGCGTTGCTGATCGCCGCGGGGACCGTCGCGCACAGGCTGTCGGCGTCGGACGCGACGTGGGCGGTGGACAGCAGCCGCGGGTGACGCACCTCTTGACCGGGACGACGCGCGGCGCCATCTTGGCCAGGTCCAGACCGACGGATTGAACGCCATGGCCGATAGCCTCCACATCGTCTGCCCGCATTGCGCGGCGACCAACCGCGTGCCGGAAGCACGGCTCGCCCAGCACCCGTCCTGCGGCCAGTGCCACCAGCCGCTGTTCGACGGGCGTCCCATCGAGCTCACGCCCGACAACTTCGATGCGCAGATCGCGCGCAACGACATCCCGGTGGTCGTCGACTTCTGGGCCGAGTGGTGCGGGCCGTGCAAGATGATGGCGCCGCAGTTCGCGCGCGCGGCGGGCGAGATGGAGCCGCGCGTCCGCTTTGCCAAGCTGGATACGGAGGCGGCGCAGGAGATCGCCGGGCGCTACGGCATCCGCAGCATCCCGACGATGATCGTGTTCAAGGGCGGGCGCGAAGTGGCGCGGCAGTCTGGCGCGGTGGACGCCGCGTCACTGGTGCGCTGGCTGACGCCTCATATATAGGGTCCGACCCTATTTTTCGGTAAGGGCCGGCCGCGGAAAATAGGGTCGGACCCTAATTGACGTCGCCCTTCTCGGCGCGCTCCAGGAGGTGCGTGAGCTCGTCGCGCGCCTCGGGGTCCTTGGCAGCGGCCACCTGCGCGCGCAGGATCGTCGCGTAGGCGTACTGCTTGGCCTGCGCCGCGTCCATCGGCACGTCGGGCTTCACGCCGACGTGCTCCCAGTTGGTCCTGGTGATCGGGTTGATCGCGCGTCCCGTCGGGATGAACACGACGAAGTCGTCGACCAGCGCGACCATGTCGCCTGGATTGGCGCCGCCGCCGGTCGTCTCGCCGACGAGCGTCGCGCGCTTCTGCGTCTGGAAGTCGTACGCGCACTCCTCGCCGCCCGAGAACGTATGCTTCGACGTGAGCACGTAGACCGGCCGCGTGTAGTGCACCTTCACCGGGACGGTCCAGAACTGGTCGGTGCGATCGGTCGGGCGCGAGTAGATGTCGTTCAGGTGGCGACGGTCGCCGGTGGCGAAGAAGTGGCTCATGAAGTACGCCACCGCGGACGGGTCGCCGCCGCCGTTGTGCCGCAGGTCGACGATCATCGCGTCGGTGCCCGCGAGCAGCGACAGCGCGGCCGTATACGCCTCGCCGGTGAATTCCGCGGGGCCGAAGCCGCGCAAATCCAGGTACCCCACGTTGCCCGGCAGGCGCTCGACGCGCGCGATGCCGTAACCCGACTGCAGCACGTCCTTCTCCATCGCGGCGAGCTCGTCGGGCGTGGGCGCGCGGTCGTCGCTGGGCTCGGGAACGAAGCC
>JAFEDG010000034.1 GCA_018241745.1 Pseudomonadota bacterium
CGAGCTCGTGCGCCTTGGCGCGCGCGTCCGACAGGTCGTCGCCGTGCAGCACGACGTTGGCGCCGAACGCGCGGCAGTTGCTGACCTTGATCAGCGCGGCGAAGCGCGGCATCACGACGGTGACCGGAATGCCAAGCAGGCGGCCGTGATACGCGATTCCCTGCGCGTGGTTGCCGGCCGAGGCCGCGACCACGCCGCGCGCGCGCTGCTCGGCGCTCAGCTGCAGCAGCGCATTGCGTGCGCCGCGTTCCTTGAAGCTCCCGGTTCGCTGCAGGTAATCGAGCTTGCAGTAGATGTGCGCGCCGGTCAGTTGCGACAGCGGGATCGACTCGACGCACGGCGACTCGTAGATCGCGCCGCGGATGCGCTCGCGTGCCGCGACGACGTCCGCGAGCGTGATGGCGGGCCTGGCGCTCATCAGAACGGCAGCGCGAGACCGGGCCGCGCGGCTTCCAGCACATGCCGGAAGGCCTGCTGGATCCGCGCGAGCGCCGCGGCGTCGTCGGCCTCGAAGCGCAGCACGACGACGGGGGTGGTGTTCGATGCGCGCGCGAGACCGAAGCCGTCGGGGTACTCGACACGCAGGCCGTCGATGCGGATCACGTCATCGGCGCCCGGGAACTGCGCGCTCGCCTGCAGCTCGGCGATCAGCGCGTGCTGCTCGCCTTCGGCGAGCGGCAGCGCAAGTTCGGGCGTCGACAGTGCGTCGGGCAGCGCCTCCAGCATCGCGCCGGGGTCCTCGGCGCGCGACACGATCTCGAGCAGCCGCGCCCCGGTGTAGAGGCCGTCGTCGAAGCCATACCAGCGCTCGCCGAAGAACGTGTGGCCACTCATCTCGCCGGCGAGCGCCGCACCCGTCTCCTTCATCTTGACCTTGATCAGCGAATGGCCGGTCTTCCACAGCAGTGGCTTGCCGCCGTGCTTCTCGATCCACGGCTTCAGGTTCCGCGTGCTCTTGACGTCGTAGATGATCGTCGCGCCGGGCACGCGCGACAGCACGTCGGCCGCATAGAGCATCAGCTGGCGGTCGGGAAAGATGACGGCGCCGCGCGGCGTGACGACGCCCAGCCGGTCGCCGTCGCCGTCGAACGCAAGCCCGAGATCGCAGTCGCCCTGCGCGAGGCGCGCAACCAGGTCCCGCAGGTTCTTCGGCTGCGACGGGTCCGGGTGGTGGTTGGGGAAATGACCGTCGACGTCACAGAACAGCTCGACCACGTTGCAGCCCAGCGCACGGAACAGCGCCGGCGCGTAGGCACCGGCGACGCCGTTGCCGCAGTCGATCGCGATGCGCAGCGGCCGCGCGAGCTTCACGTCGCCGACGATGCGGTCGCGGTACGCGGGGCCGATGTCGTGCGTCCGGTAGCTGCCCGCGCCGGTCATCAGGTCGCCGCGCTCGATCCGCGCGCGCAATGCCTGGATGTCGTCACCGGACAGCGTCTTGCCGTCGATCACCATCTTGAGCCCGTTGTAGTCGGGCGGGTTGTGGCTGCCGGTGACCATCGTGCTGCAGCCGGTCCCGAGGTGTTGCGCGGCGAAATAGGTCATCGGCGTGACGACCATGCCGAGGTCGATGACGTGGGCGCCGGCGGCACGGATGCCGTCGGCCAGCGCGGTGACGAACGCAGGCCCGGACAGCCGGCCGTCGCGTCCGATCGCGATCGTGTCGCGACCCTGTTCGCGGGCGAGCGTGCCCAGCGCCTGCCCGACGGCGCGGACGATGGGCTCGGTGAGCGTGCGGCCGACGATGCCGCGGATGTCGTAGGCCTTGAAGATTTCGGCGGGTAGTTGCATGGCTCGGCGGGGCGTGGCGCGACGCGCTCGTGGCGCGGCGGCGGAGTGGATTCGGGGCGACGACAGCGCGTTCAGCGCCCGGTGCGGAAGAATGATAGCAAGCGGGCCGGCAGCCACCGCGTTGCGCCCGGAAACGGCCCGGTCGGGAAACCCGCGTGGCCGCCGTGCGCCGGCTGCTCGAGGACAACGGCGCGTGCCACCTCGTGGGGGCTTGGCAGCGATGACGCCGGGATGAATGGATCGTTCCGTGCGTTGATGACGAGCGTCGGCAGCGCGACATCGCGCAGCCACGGCTTGGACGATGCGCGCGTCCAGTAGTCGACGACGCCGGTGAATCCGTGCAGCCGCGACGTGACGACGTCGTCGAAGTCCCACATCGAACGCGCGCGGCGCACCGGCGCGACGTCGATCAGGCCCGGGAAGCGGCGGGCCATCGCGAGCGCCTTCGGCTTCAGGTCCTTGAGGAAATGCGCCGTGTAGACCTTGTTGAAGCCACGGGCGATCGCGAGGCCCGCTGCCATCAGGTCGAGCGGCGTCGACACCGCGGCGGCGGCAACGAGCGTGCGCGCCGCGTCGATGCCTTGCCGGCCGACCCAGTTGACGAGCGCGCTGCCGCCGAGCGACACGCCGACCGCGTACATCGGCGTCTCCGGGCCGACGCGCGCACGGACTGCCGCGAGCATCGCGCCGATCTCCGCATGGTCACCCGAGTGATAAGCCCGCGGCAGCCGGTTGGGCTCGCCGCCGCAGCCGCGGAAATGCGGCACGACCCCGCGCCAGCCGACGCGCGCGAGCTCGGCCAGCACCGCGCGCGCGTAGTGCGACGTCGAGCCACCCTCGAGTCCGTGGAACACGACGACGACGGGCGCACCGGCGGGCGCGGGCGTCGCGAGCCAGTCGAACAGCCAGAAGTCGCCGTCGCCGATCTCCACGCGCTCGCGCACGAGCGGCGGGTCGAGCTTGGGCAGCAGGAACGGCAGGATCGTCTGCGCGTGGCTGCCGCGCAGCCAGCCGGGCGCACGGTAGGGCGCGCCTGCGGTCGCGCTCATCGCGACCGGCTGTCCGCCGCGCGCTCCGCGCCTTCGCGCTTGGGGCGGCCCGGCGCGCTCATCCCAGCGCGGCGTCGAGCCGGTCCACGATCGTCTGCAGCACCTGGACGCGCGCGCAGCGCTTGTCGTCGGCGGCGACGAGCGTCCATGGCGCGATCTCGCTGGACGTGCGCTCGATCATGTCGTTGGCCGCGGCGCGGTAGTCGGCCCAGCGCTTGCGGTTGCGCCAGTCGTCCGCGGTGATCTTGAACTGCTTGAACGCCGTCTTCTGGCGCGAACGGAAGCGCGCGAGCTGCTCCCCCTTGCTCACCTGCAGCCAGAACTTGCAGATGACGATGTCGCCGGCAACGAGGTTCTCCTCGAACTGGTTGATCTCGCCGTATGCGCGATGCCAGTCCGCGGGCGTGCAGTAGCCTTCGACCCGCTCGACGAGCACGCGCCCATACCAGCTGCGGTCGAACAGCGTGATGCCGCCTTTGCGCGGCACGTGGCGCCAGAAGCGCCACAGGTACGGATAGAGCTTCTCCTCCTCGTTGGGGGCGGACACGGGCACGATCTGGTACTGGCGGGCGTCGAGCGCGCCTGTCACGCGCCGGATGGCGCCGCCCTTGCCGGCGGCGTCGACGCCTTCGAACACCAGCACCAGCGCGTGCTTGCGAAAGCGCTTGCGACGCGTCAGGCGCGCGAGCTTTTGTTGCAATGCAGGCAGCGCGTCGTCGTATTGCGCGTCGGTCATCCGCGCATCGAGGTCGAGCGTGTCGAGCAGCGTGATGCCGATGCTCGCGGCACCGACGCGCGTGGCGCGCGGCGCGGCGCGACGCGCACGCGGTGCCGCGGCGGCACGCAGCGCGTCGAGAACCAGGCGGCCCGTCGCGAGGTCGCGGTAGCGGGGGTCCGCGCCTTCGACGATGTGCCACGGCGCATGCGGCGTCGACGTCTGCCGCAGCAGTTCCTCCCATACGGCGCGGCGCGCGAAGTAGGCGTCCATCGCCTTGCGCGCGCGCCCGACCGGCTCCAGACGGTTGCGGTCCTGCTGCAGTTCCTCGAGCCGCGTCGCCGCGGCTTCCGGCGACAGGTGGAACCACAGCTTGAGGATCAGGAAGCCGTCGGCGGCGAGCATCGTTTCGTGCCGCCGGATTTCGTCGAGCAGGTACTCGAAGCGCGCATAGCCGTTCGGCCTGCCGTGATAGCGCGCCACTTCGCGATACCACGCGTTCATGAAGAGTCCGATCGTCCCGCGCGCCGGCAGCGCGCGCCAGTAGCGCCAGGCGATCGGGTGCGCATCTTCTTCCGGCGTCCGCGGGCCGAACGCCATCGTGCGGATATGGCGCGGGTCCATCCACGCAGTGAGGCGGTTCGCCGTCTCGCTGCGGCCGCCACCCTCGATGCCGGCAAGCAGCACGAGCAACGGACCGCGCGCGGCCTTCGCGAGGTCGAACTGTGCCGCGAGCAGTGCTTCGCGCAGGTCGGGCAACGCGCGCTTGTAGGCGCGTTCGGAGATCGTGCGCCCGACCTCCGCGATCTCGAGCATCGCGTCAGTCGCGCGCGAGGCGCCGCGCGCGGACGGCGGCCGCGAGTTCCTGCAGCACGGGCATCGTGTCGGCCCAGCCGATGCATGCATCGGTGATCGACACGCCATAATCGAGCGGGCGGCCCGGTGCCAGGTCCTGGCGGCCTTCGTTGAGGTGGCTCTCGAGCATGACGCCGATGATGCGCGAATCGCCGCTTCGCATCTGGTGGCTGATGTTGGCGGCGACCTCGATCTGGCGGCGATGGTCCTTGCGGCTGTTCGCATGCGAGCAGTCGATCATCAGCCGCGCCGCGAGGCCCGCGGCCGCGAGCCCGCGCGCCGCGGCATCGACGCTCGCTGCGTCGTAGTTGGGCTCCTTGCCGCCGCGCAGGATGATGTGACAGTCCTCGTTGCCGGCGGTGTGCACGATGGCCGAGTGGCCGCCCTTCGACACGGACAGGAAATGGTGTGGCGCCGACGCAGCCTTGATCGCGTCGACGGCGATCTTGATGTCGCCATTGGTGCCGTTCTTGAAGCCGACCGGGCACGAGAGGCCCGACGCGAGCTCGCGATGCACTTGGCTCTCGGTGGTGCGCGCGCCGATCGCGCCCCATGCGATCAGGTCCGCCTGGTATTGCGGCGTGATCATGTCGAGGTACTCGGTGCCCGCAGGCAGCTCGAGCTCGTTGATCTCGAGCAGGATGCGGCGCGCGAGGCGCAGGCCTTCGTTGATCCGGTAACTGTCGTCGAGCCGCGGGTCGTTGATGAGGCCCTTCCAGCCGACCGTCGTGCGTGGCTTCTCGAAATAGACGCGCATCACGATGACGAGGTCGGCCGCCAGCTCGCGGCGCAACGTCGCGAGGCGCGTCGCGTAATCGATCGCCGCGTCGTAATCGTGGATCGAGCACGGCCCCACGACGACGAGCAGGCGGTCGTCGGCGCCGTGCAGGATCCGGTGGATGTCCTGGCGCGCCTGCCACACGGTTTCCGCGGCGACTTCCGACAGCGGGAATTCGCGCAGCACGTGAGACGGCGGCGTGAGCTCGCTCATGCCGGTGATGCGGGTGTCATCGACCGGGCGCAATGGACGGGCGGCGGCCGTGGCGACGGGCGGCTTGATCGTGGACGACATCGCGGGCTCCAACAAGGTACTGCAACAAAAACAACAGGTTAACCGATTTATGCCGGACCTGCATCCTTTTTCGGGGGCGCCTTGCCGTGACCTTGATGCGACGTCGCAACAGCCCGTGACAACCGGTGCGCGGAAACGATTGCGCCGGCTGGCGAGCGTCCCTTAGACTGGATTCAAGGCGGCCGCGGTCGGCGGCGGACCCTGCGGTATCCCGCCGCGGGCCGTCACGAAATCGTCGCTTACAACCAGGAGGATGGGCACCATGAAGCGTTGGGTGGCGATGGCAGTGCTGGCGGGATTTGCCGCCGTGGCGGCGACTCCGGCACTGGCCGAGAACGCGCAGCAGGAGCGGATGAAGGCGTGCAACGCGAAGGCGGGCGACAAGAAGGGCGACGACCGCAAGGCGTTCATGAAGACGTGCCTGTCGGACGCCAAGAAGGCGGACGACAACAAGATGGCAGCGTGCAACACGGCGTCGAAGGGCAAGACGGGCGACGACCGCAAGAAGTTCATGAGTGACTGCATGAAGAAGGCGGCGTAGGCGAGAGGAAGCCGGAACTTTCGACGCGGGACGCCGGAACGATCCGATGGACTGACCTCCTGTCCAGTCCATCGCACTGCAAGGCCGTGGGCCCTAAGCCCACGGCCTTGTTTTTGGGTCCGACCCTATTTATTTTCGCGGCTCATCGCGCACGTTGACGCTACCGCCCCATTGGAAAATAAATAGGGTCGGACCCTAGCGCCGCAGCAGCAGCCCCTTCAGGTATTCGCCTTCGGGAAACGCCAGCGTGACCGGGTGGTCCGCCGTGGCCGCGAGGCGGGCGACGATCGTCGCGTCGACGCGGGCGTCCGCCGCCGCACCGGCGACGACCTTCTGGAAGAACTCGCTCCCGATGCCGCCCGAGCACGAGAACGTCGCCAGCAAGCCGCCGGGCGCAAGCATCTTCAGCGCGAGCAGGTTGATGTCCTTGTACGCACGGGCGGCGCGGCTGGCGAGCGCAGCCGTGGGTGCGAACTTGGGCGGGTCCAGCACGATCAGGTCGAACTGCGCGCCGCGATTGCGCAGCACGCGCAATTCGCTGAACACGTCGGCCTCGGCCCACGTTGCGCGCGAGGCCGCGAGCGTGGGGTTGGCCGCGAGGTTGGCGAGCGCGAGCGCGAGCGCAGGGCCGGAGCTGTCGATCGACAGCACGCTGTCGGCGCCGCCCGCAAGCGCGGCCAGCGTGAATCCGCCCGTGTAGCAGAACGCGTTCAGCACCCGCCGCCCGCGTGCGTGTTGCCGGACAAGCGCGCGGTTGTCGCGCTGGTCGAGGTAGAACCCTGTCTTCTGGCCGCCCAGCACGTCGACGCGGTAGGCGAGACCGGCCTCGCGCATCGCGACCGGTCCGTCGACGTGACCGCGCACCACGCCATGGCGCATCGGGAGGCCTTCGAGCGCGCGGACTTCGGCGTCGGAGCGTTCGACAACGGTACGAGCGCCCGTCGCCGCGACCAGCGCGTCGACGATCGCCTCGCGATGGCGCTCCGGGCCCGCGGCGAGCAGCTGCACGACCAGCGCGTCGGCATAACGATCGACGACGACGCCCGGCAGCCCGTCGGCTTCCGCGTGCACGAGGCGCACGGCGTCGTGGTCCGCATCGACAAGCGGTGCGCGCGCCGCGACAGCCGCGTCGATCCGCGCGCGGAAGAACGCCGCGTCGATCGGCGTGTCCGCGGCGAAGGTCCACGCACGAGCCCGGATCTGCGACGACGGCGACCATGCCGCGCGTGCGAGCCACGTGCCGTCCGCGGCATGCAGGTCCACGGTCGCGCCCGGCTCGATCGCGGCATCGGCATCGGCGAGCGCGCCCGAGAACACCCAGGGGTGGTGCGCGAGCAGCGACTTTTCGCGGCCCGGCTTCAGCGTGACGCGCGGTCGCGTCGCGCCTGTGCGGTCCGGCATCAGGCGAGCGCTACGCCGGCCAGGCGACCGATGAGCCAGGTGCCGCCGCCCGCAAGGGCCCCCAGCAGCATCAGGCGCGCCGCCGACCGCACCGCGGGCCGCCCGGTGAACAGCGACAGCAACGCGCCGACGCCGGCCAGCGCGAGCGCGCACAACGCGATCGCCCACGTCAGGGCCGCCGGTGCGCCGACGAGAAACGGCAGCACCGGCACCGCGGCGCCGAGTGCGAACGACACGAGCGACGACAGCGCGGCGCCGGCCGGCGAGCCGAGGTCGTCGGGGTTGAGGCCGAGCTCTTCGCGCGCCAGCGTGTCCAGCGCGTGCTCTGGGTCGGCGACGATGCGCTGCGCGACACGCTCGGCCTGCTTGCGCGGCAGGCCCTTGGCCGCGTAGATCAGCGCCAGCTCCTGCGCCTCCGCTTCCGGGTACTGCTCGAGCTCGTCGCGCTCGAGGCCGATCTGGTATTCGAACAGTTCGCGCTGCGACTTCACCGACACGAACTCGCCGGCCGCCATCGCAAACGCGCCGGCGGCGAGGCCGGCGATGCCCGACAGCACGACGACGTGCGCCGGCGCGCTGGCACCCGCCACGCCGAAGATCAGGCCCATGTTCGACACGAGCCCGTCCGACACGCCGAACACCGCTGCCCGCAGGTTGCCACCGCCGCCCGTCAGGCCGCGATGCCGATGCTCGACGCGGCCGGCGGCGGGCGGCGTGCCGTGGCCGAGCGGCGCCCCGCCGGACGCATAGACGGACATGCCGCGCACCTTCATCGCCGCGAGCACGCCGCGCAGGCGGCGCGGGCCGAGCGCGCGTACCAGCGTGGCGACGAGGCGCGTCCGCGAGTCGGGCACGTAAGGTCCCGGCGGCGGGTGGCCACGCGCCGTCAGCTGCGCGCGCCAGATCGCCGCCTGCGCGAGCGCCTCGCCGGCGAGCCGGGTGAAGAGCTCGCCGCGGACGCTGCCGGCCTCGGCTTCCGCACACACGCGGTACAGCCACGCGGAGCGTTGCTCCTCGGTCCAGGATTCGAGCGGGTTCATCGCGTCAGCCGGTGATCGCCTCGATCCGCGTCACCACGTCCGGCGTGAGCTTGCCGACGACGTCCAGTGCGCCCAGGTTCTCGTGCACCTGCGACACGCGGGACGCGCCGGTGATCACCGTCGACACGTGCGGGTTCTTGAGGCACCACGCGATCGCGAGCTGCGCGAGCGAGCAGCCGAGGTCCTGCGCGATCGGCGCGAGCTTCTTCACCTTGGCGATCTCGACCGGGTTGGTGAGCCGCTCGGCGAGCCATTCGTAGCCCTTGATCGCGCCGCGCGAGTCCTTCGGGATGCCGTCGTTGTACTTGCCGGTCAGAAGGCCCGACGCGAGGGGACTCCAGATCGTCGTGCCGATGCCCAGGTCCGCGTACAGCCGCGCGTATTCCTTCTCGACGCGCTCGCGGTGGAACAGGTTGTACTGCGGCTGTTCCATCACCGGCTTGTGCAGGTGGTGGCGCTCCGCGATCTCCCAGGCGGCGTAGATCTCGGCCGCCGACCACTCCGACGTGCCCCAGTACAGCGCCTTGCCGGCGGCGATCATGTCGTGCATCGCGTGCACGGTTTCCTCGAGCGGCGTGTCCGGGTCCGGCCGATGGCAGAACACGAGGTCGACGTAGTCGAGCTGGAAGCGCTTGAGCGACGCGTCGATCGCCTGCATCAGGTACTTGCGGTTGAGCGTGTTGCGTTCGTTCGGGCCGTCGTTCAAGCCCCAGTAGAACTTGGTCGAGACGATGTACGACGCGCGGCGCCAGCCAAGCTTCTTCAGCACGTCGCCCATGATCACTTCGGACTGGCCCTTGGCGTATACCTCGGCGTTGTCGAAGAAGTTGACGCCCGCGTCGTAGGCCGCCGCCATGCAGTCGCGCGCGAGGCTGTCGTCGAGCTGGTTGCCATACGTCACCCACGAGCCGAACGACAGCTCGCTGACCTTGAGCCCGGACCGCCCGAGCCGCCTGTATTGCATCGTCGTCATCAGTCTTCCTGGAATGGTGCGCCGCGATGGAGGCGGCCGCTAGAATGTCCGGTCGATTCTAACCCCCCGGATTCGTTCATGGCCGCTCGCCGCAAACCTCCCCTCGACGTCGCCTCGCTGTGGGCGCTGAAGCGCATCGGCACGCCGACGCTTGCGCCCGACGGCAGCACTGCCTGCGCCGCCGTCACCAGTTTCGACATGGACAAGAACGAGTCGGCAACCGAGCTGTGGATGTTCCCGACCGGCTTGGCAGGCAGCCGCCGCGCGGCGCGCCGGCTGACCGCCGGCAGCAAGGACTCCGACCCGCATTGGTCGCCCACGGGCGAGCGCGTCGCGTTCACGGCCAAGCGGGGCGACGACAAGGAGCCCCAGCTGTACGTGATCGCCGCCGACGGCGGGGAGGCCCGGCGAGTGACGACGCTGGCCACCGGCTGCCACGGGCTCAAGTGGTTCCCGGACGGCAAGCGCATCGCGTTTGTCTCGCGCGTGTGGCCCGATCTTTCGACCGACGCGGCGCAAGCGCGGCGGCTCAAGGAACGCGCCGATGACAAGGTGAAGGCCCACGTCACCGAACGCGCCGAATACCGCTACTGGGACCATTGGCTCACGGACGGCCGCGAGGCGCACCTGTTCGTCTGCGACGTCGCCACCGGCCGTTGCCGCGACCTGATGGCGGGCAGCGGGTTGCAGCTGCCGCCGTGGGACCCCGCGGGTTCCGACTACGACGTGGCGCCCGATGGCCGCGAGGTCGTCGTCTCCGTCGATCGCGCGCCGGAGCAGGGCATGATGCACCGGCGCGACCTGGTGCTGATCGACGTCGCGACGAAGCGCCGGCGCGTGCTGACGGAAGGCAGCGGCATGGACGACGGGCACCCGGTGTTCTCGCCGGACGGCCGCTGGATCGCGCACGTCGCCTACGACACGCAGCGCGCGTTCAACGACCAGGGGCACCTGCGCGTCGTCGACCGCAGGAGCGGTGCGTCGCGCCGGTTGGCGACGCGCTTCGACCGCGGCGTGGGGGCCGTCGCGTGGGCGCCGGACGGGCATGCGCTGCGCTTCACGTGCGAGGACCGCGGCCGCATCGGCCTCTGGTCGCTGGCGCTCGACGCGGCGCAGCCCGTGCCGCTCGTCGCGGGCGGGACTGTCGGCGCCTTCGCGCAATCGCGCGACGGCAGCGTGATCGCGTTCGACCGTGCCACGGCCGCCCATCCGCCGGCACTGTTCGCGTGCCGCGGCGACGGCACCGGCGAGCGCCCGATCGAGACCCTCAATGCCGCCATCCTCGGCCGCCACGCGTTCGGCGAGACGAAGGAAATGACCGTCAAGGGGTGGGGCGGGGAGCCGGTGCAGGTGTGGGTGACCTTCCCGCCGGACTTCGACCCGAAGAAGAAGTGGCCGCTGATGCACTCGATCCATGGCGGCCCGCATTCGGCTCACCATGACGGGTGGCACTTCCGCTGGAACGCGCACGTGTTCGCAGGCTGGGGCTACGTGGTCGCGATGGTCAACTACCACGGCTCGACGGGGTTCGGCCAGCGGTTCATCGAGTCGATCACCGGCCGCTACGGCGAGAAGGAGTACGCGGACGTCGAGGCGGCCACCGACCACCTGCTCGCGCGCGGCTACATCGACCGCAAGCGCCTGGTCGGCACGGGGGGCAGCTACGGCGGCTACATGGTCGCGTACATGAACGGCCATACCGACCGGTACGCGACCTACGTGTGCCATGCCGGCTGCTACGACTGGGTGTCGATGATGGCGACCGACGGCTACAAGTTCTTCGCCAAGGAGCTGGGCGCCTACCACTGGAACAACATGCCCAAGGTCCTCGCCCAGTCCCCGCACCACTTCGTCAAGCGCGCCGTGACCCCGACGCTGGTGATCCACGGCGACCTCGACTACCGCGTGCCCGGCACGCAGGGGCTGCAGTATTACAACACGCTGAAGGCCAAGGACGTCGACGCCCGGCTCGTCTACTTCCCGGACGAGAACCACTGGATCCTGAAGCCGCAGAACTCCCGGCTCTGGTACCGCGAGTTCGAGCAGTGGGTGCGCCGCTACGCGCCGGGAGGTACCCGGTCGCGGGGTGCCGCGCCGGCCCGCCGCCGCCGCTAGCGGGGGGCTGCGCGCGGGCCTTGAAACGGGGAGGGGCTCCCCCAGATTCGGTTCGACGCCGGCTTCCGGGTCCACGCGCCAGTGCGCGCGCCCGGCCGACGGCACCCCCTATCCGGATACGAAGGAGCTACCATGACCCGAGTGCAAGTGTATGACCCGTTCGCCCACCGTGCCTTCGACGAGATCGTCCGCGGGCTGTTCGCGCCGGTACGCGTCGAGCGCAACGAGAACGCCGCGCCGATCCGCATCGACGTGACGGAAAGCGACAACGCGTACGTCGTCCACGCCGAGATCCCCGGTGTGAAGAAGGAAGACATCCAGGTCACCATCGAGGGCAACCAGGTGACGATCGCCGCCGACGTGAAGCGCGCGAGCGAAGCGAAGGAAGGCGAACGCGTGCTGCGCAGTGAGCGCTACGTTGGCGCCGTGCAGCGCAGCTTCACGCTGCCGGCCGAGCTCGACGAAGCCGCGAGCGAAGCGAAGTACGCCGACGGCGTGCTGGAGTTGAAGCTGGCCAAGAAGCAGGCTGAAGCCGCGCGCAAGCTGACGATCCAGTAACGACGTCCGGCCACGTGCGACGGACACGGCGGCGGTGCCCGGGGTTGCCCGGCGCCGCCGTCGTCACGTCCGCGGTTCAGCGGATCCGGCGCGGCGTGATCTCCTCCTCGATGTTGTCGCGGAAGTAGCTCCACGGCGACGACGCGGTGCTGAAGCGGCGCCACATCTCGGGCGCGATGCCCGCGTATTCGAACGTGCCGCTCGTCAGCTCGACGACGAGCTTGCGCGTCGCGGCGTCGTAACCGGCGGCGCGCAGGTTGCCGCCGGACAGCTTCTTCATTTCCATCGTGGTCGTCCTCGTGCTCGCGCGATCGCTCGCCGCGCATGCGGCGCGCCGGTGCGCGTGGCCCGATGGTACGCGGTGATAAGCTTCCCGCGGCCTCGACTGCCTTCGTCCCGATGACCCGCCGCCCGTTCACCTGCCTGCTGGCCGCGCTCGCCGCGCTGGTCGTGGCCTCCGCCGCGGCGGCGCCTGCCGCCCCGACCGGCACGCTGCGCGTCACTTATTCGATCGCCGAGACGAGCTTCGACCCCGCGTTCGGCAACGACGCGGCTTCCGACGGCGTCATCTCGAACGTCTTCGACACGCTGCTCGACTACGATTACCTCGCGCGGCCGGTGAAGCTCGTGCCACGCCTCGCCGAGGCGCTGCCGGTGGTCAGCGACAACGGCGCGACGTACACGTTCAAGCTTCGGCACGGCGTCTATTTCCACGACGACCCGGCGTTCGGCGGCAAGCGCCGCGAGGTGACGGCGGCCGACGTCGTCTACAGCTACGAGCGCCACCTGGACCCGGCCAAGCGCTCGCCGTGGGCGAGCCTGCTCGAAGGACGCCTCGTCGGCGGCGACGAGGCGCAGGACCGCGCGCGCAAGTCCGGCACGTTCGACTACGACACGCCGTTCGCGGGCCTGGAGGCCGTCGACCGCTACACATTCCGGCTGCGGCTCAAGGTGCCCGACTACCGGTTCGCCTATGTCGTCGCGATGCCGGCATTGTCGATCCTCGCGCGCGAGGTGGTCGAGCGCTACGGCACCGACATCGGCGCGCACCCGGTCGGCACCGGCCCGTACCGGCTCGGCGAGTACAAGCGCAGCGCGCGGATCGTGCTGGAGGCCAATCCGGGTTTCCGCACGTGGGTTTATACGCCGCCGCCGGACGTTCCGGCCGCGTCGCGCGACATCGCGAAGGCGCTCGCCGGCAAGACGCTGCCGCGCAACGCGCGGATCGAGATCAGCATCATCGAGGAAGGCCAGTCGACGTGGCTCGCGTTCCTGCGCGGCGAGCTCGACCTGATCGACACATTCCCGGCGCAGTTCACCGACCAGCTGCTGACGCCGCAGGGCACGTTGCGGCCGGAGCTGGCCGCGCGCGGCATCCAGCACCGCCCGTTCATCCGGCCCAACGTCTGGTGGGACTACTTCAACATGGAAGACCCGATGGTCGGCGGGTATACGCCCGCGCAGATCGCGTTGCGCCGCGCGATCGGCATGGGCTTCGACGAGCAGGCCTTCATCAAGGTGGTGCTGAAGGGACGCGCGCTGCCCGCGGCGATCCCGATCCCGCCGGACGTGGAAGGCTATGCGGCGCGCACGACGAACGCGCAGCTGTACGACCCCGCGGCCGCGCGCGCGCTGCTCGACCGCTTCGGGTACAAGGATCGCGACGGTGACGGCTATCGCGAGCGTCCGGATGGCAGCCCGCTGACCGTCCAGTTCTGGTCATCGCCCACGTCCACCGGCCGGCAGTCGCAGGAGATCTGGAAGAAGTACATGGACGCGATCGGCGTGCGCTTCGAGTTCCACCAGGACCGCACGCCGGAACTGCGCAAGATGGGCCGCCAGGGCAAGATCATGATGCGGCACGACGGCTGGAACGCCGACTATCCGGACGCCGAGAACTTCATGCAGAACCTGTACGGCGGCAACATCGGCCAGTCCAACGACGCGCGCTTCCGGCTGCCGGCGTACGACGAGCTGTTCCTCAAGGCGCGCACGTTGCGCGACGGCCCCGAGCGCGACGCGCTGTTCGCGAAGATGACCGACCTCGTGCTCGCCTACGCGCCGTGGCGGCTCGCGTACTACCTGCTCGAGGATCCGGTGGCCCAGCCGCGCGTGCGCAACTTCGTGCCGCACCCGATTCGCTCGAACGTCTGGATGTACCTGGCCGTCGACGGGGCGCCGTAGCGCGGGAGGTGGGCGTGCCTGCGCAATCCGGCGCGCAGCAGCGGGCTCACATGTTGAGGAACGGGTTGTTCGACTTCTTGGGGACCATCAGCGGCTCGCAATTGACGAGCGCCATCGACTGCCCGTCCTTCGTCAGCCGCAGGTCCTTGTTCGTGCCGGTGAGTTCCATCAGCCCGTTCGAGAAGCGCATCTGCCCGGGCATCGTGCTGCCGATCTGGTAGAGGTTGATCCGTTCGCCGTTGGGCGGCATCAGCAGCCGGGCTTCCTGGTCGACGAAGCGGATGACGATCCGCTGGCCCTGCATCTGGCATTGCACCGTGTCTTCGGACGGCACCATCGGGTCGCCGCCGGTGGCGCAGGCACCGAGCAGCGCGACGAGCGGCAGCAAGCGGGCGACACGAACGATCATCATGCTGCGAGCGGCGAACGGGGACGCGGCGAGCATAGCATGCGCGTCGTTCAGCATTCGGTGACGTTGAGCGCAGCGCCGGCCGGCGAAGCGTCCTTGTACCGCGTCGCCATCGACCGCGCCGACTCGATCATCGCGAGCGCGACGTTGTCGAGTCCCACCACCGGGTTCTGCCGCGCGAGCGCCGTGTGCGCCGCGACGTGTGCCTGCGCCGCCGCGGCCGCGTTGCGCGCGATGCACGGCTTCTGCGTGCGGCCGTCCGTCGGGTCGCATGCCTGGCCGAGGTGCGGCGCGAGCGCGAGCTCGGCTGCGAGCAGCACCTGGGCGTTGGTCGCGCCGAGCAGCGCCGCGTAGCCGGCCGCGGCCATCGCCGACGCAACGCCGACGACACCCTGGCAACCGGCCTGACGCAGGCCCAGCGTGCGCAGCAGCCCGCCGACGACGCCTGCCGTCAGCAGGTAATCGAGCGTACCTTCGTCGGCCTCGAGCGGACCCGCGTTGCGCCAGTGCGCGAGCAGCGCCGCGACCGGGCCGGCGGCGCCCTGCGTCGGCGCGGCCACGACGGCGCCGCCTGCCGCATTCTCCTCGGCCACCGCCTGCGCGTACACCGCGCACCACTGGGCGGGCGATGCGGGCGATCCGCGCAGCGCTTCCGCCTGCGCTGGCGCACGGCGCAGCGTGCCACCCGGCAGTTCCGCGACGGCGGACAGCCCGCGCACGACGGACCGCAGCATCAGGTCCCCGCGCGCCGCGAGGTCGCGCCGGATGTCGCCGGGACTACGGAACACGGCCTCGTTGGCCAGCCCGATGCCGGCCAGGTGCTTGCCGGCCACCGCCGCGACGTCGAGCAGCGCGCGGGCGTTCGTGTACAGGTAGGGAAGCCGGGGCGCCTCGCGCGCGAGCCGCGCCTCGGCGGCCTCGACAACCTCGCCGTCGCCGATGGACAGGAAATAGCGCTCGGCAAGGATGCCGCCGCTGCTGTCGCGCGCGATCAACCGCAGCGCGTTGCTCGCGCCGGGGAGCGCCCGGTCGACGCGCCATGCGATGTCGCGGTCGACGTCGAATCCGATCTGCCGCTTGCCGCCGAGCGGGAGCCGGTTGGCGCCGCCGACCGTCGCGTATGCGAGGTCGAGCGTGCCGGCGTCGGCCGCTTCGGGACGGTGCCCCGCAAGCCCGGCGATGATCGCCTCGGCCGTGCGGTTGGCGCGGCCGTTGCACGCGAGCGCGCCGTACAGTTCGACGTGGACGCGCACCGTGTTGCCGACGAGCCCGTCGGCGGCCAGCGCATGCGTGAAGCGACGGGCCGCTTCGAACGGCCCGATGGTCTGCGCGGACGACGGGCCCGGCCCGGGCCTCAGCACATCGAACACGCTGACATGCGCCATCGCTCCCCCGACAATGCGGCGGCGCCTCGCACGCGACCCCTGGCCGCGCTGGCGCCGCTCGTGTGTACCGCCGCTGCCTGCTACTGGTCCTTCGCGATCTCGTCCTTCGCGTTCTGCACGACCGCGTTGTACTCGGCCACCGCGTCGTTGCCGGCCTTGATGGCCGACTCGGCGATGGCGCGCTGCTCGTCGCTGAATTTCTTGATGCACACGCCATACGCGTCGAGCGACTTCTGCCACGTGGTCTTCTGCCGATCGCTGGCAAGCTTTCCCGGGAACGGGTCCGGCTTGTCGCAGGGATTCTTCGTGGCGGCCGCGGCGGAGGCGGCAGGGGCGGCGTCGGCAGCGAAGGCCGGCGTGGCGAGCGACGCGATGCAGCAGGCGCCGAAGGCGAGGGTACGAATGCGGATCATGGAGTCGGTTCCTCGAGCAGCAGGATGAACATCCGTCCATTGTAGCCCGTCCGTAACCTGCCGCCGTTGCGCGGCCTGCCACAAGCGTCGGACGGCCGGCGGTCCCAGCCGCTTGCCGCGCGCTGCGTCCGCGGGTAACTTGCGGTCGCATGATGCGTCCCTCGAGGTGCACGCGCGCCGCGCAGAAGCGCGGCGTCGCCGTCGTCGCGTCGGTGGTGCTGGCGCTCGCCGGGTGCGGCCGCGCGCCCGCCCCGGCGAGCGTCGCCGTGCCGGCGGCAGTCTCGACC
>JAFEDG010000035.1 GCA_018241745.1 Pseudomonadota bacterium
CGACGGACGTGACGGGCAGCTGCGAGCTGCCGGCGGGCACGGAGATGGTGATGCCGGGGGACAACATTGCGATGACGGTGACGCTGATCCAGCCGATCGCGATGGAGGAAGGCCTGCGCTTCGCGATCCGCGAAGGCGGCCGTACCGTCGGCGCCGGCGTCGTGGCCAAGGTCATCGAGTAGGCAACGGCCCAGAAATCGCGTAGGCCAGTAGCTCAATTGGCAGAGCGGCGGTCTCCAAAACCGCAGGTTGGGGGTTCGATTCCCTCCTGGCCTGCCCTAGAGAGGGATGGGCCTCGCGCACGGCGCAATGCGTGGTGCGCGGGACGTCCCGGCGGGCAGCGGCAACGACAAGAACGGTAGGCGAAGTGGATAAAGCGAAGATCGCGTTGGCAGTCGCTTGCATCGTCCTCGGCGTGTGGGGTTACTACCACTTCGCCGACGCGGCGCAGCTGCTGCGCGTGCTGATGGTGCTGGGCGGCCTCGCGGCCGCGGCTGGCGTCGCGTGGATGTCGGAGCCGGGCAAGGCCTTCTTCGCGTTCGCGCAGGAATCGTGGCAGGAAGCGGGCCGCGTGTCGTGGCCGACGCGCAAGGAGACCGTGCAGACGACGCTCGTCGTGTTCGCGTTCGTCGCGGTGATGGGCCTGTTCCTGTTCTCGGTCGACACGACGCTCGCCTGGATCATCAAGCTTCTGACGGGACGGACGGACGGATGAGCAAGCGCTGGTATGTCGTGCACGCGTACTCGGGGTTCGAGAAGAGCGTGCAGCGCACGCTGATCGACCGGATCAAGCGCTCGGAGATCGCCGAGCAGTTCGGCCAGATCCTGGTGCCGGTCGAGGAAGTCGTCGAAATGAAGTCCGGCGCCAAGGCGATCTCGGAGCGCAAGTTCTTCCCGGGCTACGTGCTCGTCGAGATGGAGATGACCGACGACTCGTGGCACCTGGTGAAGAGCACGCCCAAGGTCACGGGTTTCGTGGGCGGCACGGCCAACAAGCCGACGCCGATCACGCAGAAGGAAGTCGACGCCATCCTGCGCCAGGTGCAGGAAGGAGTCGAGAAGCCGCGCCCCAAGGTGCTGTTCGAGATGGGCGAGGCGGTGCGCGTCAAGGACGGGCCTTTCACCGACTTCCACGGCAACGTGGAGGACGTGAACTACGAGAAGAGCAAGTTGCGCGTGTCGGTCACGATCTTCGGGCGTTCCACCCCCGTCGAGCTTGATTTCGCGCAGGTCGAAAAAGCGTAAATCCAGCCGCCGAAAGTTTCGCGACTCGCTTCGCTCGTCGCACGATACTTTCGGCGGGTTTGAATTCAGCACGAACGGCTTGGGGCGGCCCGGCGCCGTTCGTGTAGCAAAGGCAACGAGGGCTGCCGCACATTTGGGGAGAGCGTTTCGCTCGTCAGAACCCGAGAGGAAAAGCAATCATGGCGAAGAAAATCGTCGGTTTCATCAAGCTGCAGGTGCCTGCAGGCAAGGCCAACCCCAGCCCGCCGATCGGTCCGGCGCTGGGCCAGCGTGGCCTCAACATCATGGAATTCTGCAAGGCGTTCAACGCGCAGACGCAGAAGATGGAGCCGGGCCTGCCCGTGCCCGTGGTGATCACCGCGTACGCGGACAAGAGCTTCACGTTCGTGATGAAGACGCCGCCGGCGTCGATCCTGATCAAGAAGGCGGCCAAGATCGACAAGGGCAGCAGCAAGCCGCACACCGACAAGGTGGGCAAGCTGACGCGCGCCCAGGCCGAGGAAATCGCCAGGACCAAGACGCCCGACCTCACGGCGGCGGACCTCGATGCGGCCGTGCGCACGATCGCCGGCAGCGCCCGCAGCATGGGCATCACCGTCGAAGGGGTGAAGTAATCATGGCCGAGAACAAGACTCCCAAGCAGCCGAAGCGCCTCGCGGCGCTCCGCTCGAAGGTCGACCGCAGCAAGACCTACGCGATCGACGACGCGCTGAAGCTCGTCAAGGAAACGGCCACCGCCAAGTTCGACGAGTCGGTGGACATCGCCGTGAACCTCGGCGTCGACGCCAAGAAGTCGGACCAGACGGTGCGCGGCTCGGTCGTGCTGCCGGCCGGCACGGGCAAGAAGGTGCGCGTCGCCGTGTTCGCGCAAGGCGACAAGGCCAAGCAGGCGACCGAGGCGGGCGCTGAAGTCGTCGGCTTCGACGACCTGGCCGCCAAGGTCAAGGAAGGCTTCATGGACTTCGACGTCGTCATCGCGACGCCGGACGCGATGAAGGTCGTGGGACAGCTGGGCCAGATCCTCGGTCCCCGCGGCCTGATGCCGAACCCCAAGGTGGGTACGGTCGCTGCCGACGTCGTCACGGCGGTCAAGAACGCGAAGGCGGGCCAGGTGCAGTACCGCACCGACAAGGCCGGCATCGTCCAGTGCACGATCGGCCGCGCGTCGTTCACGCCCGAGGCGCTGAAGACGAACTTCGACGCGCTGATCGACGCGCTGAACAAGGCCAAGCCGGCGGGCGTGAAGGGCGTCTACCTGCGGAAGGTCAGCGTCTCCAGCACGATGGGCGCCGGCGTCCGCGTGGACACGACCGGCCTCGCGTCGAGCGCGCAGGCGCAGTAAACGAATTTTGAGGGAACGCGGGGCCGGGTCATCGGCGCCGCGGACCGTCAAAGACCGCTGGAGCGGTAACGCTCAAACCAGGCGGAAGGCGCGGGTGGCAGGGATCTGATCCCTGACCTCCGATGCCCGATCCCTGATCCGGCGTAGATGGTGCCCCTTGAGACACGGGATTTCCTGGGTCGTCGAGGTCACCGCCAAGTAAGGAGAAGACCTTGAGTCTCAACATGCAACAGAAGGAAGCTGTCGTCGCGGAAGTGGCGAAGCAGGTTGCGGGCGCGCAAGCCATCGTGCTTGCGGAGAACCGCGGCATGCCCGTCGCCGACATGACGGCTCTGCGCGCCAAGGCACGCGCTTCCGGCGTCTACTTCCGGGTGGTCAAGAACACCCTGGTACGCCGCGCGGTTGCTGGCACGCCGTTCGAGTCGCTGACCGACAAGATGGTCGGTCCGCTCGCGTACGGCATCAGCCAGGACCCGGTTGCCGCCGCGAAGGTCCTGAACGACTTCGCCAAGGGCAATGAGAAGTTCGTGATCACCGGCGGCGCGATGCCGGGGCAGGTGATGTCGGCCAAGGAAGTGGCCGCGCTCGCCTCCCTGCCGTCGCGCGAGGAACTGCTGGCCAAGCTGATGGGCACGATGCAGGCGCCTGTCGCGAAGTTCGTCCGTACGTTGAACGAGGTGCCGGGCAAGTTCGTCCGCACGCTCGCCGCCGTCCGCGACGCGAAGCCGGCCGCGTGATCCTCCAAGCCTTCATTTTCCGCAACGTATCCAACTCAACCGAACCAGGAGCAATCCATGTCTGCTGTGCAAACTGAAATCCTCGACAAGATCTCGTCGATGAGCGTCCTCGAACTGTCCGAACTCATCAAGGCGATGGAAGACAAGTTCGGCGTGTCCGCCGCCGCTGCCGTTGCCGTCGCCGGCCCGGCCGCCGGTGGTGCCGCCCCGGCCGCCGCCGCCGAAGAGAAGACCGAGTTCACCGTCGTGCTCGCCGCGGTCGGCGACAACAAGGTCAACGTCATCAAGGCCGTTCGCGAAATCACGGGCCTCGGCCTCAAGGAAGCGAAGGACCTGGTCGACGGCGCGCCGAAGCCGGTCAAGGAAGGCATCAACAAGGCCGATTCCGAAGCCGCCAAGAAGAAGCTCGAAGAAGCGGGCGCGAAGGTCGAAATCAAGTGAGACGTCGGCGAAAAGTAAACCCCTACTTTTCGCCGGAGCACGTCACGCAGGGATTCCAGGCATAGCCCGGAATCCCTGCCAGCAAGTACTTGGAAAGACCGGGGGCTGTCGCCATATCGGATAGCTTCCGCTTCGTCCCTCCACCGGCCTGACGGCTGAAGTGAGGGGGCGAAGGAGAAGGGTTTCTGGCTTCGAGACCCTTCCTCTTCGCTTTCTGAACCGACTGCAGAAAGCAAGGCATGGTCGGGCGGCGCCCTCTACGGCGCTGTCGTCCGCCAGCGGCTGGTAGCGGCCAGCCACCAGGCCAGGGGTCCGTCCGGACCTCTTGACCAGTCGATGAACGACGGACGTTGCGGGAGGAAGCCCGCGGCGCCCGAGTCAACGACCGGCGCGGCCTTCCTCCGTGCTGTTCGTTGTTCACGCACCGGAGAAGGCATGACCCCCTCGACTTCGACCTATACGTTCACCGAGAAGCGGCGCATCCGCAAGAGCTTCGCCAAGCGCGCCAGCGTCCTCAAGGTCCCGTTCCTGCTCGAGACGCAGCTCGCGTCCTACCGCGCGTTCCTGCAGGAAGGCACGCCGATGGAGGCGCGCCGCAACGAAGGCCTGCAGGCCGCGTTCACGTCGATCTTCCCGATCACGAGCCATTCGGGCAACGCCCGCCTCGAGTTCGTCAGCTACTCGCTGCTGCCGCCCGCGTTCGACGTCGTCGAATGCCAGCAGCGGGGCCTGACGTTCTGCTCCGCGCTGCGCGCGAAGGTGCGCCTCGTGCTGATGGACAAGGATGCGCCGAAGGAAACGATCAAGGAGGTGAAGGAGCAGGAGGTCTACATGGGCGAGATCCCGCTCATGACCGAGAACGGCTCCTTCGTCATCAACGGCACCGAACGCGTGATCGTGTCGCAGCTGCACCGCTCGCCGGGCGTGTTCTTCGAGCACGACCGCGGCAAGACGCACTCGTCCGGCAAGCTGCTGTTCTCGGCCCGCGTCATTCCCTACCGCGGCTCGTGGCTGGACTTCGAGTTCGACCCGAAGGACTTCCTGTTCTTCCGCGTCGACCGCCGCCGCAAGATGCCGGTCACCACGCTGCTGAAGGCGCTCGGGCTGTCGAACGAGGACATCCTGAAGGAGTTCTTCGTGTTCGACACGTTCCACTTCTCGCCGAAGGGCGCGGAGCTGGAGCTCGTCGCCGAGCGCCTGCGCGGCGAAGTCGCCAAGTTCGACGTGCTGGGCAAGGACGGCAAGGTCGTCGTGGGCAAGGACAAGCGGATCACGGCGCGCCACGTCCGCGAGCTGACGGAATCCGGCGTCAAGCGGATCGTCGTGCCGACCGATTACGTCCTGGGCCGCACGCTGGCGCAGAACGTCGTCGACACGAACACCGGCGAGATCGTTGCGAAGGCCAACGACGAGGTCACCGAGGAGCTGCTCGCGAAGCTGACGGCCGCCGGCGTCACCGAGATCAAGACGCTGTTCGTCAACGACCTCGACCACGGCCCGTACATCGCGCAGACGCTGAAGAGCGACGACACGCCGGACCAGTACGCGGCCAAGGTCGCGATCTACCGGATGATGCGTCCCGGCGAGCCGCCGACGGAAGACGCCGTCGAATCGCTGTTCCATGGCCTATTCTTCGCCGAGGAGCGCTACGACCTGTCCGCCGTCGGCCGCATGAAGTTCAATCGTCGCGTCGGCCGCACCGAGCTGACAGGCCCCGGCACGCTGACCAACGACGACATCATCGCGGTCATCCGCATCCTCGTGGAGCTGCGCAACGGCCGCGGTGAAGTGGACGACATCGACCACCTGGGCAACCGTCGCGTCCGCTCGGTCGGCGAGCTCGCCGAGAATCAGTTCCGCTCGGGCCTCGTGCGCGTCGAGCGCGCCGTCAAGGAGCGCCTGGGCCAGGCCGAGACCGACAACCTGCTGCCGCACGACCTGATCAACGCCAAGCCGATCTCGGCCGCGATCAAGGAGTTCTTCGGCTCGTCGCAGCTGTCGCAGTTCATGGACCAGACGAACCCGCTGTCCGAGATCACCCACAAGCGCCGCGTGTCCGCGCTGGGCCCGGGCGGCCTGACGCGCGAACGCGCCGGCTTCGAAGTGCGCGACGTGCACCCGACGCACTACGGCCGCGTGTGCCCGATCGAGACGCCGGAAGGCCCGAACATCGGCCTCATCAACTCGCTGGCGCTGTATGCACGGACCAACGAATACGGCTTCCTCGAGACGCCGTATCGCCGCGTCGTCGACGGCAAGGTCACCGACCAGATCGATTTCCTGTCGGCGATCGAGGAAGGCCAGTACGTGATCGCGCAGGCGAACGCGAAGGTGGACGCCAAGGGCAAGCTCGTCGACGAGCTCGTCTCGTGCCGCAACCGCAACGAGTTCATGCTGTCGGCCGCGGACAAGATCCAGTACATGGACGTGGCGCCGGCGCAGATCGTGTCGGTGGCGGCCTCGCTGATCCCGTTCCTCGAGCACGACGACGCAAACCGCGCGCTGATGGGCTCCAACATGCAGCGCCAGGCGGTGCCTTGCCTGCGTCCCGAGAAGCCGCTGGTCGGCACGGGCGTCGAGCGCACGGCGGCGGTGGACAGCGGCACGGCCGTCATGGCGCGCCGCGGCGGCAAGGTCGACTACATCGACTCGAGCCGCATCGTGATCCGCGTCAACGACGCGGAAGCGCCGGCCGGCGACGTGGGCGTCGACATCTACAACCTGGTCAAGTACAAGCGCTCGAACCAGAACACGAACATCAACCAGCGCCCGCTGGTGAAGGTGGGCGACATCATCGCGAAGCACGACGTGATCGCGGACGGTGCGTCGACCGACATGGGCGAGCTGGCACTCGGCCAGAACATGATGGTCGCGTTCATGCCGTGGAACGGCTACAACTACGAGGACTCGATCCTGATCAGCGAGCGCGTCGTCGCCGACGACCGCTACACGTCGATCCATATCGAGGAGTTGTCGGTCAACGCGCGCGACACGAAGCTCGGCCCTGAAGAAATCACGCGCGACATCAGCTCGCTGGGCGAGGCGCAACTGGGCCGCCTGGACGACGCCGGCATCGTGTACATCGGCGCCGAAGTCGAGGCGGGTGACGTGCTGGTCGGCAAGGTGACGCCCAAAGGCGAGACGCAGCTGACGCCGGAAGAGAAGCTGCTCCGCGCGATCTTCGGCGAGAAAGCGTCCGACGTGAAGGACACCAGCTTGCGCGTCCCGTCCGGCATCAGCGGCACGGTGATCGACGTGCAGGTGTTCACGCGCGAAGGCATCGAGCGCGACAAGCGTGCGCAGCAGATCATCGACGACGAGCTGAAGGGCTACCGCAAGAACCTGAACGACCAGCTGCGCATCGTCGAGAACGACGCGTACGCGCGGATCGAGAAGATGCTCGCGGGCGCCGTCGCCAACGGCGGTCCCAAGAAGCTCGCCAAGGGCACGAAGGTCACGTCCGAGTACCTGGAGGGCGTCGCGCGCCACGACTGGTTCGACATCCGCCTCGCGGACGACGAGAAGGCGCAGCAGCTCGAGGCGATGAAGGAATCGCTGACGCAGCTGCGCGTCAACTTCGACGCGATGTTCGAGCAGAAGAAGCGCAAGCTGACGCAGGGCGACGAACTGGCGCCGGGCGTGCAGAAGATGGTCAAGGTGTACGTCGCCGTCAAGCGCCGCCTGCAGCCGGGCGACAAGATGGCCGGCCGCCACGGCAACAAGGGCGTCGTGTCCAAGATCGTGCCGGTCGAGGACATGCCCTACATGGCCGACGGTACGCCGGTCGACATCGTGCTGAACCCGCTCGGCGTGCCGTCGCGGATGAACGTGGGCCAGATCCTCGAAGTCCACCTCGGCTGGGCCGCCAAGGGCATCGGCAACAAGATCGACACGATGCTGAAGACGGAAGCCAAGGTCGCGGAAATCCGCAAGTACCTCGACCAGATCTACAACAGCAACGGCAAGTCCGAGGACCTGGCGCAGCTGACCGATGCCGAAATCGCGGAGATGGCGTACAACCTGCGCCGCGGCGTCCCGTTCGCGACACCGGTGTTCGACGGCGCGACGGAAAGCGAGATCAAGGCGATGCTGGAAGCGGCGGGCCTGCCCAAGTCGGGCCAGATCACGCTGCACGACGGCCGCACCGGCGAGGCGTTCGATCGCCCCGTCACCGTGGGCTACATGCACGTGCTGAAGCTGCACCACCTGGTCGACGACAAGATGCACGCGCGCTCGACCGGCCCGTACAGCCTCGTCACGCAGCAGCCGCTGGGCGGCAAGGCGCAGTTCGGCGGGCAGCGCTTCGGCGAAATGGAAGTGTGGGCGCTCGAAGCCTACGGCGCCGCGTACACGCTGCAGGAAATGCTGACCGTGAAGTCCGACGACGTGAACGGCCGTACCAAGGTCTACGAGAACATCGTCAAGGGCGAGCACAAGATCGAGGCCGGCATGCCGGAATCGTTCAACGTCCTCGTCAAGGAAATCCGTTCGCTCGCCATCGACGTCGACATGGAGCGGTACTAAGAGCCGAAAAAAGTAGAAACCTACTTTTTTGGGTGGAGTCACCCGGGAATCGCGGGCGAAGCCCGTGATTCGCGGCGGGAACTTCAAGGAACAAGCAGCAGGCGCGGTGGAGTCCACCACCGCGCGAACTCGGAGAGTTCAGACATGAAAGCATTGCTCGATCTGTTCAAGCAGGTGACGCAGGAAGAAGAATTCGATGCGATTCGCATCGGTTTGGCGTCGCCTGAAAAGATCCGCTCGTGGTCGTACGGCGAAGTCAAGAAGCCGGAGACGATCAACTACCGCACGTTCAAGCCCGAGCGCGACGGCCTGTTCTGCGCCAAGATCTTCGGCCCGGTCAAGGACTACGAGTGCCTGTGCGGCAAGTACAAGCGCCTGAAGCACCGCGGCGTCATCTGCGAGAAGTGCGGCGTCGAAGTCACGCTGGCCAAGGTCCGCCGCGAGCGGATGGGCCACATCGAGCTCGCGTCGCCGGTCGCGCACATCTGGTTCCTGAAGTCGCTGCCGTCGCGGATGGGCATGGTGCTCGACATGACGCTGCGCGACATCGAGCGCGTCCTGTACTTCGAAGCCTTCATCGTCACCGACCCGGGCCTGACGCCGCTCAACCGCGCGCAACTGCTGACCGAGGACGACTACATCGCCAAGATCGAGCAGTACGGCGACGACTTCCAGGCGACGATGGGTGCCGAAGGCATCCGCGAGCTCCTGAAGGCGCTCGACGTGCCGCACGAGATCGACAAGCTCCGCAAGGAACTCGAGGCCACCGGCTCGGAAACGAAGATCAAGAAGATCGCCAAGCGCCTCAAGGTGCTGGAGGCGTTCCAGAAGTCGGGCATCAAGCCCGAGTGGATGATCCTCGAGGTGCTGCCGGTGCTGCCGCCGGAGCTGCGCCCGCTCGTCCCGCTGGATGGCGGCCGCTTCGCGACGTCGGACCTCAATGACCTGTATCGCCGCGTGATCAACCGCAACAACCGGTTGAAGCGCCTGCTCGAGCTGAAGGCGCCGGACATCATCGTGCGCAACGAGAAGCGGATGCTGCAGGAAGCCGTCGACTCGCTGCTCGACAACGGCCGCCGCGGCAAGGCGATGACGGGCGCCAACAAGCGGCCGCTGAAGTCGCTCGCCGACATGATCAAGGGCAAGGGCGGTCGCTTCCGCCAGAACCTGCTCGGCAAGCGCGTCGACTACTCGGGCCGCTCGGTCATCGTCGTGGGCCCGCAGCTCAAGCTGCACCAGTGCGGCCTGCCCAAGCTGATGGCGCTCGAGCTCTTCAAGCCGTTCATCTTCAACAAGCTCGAGACGATGGGCCTGGCGACGACGATCAAGGCAGCAAAGAAGATGGTCGAGTCGCAGGAACCGGTGGTGTGGGACATCCTGGAAGAGGTGATCCGCGAGCACCCGGTGATGCTGAACCGCGCGCCGACGCTGCACCGGCTGGGCATCCAGGCATTCGAACCGGTGCTGATCGAGGGCAAGGCGATCCAGCTGCATCCGCTCGTCTGCACGGCGTTCAACGCCGACTTCGACGGCGACCAGATGGCCGTCCACGTGCCGCTGTCGCTGGAAGCGCAGATGGAAGCGCGCACGCTGATGCTCGCGTCGAACAACGTGCTCCTGCCATCCAACGGCGAGCCCTGCATCGTGCCGTCGCAGGACATCGTGCTGGGGCTGTACTACGCGACGCGCGAGAAGGTCGGCGCCGCGGGCGAGGGCATGCTGTTCGCCGACGTGGCCGAAGTGGCGCGCGCGTACGAATCGCGCCAGGTCGAGCTGCACGCCCGGATCAAGGTGCGCATCAAGGAAGTGATGAAGAAGGGCGACGAGAAGGTCGAGACGATCAAGCGTTTCGACACGACGGTCGGCCGCGCGCTGCTGTCGGAGATCCTGCCCCCCGGCCTGGGCTTCGACGCGATCAACAAGCCGCTCAAGAAGAAGGAAATCTCGCGGATCATCAACCTGTCGTTCCGGCGCTGCGGCCTGCGCGAGACGGTGATCTTCGCCGACAAGCTGATGCAATCCGGCTACGGCCTGGCGACGCGCGGCGGCATCTCGTTCGCCGCGGACGACATGCTGATCCCGCCGGAAAAGAAGCTGATCATCGAGAAGTCCGAGAAGGAAGTGAAGGAGATCGAGGCGCAGTACACGTCGGGTCTCGTCACGCAGGGCGAGCGCTACAACAAGGTGGTCGACATCTGGGGCCGTGCCGGCGACGACATCGCGAAGGCGATGATGGCGCAACTCGGCCAGATGGAAGTGCAGAACACCAAGGGCGAGATGGTCAAGCAGGACTCGTTCAACTCGATCTTCATGATGGCCGACTCGGGCGCCCGCGGTTCCGCGGCGCAGATCCGCCAGCTGGCCGGCATGCGCGGCCTGATGGCGAAGCCGGACGGCTCGATCATCGAGACGCCGATCACCGCGAACTTCCGCGAAGGCTTGAACGTGCTGCAGTACTTCATCAGCACGCACGGCGCGCGCAAGGGCCTCGCTGACACGGCGTTGAAGACGGCGAACTCGGGTTACCTGACGCGCCGCCTGGTCGACGTGACGCAGGACCTGGTGGTGACGGAAGACGATTGCGGCACGCGCAACGGCGTGGCGATGAAGGCGCTGGTCGAGGGCGGCGAAGTGATCGAGCCGCTGCGCGAGCGCATCCTCGGCCGCACGGTGGCCGCCGACGTCGTCAACCCGGAATCGCAGGCGACGCTGTACGAAGCCGGCACGCTGCTGGGCGAAGACGAAGTCGACCGCATCGAGGTGCTGGGCATCGACGAAGTCAAGGTGCGTACGCCGCTGACGTGCGAGACGCGCTATGGCCTCTGCGCCAAGTGCTACGGCCGCGACCTGGGCCGCGGCCACCTGGTGAACGTCGGCGAGGCGGTCGGTGTCATCGCCGCGCAGTCGATCGGCGAACCGGGCACGCAGCTGACGATGCGGACGTTCCACATCGGCGGCGCGGCGTCGCGGACGGCGGCGGCATCGCAGGTCGAGTCGAAGTCGGCCGGCACGGTGCGCTTCTCGCCGCTGATGCGCTACCTGACCAACGCGAAGGGCGAGCTGGTCGTCATCGCGCGGTCCGGCGAAGTGCTGATCCACGACGAGGCGGGCCGCGAGCGCGAGCGCCACAAGGTGCCGTACGGCGCCACGCTGCAGGTGAAGGACGGCGACGTCATCAAGGCCGGCAAGGTGCTGGCGCAGTGGGACGCGACGGCCCGCCCGATCATCACCGAGTACGCGGGTCGCGTGAAGTTCGAGAACGTCGAGGAAGGCGTGACGGTGGCGAAGCAGGTGGATGACGTGACGGGCCTGTCGACGCTCGTCGTCATCGACCCGAAGCGCCGCGCCGGCTCGTCGGCCAAGGGCGTGCGCCCGCAGGTGAAGCTGCTCGACGACAACGGCAACGAGATCCACCTCGCGGGTTCCGACCTGCCGGTGAACATCACGTTCCAGGTCGGCTCGATCATCACGGTGAAGGCGGACCAGCAGGTGACGGTGGGCGAGGTGCTCGCGCGGATTCCGCAGGAAACGTCGAAGACGCGCGACATCACGGGCGGCCTGCCGCGCGTGGCGGAACTGTTCGAGGCGCGCTCGCCCAAGGATGCCGGCATGCTGGCGGAAGTGACGGGCACCGCGTCGTTCGGCAAGGACACGAAGGGCAAGCAGCGCCTGGTCATCACCGACCTGGACGGCAACGCCCACGAGTTCCTGATCCCGAAGGACAAGCACGTCACGGTGCACGACGGCCAGGTGGTGAACAAGGGCGAGATGATCGTCGACGGCCCGGCGGACCCGCACGACATCCTGCGGCTGCTCGGTGTCGAGGCACTCGCGCGCTACATCACCGACGAGGTGCAGGACGTGTACCGTCTGCAGGGCGTGAAGATCAACGACAAGCACATCGAGGTGATCGTGCGCCAGATGCTGCGTCGCGTGCAGATCAGCGACGCGGGCGACACGCGCTTCATCGTCGGCGAGCAGGTCGAGCGGTCGGATCTCCTCGACGAGAACGAAAAGGCGGTGAAGGACGACAAGCAGCCGGCGCAGTACGAGCACATGCTGCTCGGCATCACGAAGGCGTCGTTGTCCACCGACTCGTTCATCTCGGCGGCCTCGTTCCAGGAAACGACGCGCGTGCTGACCGAAGCGGCGATCATGGGCAAGAAGGACGACCTCCGCGGCCTGAAGGAGAACGTCATCGTCGGCCGCCTGATCCCGGCGGGCACGGGCTTGGCGCACCACACGACGCGCAAGCGCCTGAAGGCGATGGGCCCGGAAGCGGCGCTGATGGAAGCGACGGCGCAGGCCGAGGACGCGGCGGCTGCGGCCGCGGCAGCCGAGGCGGCGGCGGCACAGGCGTCGGAAAACGCGGCCTGACCGCCGCGGCAGGCGTCGTGCAAACGGGGCGGCAGCGATGCCGCCCCGTTTGCTTGACGCGCCCGATTCCGGCGGCCCCAAGGCGTTGACACCCGCCGTGACGTGCGCCTATAATCGCGGTCTTTTCGCCCTCCGCTCGGGCTTAGTGGGACATCAAAATCCCGCACCTCGGGCATTGGGCGAAGTGCGTACCCGGCACGCGGCCTTCACCGGCAACGTCGGCCGTGGCGCCCGCAAGGCAGCCTCCTGCAAAAAATGCCGTGGCATCAATGGCTTGCAGTTGGACCCTTGAACCGGACGGAACAACCGAGCAGTTGCAAGAATTACCCGTGCCCGGGCGCCTCGCGCGCGTCGGGAGCTGTAGAGAGCAGGCGTTACGAGCGCTGCGGTGGATGCCAGGCCTTCCGGGCCGGGTGCCATGCGCAACTCAGGACAATCAGCGGAAAAACAGGATGCCCACCATCAATCAGCTCGTGCGGAAGGGTCGCAAGCCCGCCGTGTCGAAAAGCAAGGTTCCGGCGCTGGAACAGAGCCCGCAGAAGCGCGGCGTGTGCACGCGTGTGTACACGACGACGCCCAAGAAGCCGAACTCGGCGCTGCGCAAGGTCGCCAAGGTCCGCCTCACCAACGGCTTCGAGGTGATCAGCTACATCGGCGGCGAAGGCCACAACCTGCAGGAGCACTCCGTCGTGCTGATCCGCGGTGGCCGCGTGAAGGACCTGCCGGGCGTGCGCTACCACATGGTGCGCGGCAGCCTCGACACCGCAGGTGTCAAGGACCGCAAGCAAGCCCGCTCGAAGTACGGCGCCAAGAAGCCCAAGGCTGCCTAACCGGATCCCGGAGTTTTTATGCCCCGTCGTCGTGAAGTCCCGAAGCGCGAAATCCTGGCCGACCCGAAGTTCGGCTCCACTGATGTCGCCAAGTTCATGAACGTGCTGATGTCCGCCGGCAAGAAGTCGGTCGCGGAACGCATCGTCTATGGTGCGTTCGACGTCATCTCGAAGAAGGGTGGCAAGGATCCGCTCGAGGTGTTCAACCAGGCGATGCAGAACACCAAGCCGATGGTCGAGGTCAAGAGCCGTCGCGTCGGTGGCGCCAATTTCCAGGTCCCCGTCGAAGTGCGCCCGGTTCGCCGTGTCGCGCTCGCGATGCGCTGGGTGCGCGAAGCCGCGCGCAAGCGTGGCGAGAAGTCGATGGGCGCGCGCCTCGCGGGCGAGCTGCTCGACGCGGCGGAAGGCCGCGGCGGCGCCGTCAAGAAGCGCGAGGAAGTGCACCGCATGGCGGAAGCGAACAAGGCGTTCTCACACTTCCGCTTCTGACCGGACTCCCACCCCTACGAACTGACTGCGAAGCGGCGCCACGAGCGCCGCGACAAGCACATACGGACTAGAACGTGCCTCGATCCACCCCCATCGAACGGTATCGCAACATCGGCATCAGCGCGCACATCGATGCCGGCAAGACCACGACCACCGAACGCATCCTGTTCTACACGGGCGTCTCGCACAAGATCGGCGAGGTGCACGACGGCGCGGCCGTCATGGACTGGATGGAGCAGGAGCGTGAGCGCGGCATCACGATCACGTCCGCGGCCACGACGTGCTTCTGGAAGGGGATGGACAACTCCTACCCCGAGCACCGGATCAACATCATCGACACCCCGGGCCACGTCGACTTCACGATCGAAGTCGAGCGCTCGATGCGCGTGCTCGACGGTGCGTGCATGGTGTACGACTCGGTCGGCGGCGTGCAGCCGCAGTCGGAGACCGTGTGGCGCCAGGCCAACAAGTACAACGTGCCGCGGCTCGCGTTCGTCAACAAGATGGACCGCGTCGGCGCCAACTTCTTCAAGGTCTACGACCAGATGAAGTCGCGCCTCAAGGCCAACCCGGTGCCCATCCAGGTGCCCATCGGCGCCGAGGAAAACTTCGCCGGCGTCGTCGACCTCGTGAAGATGAAGGCCATCTACTGGGACGACTCGACGCAGGGCATGAAGTACGAGATGCGCGACATCCCGGCCGAGCTCGCCGCCACGTGCAAGGAATGGCGCGAGAAGATGGTCGAGAGCGCGGCCGAGGCCGACGAAGAAGTCATGAACAAGTATCTCGAGTCGGGCGAGCTGTCCGAGGCCGAGATCAAGACGGCGCTGCGCAAGCGCACGGTCGCAGGCGAGATCGTCCCGATGCTGTGCGGCTCGGCGTTCAAGAACAAGGGCGTGCAGGCGATGCTCGACGCCGTCATCGACTACATGCCGGCGCCGACGGACATTCCGCCGGTCAAGGGCGAGCTCGAGAACGGCGAGATGGGCGAGCGTCCGGCGGCGGACGACGCCCCGTTCGCGGGCCTCGCGTTCAAGATCATGACGGACCCGTTCGTGGGCCAGCTCGTGTTCTTCCGCGTCTATTCGGGCGTCGTCAATTCCGGCGACACGATCTACAACCCGATCAAGGGGCGCAAGGAACGCATCGGCCGCATCCTGCAGATGCACGCGAACCAGCGCGAGGACATCAAGGAAGTGCGCGCCGGCGACATCGCGGCGGCCGTGGGCCTCAAGGAAGCGACGACGGGCGACACGCTGTGCACGCCGGACAAGGTCATCACGCTCGAGAAGATGGTGTTCCCGGAGCCGGTGATCCACGTCGCCGTCGAGCCGAAGACCAAGGCCGACCAGGAGAAGATGGGCATCGCGCTCAACCGCCTGGCGCAGGAAGACCCGTCGTTCCGCGTCCGCACGGACGAGGAATCGGGCCAGACGATCATCTCCGGCATGGGCGAACTGCACCTCGAAATCCTCGTCGACCGGATGAAGCGCGAGTTCGGCGTGGAAGCCAACGTCGGCGCGCCGCAGGTTGCGTATCGCGAAGCGATCCGCAAGCCGGTGGAAGTCGAAGGCAAGTTCATCAAGCAGTCCGGCGGCCGCGGCCAGTACGGTCACGTCTGGATCAAGATGGAGCCGAACGAGCAGGGCAAGGGCTTCGAGTTCGTCGACGCGATCAAGGGCGGCACGGTGCCCCGCGAGTACATCCCGGCGGTCGAGAAGGGCCTGCGCGAGACGCTGCCCAATGGCGTGCTGGCCGGCTTCCCGGTCGTCGACGTCAAGGTCACGCTGTTCGACGGCTCGTACCACGACGTCGACTCGAACGAAAACGCGTTCAAGATGGCCGCGTCGATGGCGTTCAAGGACGGCATGCGCAAGGCGACGCCGGTGCTGCTCGAGCCGATGATGGCCGTCGAGGTGGAAACGCCCGAGGACTTCATGGGCAACGTGATGGGCGACCTGTCGTCGCGTCGCGGCATGGTCCAGGGCATGGAAGACCTGCCGACGGGCAAGGCGATCAAGGCCGAGGTGCCGCTCGCCGAGATGTTCGGCTACTCGACGACGCTGCGCTCGCTGTCGCAGGGCCGCGCGACGTACACGATGGAATTCAAGCACTACACCGAGGCGCCGAAGAACGTCGCCGAGGCAGTGATCAACAAGAAGGCTTAAGGACCGATCATGGCAAAGGGCAAGTTCGAACGTACGAAGCCGCACGTGAACGTGGGGACGATTGGTCACGTGGATCACGG
>JAFEDG010000036.1 GCA_018241745.1 Pseudomonadota bacterium
CGCGATCGCCACCCGCGTGATCGAGTTGCGCAACCATCGGATCGTCTACGACGGCGCGCCGCCGGCGGCGGACGCCGTGGCGCCGTTGGCGACGTCCGCGATGACTGCCCTGCCCGACGATCGGTGAGAAGGCGCCGATGACGGTCTACGTCGATTGCACCAGCACGCGCGAGGCCTTCAACCAGACGGGCATCCAGCGCGTCGTGCGCAACATCATTCGCCATGCTCCCGAGGCTGCGCGCCAGCATGATGTGGCGATCGTCCCGGTCTTCCTCGCGAATCGGACATTCCACGTTGCGGAGTGCACACCCGGCAGCGACCTCGTCATCGTGCCTGCCCCCGATCCCGCCTCGCTGGCCGGCGATCCGCTCAAGGAGCTCTACTGGCGCGTCATGCGTGGCGTTGCGCGCCACGTCCGCAGCACATCGCTGCGCAAGTGGCTCCTCGCGCCGGCCGCGCGAGATGGGCTTGCGCGGGCCTTGAGCCACGCCGCGCATGCGATGCGTTTGCGTACTTCGGTGCAATGGACGAAAGTAGTCGCCCCCCTCGTGCGCTTCACACCAGGAGATGTGCTGATCGCGTTGGACCTCGACATGAAACAAGGTGTAGGGGTCGCAATCGGGCAGGCGCGGGCTGCCGGGGCGCGGATCGTCTGTGTTTGTTACGACCTCATTCCCCTGTCACACCCGGATGGCCTTCCTCCCGAGTTTCTCGATGCGTTCCATGATTGGATGGACTGCGTGCTGATGGAAGCCGACGACGTGATCACGATCTCCGAGGCGGTCGCGAACGACGTGCGCGCCTTTTTCGCCGCCGCGCCCCGTCCGCCGCGTGCACGTACGGTGCAGGCTTTCCGACTCGGCCACGAAATGGACGTTGTCGCCGACGACGTCCGGCCCGAGGTACGGTCGCAGTTCGTCAAGGTCGAAGGGCAACCGGTGTTCCTGACGGTTGGCTGGATCGACGTGCGCAAGAACCAGAAGACCGTCGTCGAGGCGCTGGGCATCGTGGCGGAGGCCGGCTTCGAGGCTCGCCTCGTCATGTATGGCAAGCGGGGTCCCACGACCGCTGCGGTACTCGACTGGATGCGCCAGCGTCCCGACCTCGCGGCACGCGTCGAGATCCGCCATGATGCTACGGACGCGGAGATCGACCACGCCTACCGCCATTGCACCGCGGTCATTTGCCCATCGCTTACCGAGGGCTTTGGCCTGCCCCTCCTTGAGGCGCTCGCACGCGGTGCGTCGGTCTTTGCAAGCGACATTCCCGTTTTCCACGAAGTGGCTGGCGACCAGGCGACCTACTTCGATCCCCGCCGCCCTGCGGACCTCGCCGCGTGCCTGATCTCGTTCCTCGAGCACCCTCGCGAGCCCGCACGCCCCGCAGTGGCGGCGGCGTGGCCGGGTTGGCGCGAGAGCGCTCGTGCATTCTTCGAGCTCGCGCTGCGGGAACGAGCCGCATGAGCGAAGGCCCGCTGCGGATCGGGCTGTCCGAAACGCTTCTGTGCGACCCGCGGACACGCGATGTACTCGACGGCATTGGAGTCTATACGATCGCCATGCGCGATCACCTGCTGCGATTGCCCGCGACGCGCGTCGTGCCCATCGTCATGGGCCGCGTCCCCACCGAGGATTTGCCTCCGGGGGCGGTGCGCTATCCGGGGCCATCCCGTGCCGGGCCTGCGTTCTCGATCGTACCGTGGCACAGCGAGCGCCTGGCACGGTCGATCGACGTATTGTTCGTGACCGATTACAGGATTCCTGCCACCCGTCGCCTGCCTGTTTGCGCGACATTGCACGATGCGATTCCGCTCAGCCACCCCCACTGGGCCAACGCACGTTACCGGCGTATCAAGAACCTGGTGATGCGTGCCGCCGCCGCGAATGCCGATCGCGTGATCACCATCTCCCATGCGATGGTTGGAGAGATCGTCCGCCACTATCGCGTGCCGGAATCCATGATCAGCATCGTCTCGCCCGGCGTCGACGCGCGCTGGTACGAGCGCGAGCCGGCGCCCGTACTTGCGGACGTCGCGCGCCGTTACGGCTTGCCGGACGCCTATTTCCTGTTCGTCGGCACGCTTCAGCCGCGCAAGAACGTCGAGCGCCTCGTGGCCGCGCACGCATCGCTGCCGGATGCACTGCGTGCGCGCTGGCCACTCGTGATTGTCGGTCGTGCGGGGTGGGGCGCGGACGACCTTGTCAGGCGCCTGCGTGCCGCAACTGCCGACACTCACGTGCACTGGCTTGAGCGTGTGCCGGACGCGGACTTGCGTCCTCTGTACCAGCTCGCAGGGGCGCTCGCTTTCCCTTCACTGTACGAGGGGTTCGGCTTGCCAGTGGTCGAAGCCTTCGCATCCGGCCTGCCCGTCCTCACCTCAACGGTCACTTCGCTGCCGGAGATCGCGGGCGACGCGGCGTTGCTTGTAGATCCGTACAACCAGGATGAGCTCGCTGCAGCGCTCGCGCGGATGGCGATGGACGATGCGCTGCGCACCGAGCTTGCGGCGCGCGGGCTGGTGCGGGCGCGGCGCTTCGACTGGCATTCTTCCGCGCAAGCTGCGCGGGACCTGTTTCGCGCGTTATGCTGATCGCATGACACGCTTGGACAGGGCCCCGGCCGGACCGCCGGGCGTCGGCACGGACCGCGCCGCGACTCCGGGACCACCCATCTCACTGGCTGAATTGATGGCGGTGGACGGGGAAGCGTTCGTCTCGCTGGCATGGCGGACGATGCTCGGGCGGGATCCCGATCCAGTGACGGCGGCCGCATGGGTCGTGGAGCTCGAGCGCGGCCAGATGGACAGGCTGGATGTCATCGCCGAGCTTGCGGATTCGGCCGAGGGCCGTGCGCGCGGGGTTGAGCTGGCGGGACTCGACGCCGCGAGGCAACGCCGGGCCTGGGCCCGCTGGCCGCTGGTGGGCCCAGTAGCCCGCAGGATCGCCGCAGTGTGGCGGCTCCCAGCGACGTTACGCCGCGTCGAAGCGCTTGCACAGCGGATCGAGGCGATACGGCGGACGACCGACGAACTGGGGCAAGCGACCGGGAGAAGCGACGCACGCATCGCCGAATGGGGACGGGACATGGCGACGGCTGCGTCGAGCGCGCACGCCGCGATCGCGGACATGGACGCGCGCCTGCAGCGATCGCATGACGAGGTTGCAGCGCAGCTGGTGGAGCAACGCGAGGTACAACGTGTCGCAATCCTGGAAGCGGAGCGCGCGCGGGATGCCGCCGAGGCCCGAATGCTCGAGCGGGTCGAAAGCATCGAGAGCGCGATCGAGGAGGCTTTCGGCGTTGCGCTCCCGCGCGAAGATCTGGAAGCCTTCTACGTTCGCTTCGAGGATCGGTTTCGCGGCTCGCGAGGCGAGATCAAATCACGTGTCGCGACGCACCTCGGGGCGGTAGAAGCAGCACTCACACGTGTCGGTCAAAGCACGGCCGGCGTGTTGGACGTAGGTGCCGGTCGCGGCGAGTGGCTCGAGCTGCTCGCTGAGCGCGGCATTCCTGCCCGCGGCATCGATCGCAGCGCCGCGATGGTCTCGATGTGCCGAAACGCTGGCCTTGACGTGGTCGAGGCTGACGCGCTCGGCTATCTCGCGGCAGTCGCTCCACGCTCGCTCGCCGCGGTCACGATCTTTCACGTGGTCGAGCACCTTCCGTTCTCGACCCTCGTCATCCTCGTAGAGCGAGCGCTTTCGGCACTCGCGCCGGGTGGTTGCCTGATCGTCGAAACGCCCAACCCTGAAAACCTCCGCGTGGGCGCCTGTTATTTTTATCTGGACCCGACGCACCGCCGTCCGCTGCCTCCTGATGTCATGCGGTTCCTCCTCGAGGATCGCGGGTTTGTCGACGTCGAGGTACGTCGACTGCATGCCATGCCGGATTCGTTGCGCCTGCCGGGGGACGGATCGGCCGGAGCGAAGGCGCTCGACGCATTGGTATCAGGTCCGCAGGACTACGCGGTCATCGGAACGCGGCCGCTCCAAGCTGGCGCCGCCGACATCTCCCATGCCTGACGTACGCGCGCTCACCGTCGACCTGACTCCGATGCTCGTGGGCGCGGACAACGGAGGCGCCAAGATTTTCGTTCTCGAGCTCCTTTCCGCGCTCGGCGCCGCGCTGCCGAATTGCCAGTTCACGCTGGTCGGACGCGCCAGCACGCGGCGCGAACTCTTCGCGCGGTTCGGCGATCGGATGAACATCGTCCCTTTGCTTGATGATAGTGAAGCTGCGGGCGCCCGCACGGTCGCGCGCCGAGCCGCCCGCGCGGCGCTGTCTGCGATGCCCGCACCCATTGCTCGCAGGCTGCGCAGTGCAAGGGCTCACGCGGCCCGGTGGCGCCTGCGCGGGTCGCCAATGAGCCGGCAGGAAGGACACCTGTGGTACTGCCCATTCACATCGACGTCGCTCGTACCGCCAGGCGCACCGGCGGTGGCAACCATCTACGACCTCCAGTATCGCGCATATCCGCAATTCTTCGGCGATGCGGATCGCGCCGAACGCGACCGCAACTTTCGCGAGGCGGCAAGGCGGGCGGATGCGCTCGCGGCGATCTCGCGATTCTCCCGTGACGAAGCGGTCGCCACCGGACTGGTACCGGCATCGCGCGTCACGGCGATCCCGATCCAGATCGGGCGATCGCGCATCGACGGTGCGGCAGACGTTACGAAGCTCCCGGCTTCGTTGAAGTCCGGACGGTACCTGCTGTACCCGGCAAACTTCTGGCCGCACAAGAATCATGAGCTGCTGCTCACCGCGTTTGCGCAATGGGCGAGCGGCCACCGCGGCAAGGACCTCGCGCTGGTGTGCACGGGCGCGGAGGGTCCGCGCGCTTTCGCCTTTCGCGAGGCAGCGAGGCGCATGGGCCTCGCCGCGCAGGTACACGCGCCGGGGTTTCTGCCGGACGCCGTCTATGCGGCGACGTTGGCCCACGCGCGTGCCGTCGTGTTTCCCTCGCTGTACGAAGGCTTCGGCATGCCCGTGATCGAGGCAATGGCCGCAGGCGTCCCGGTTGCCTGTGGCGACCGCACGGCGTTGCCCGAGGTGACCGGTGATGCCGCGCTGCTGTTCGACCCGCGCAAGCCGTCCGCAATTGTCGAGGCCATCGGGCGGGTTGCCTTCGACGATGCGTTGCGCAGCCGGCTTGTCACGGCGGGACGGGCGCGCGCAGCCGCATACGCCGACCCGAGCGCGATGGCTGACGACTACGTCGCGTTGTTCTCGCAGGCCCTCGCGGGGTCGGCGCGACGCTCACGGCTTCACGGCCGCCATGCAGACGGTTGGGCAGGGGCGCTCGTCGAAGTCGCGCGTGGCGCGGGTCACCGCACGCACCGTCTTTCGCTTGTCTTGTCGGTTCCCGCGTGGCACCCGCACGCCGCGGTTGACGTCGTATCGCGCGACGGCAGACGCGTTAACGCGAGTTGCCCGCGCGGTGCCACGCTGGCGGTCGAGCTGCCACCGGATGTCACGCGGGTCGCATTCGGCCCGACGTTCCGTCCGGTCGACATTGGGCTCAATCGCGACACGCGAGTGCTGAGCGTCCTGATTCTGAGCGCCGAGTTCGTTGGCGAGGATGGGTCGCGGTCGCCGCTGGTGGAGGAGGATGGGTGCACATCGCCGTCGTGACCCCATCATTCAACCAGGCGCCATTCCTCGAACAGGCGCTTGCGAGCGTCGCGCAGGAATTGTGCGCTGGCGATGAGCACGTCGTGTTCGATGGCGGCAGCAGTGATGGCTCGCTTGCCATCCTGCAGCGTTGGGCAACGAGGATCCGGTATGTGTCCGCGCCGGATGGGGGGCAAGCCGACGCGGTCAACCAAGGGCTGCGGGCCACGACGGGCGACGTCGTTGGCTGGCTCAACTCCGACGACTTCTTTTACCCTGGTGCGTTCGACGCCGTGCGCGCCGCGTTTGCCGCGCATCCGGATATCGACGTTGTGTACGGCCATGCGGACCACGTCGACATCGATGGACATCCTTATGAACCCTATCCGACCGAGTCGTTCGATTTCCAGCGCCTCACGCAGACGTGCTTCATCTGCCAGCCCGCGCTGTTCTTCCGTCGCCGCGTCATCGATCAGGTCGGCCTCCTGGATGTCTCCCTCCGCTATTGCCTCGATTACGAATACTGGCTGCGCCTTGCGCTGGCAGGGCGCACGTTCCTCTACATCGACGCGCGACTCGCCGCATCACGGATGTATCCGACCAACAAGACGCTGGGGTCCCGTGTGGCTGTACATGAAGAAATCGTAGCGATGTTGCGAAGGCGGCTGGGGAGAGTGCCTGATCGCTGGCTTTTCAACTACGGTCACGCTGTGGCGGACAGCCGCGTGGACCGCAACCTTCATCCGTGGCGGTATGGTCGTTGCATGGTACGCGCGTCGCTGGCCGCGGCACTGCGTTACAACGGCCGCATTAGCAGCGCAATGCGGGCGCAGGTTTTTGCGTGGATGCGCAGTGGCGCGCGGCGGCGGCTGCGTGGCAGCGCGCCGTCCGCATGAACGTCGGCTTCGACATCAGCCAGACCGGCCAAGGCAAGGCGGGCTGCGGTTACTTCGCAGCAGCGATGATCGACGCGCTGCTCCGCTGCGACGACGACCGTCGATACACGCTGTTCACCGATTTTGGCGATTTCTATTTCGATCCGGGCCTCCGTTGCGACATGACCCTCGTCGGCCCGCGCGCGCGGCCAGGGCCGCACCATGCGACGCGCAAGGCAGCCCACGACTTCTGGTGCAGCCCGGGGCTCGATGCGCGGATCGCAGGGCTGGACATCGTGCACGCCAACAACTTCTGGTGTCCGGACAATCTTTCGACGACGCGGCTCGTCTACACGCTCTACGACCTCGGCTTCCTCGTCGATCCGGAGTGGACGACGGAAGCCAACCGCACTGGTTGCCTTGAAGGCGTCTTCCGCGCTGCCCAGTATGCCGACGCGATCGCGGCCATCTCGACGGCATCGCGCAACCACTTCCTGGCGATGTTCCCCCACTATCCGCATGACCGTGTCCACGTGGTCTACCCCGCGTCCCGTTATGAGTCTGGTGTGTCCCTGGACGTGACGCCGCCGCACGCGCTGGGAGGGTTGGCGGCAGCACCTTTTTTCCTTTGCGTAGGCACTATCGAGCCGCGGAAGAACCAGCGCGCGCTGGTCGCGGCCTATGCCGCATACCGCGAGCGCGCAGCCGCGGTCCATCCCCTCGTGTTCGCCGGCGGCGAAGGCTGGATGATGGACGGCTTCGCAGAGGAGGTGGCGGCATTGGGACTCGCTGCGCACGTGCGGTTCACCGGCTATGTCAGCGATGACGAACTCGCGTGGCTCTATGCCCACTGCCTGGCGAACGTATATGTATCTCGATTCGAGGGGTTCGGGCTGCCCGTGCTCGAAGGCATGGTGTTTGGTGCGCCGACAATCTGTTCGGACAACACGTCGCTGCCGGAAGTGGGCGGCCACGCGGCGTGGTACGTGAACGCCAATGATCGCGAGGCCATTACGGCAGCGCTGCTAGGTGTGGCCGGCGACGCTGGGCGCCGCGCGCAGATGGCGGCCGCATCGCGAGCGCAAGCCCAGCGCTTCGGCTGGCGCGCCTCGGCAGAAGCGCTTGGAGGGGTCTACGAAGACGTCGCGAAGCGCCCGCCGATGGCGCGCACGTGACGGAGTACGGCATCGATCACCCGTGGCTGGTGCGGTTCGATCCCCAGCCATAGCGGCAGCCTGAGGATCGTCGCGGCTACGCGATCGGTGACGGCGAAGCTGCCGTGTGCTCGCGCGTGCTGGCGGCCGAATGGAGAACTGTGAAGCGGCACGTAGTGAAACACGGCCTGGATGCCTTCAGCCGCCAGCGCGGTGATCAATGCGGCGCGCGCGTCCGCGGATGGCAGTAGAAGGTAGTAGAGATGCCCGTTGGTCGTGACGCCCGGCGGAGTCAAAGGCCGGCGGACGATGCCGTCCTGCTCCAGTGGTGCCAGCTCGTGGTGGTAGCGCTGCCAGATCGCGATGCGCCGTGCCGTTATTGCGTCCGCCTCCTCGAGTTGTGCCCAGAGGAACGCGGCCACCAGCTCGCTGGGCAGGTAGGACGATCCCAAACCGACCCAGGTGTACTTGTCCACCATGCCGCGATGGAACTGCGTTCGGTTCGTGCCCTTCTCGCGGATGATTTCCGCGCGCTCGACGAGTTGCGGATCGTTGACCAGCAACGCACCCCCTTCTCCGGAGATCACGTTCTTGGTCTCGTGAAACGACAACGCTCCCAGGTCCCCGATCGCGCCGAGCGACGCGTCGGCGTGCCGTGCGAGCAGCCCTTGCGCCGCATCTTCGATGACGGCGACGCCGTGCCGGCGTGCGATCGCGATCAGCGCATCCATCGCACATGGGATGCCCGCGTAATGCACGACGACAATGGCCCGCGTGCGCGGTGAAATCGCCGCCTCCACCAGGTTTTCGTCGATATTGAGGGTGTCGCTTCGGATGTCGACGAAAAGGGGCACAGCGCCGCGCAGCACGAAGGCGTTCGCCGTCGACACGAACGTGAACGATGGCATGATGACCTCGTCGCCCGGCCCGATGTCCAGCAGCAGCGCGGCCATCTCCAGTGCCGCCGTGCACGAATGCGTCAGCAACGCCCTCGCGGATCCAAGCCTGCGCTCGAGCCACGCGTGGCAACGCTGCGTGAACATGCCATCACCCGCCAGATGCCCCGACGCGTGGGCCTCGCCGATGCATGCGAGCTCGCGGCCCGTCATGTAAGGGCGGTTGAAGGGGATCGCGGCGCGCGTCACGCCTTCCTCGCGACGGCGAGCAGCGAAGAACCGACGGGCAGCGGAATGCCCAGACGCTGCAGCGCGCGCTCGAGCGACATCGTCGCCGCGAACACCCGGTTCAAGCCCTGGGGCAGCCTCAGTTCGGACAGTGCATCCCGCGCCGCAGTCCTCTTGAAGACGCGCCGGGCAACTAGCACCACCGGCAACAGCAACGATACGAACGACTGCATGCGGGTCACGGTAAAGCCGGCTGCGGTGAGCCGCGCCCGAAGCGCGGCGCGATCATAGCGCCTCTGGTGTCGCGCGGCCACGTCCTGCTCGCTCCATAGCCAGCGATGTTGCGGCACTGTGACAACCAGCAAGCCACCCGGCTTGAGGGCGCGCGCGATGCCGTCGAGGACTGCCAGATCATCCGGCACATGCTCGATGACGTCGAACGCGCCGGCGGCGTCGAATTCCGCGGCGAACGGCAGGCGCCGGGCATCCGCCTGCAGGATTTCAGCCGCGGGCACGCGCTGTCGCGCGATGGTGAGCGCGTCGATCTGGAGGTCGGTCCCGGTCAGCGCTACGCTCTCGCGCCACGCGTGCAACCTGGCCAGCATGTGACCCGTGCCGCAGCCCACTTCGAGCCAGCTCGCGAGGTCGGGCGCGTCGCGGTCCAGTGCGTCGACGATCAGGCGCGCCCTTGCCTCGAACCAGAAGTTGCCATCCTCGAGTCGAGCGAGCTCGGCGTGCAGCCCTGGGTTGAAAAAGCTGTCGGAGCGGGCGTCCAACGGGGCGAGCGCGGGCAAGCCGTCGATCATCGCGGCGTCCCATCCGCAGGCGTGGCACACGAACTCCTTGCCCGCAAGCCTCGACTGGCAGGACGGACACGACCTCACGTGGCGTTCCCGCGGCTCAGGGCGCGACCCAATGAAATGTCATCTCGGGCGGCGCGAACCGGAAGCCAAGCCGGACGTAAAGCGCAAGGGCGCGTGTATTGCGCGCAGTGACGGACGTGACGATACGCGTCGCGCCCGCCGCGGCATGCCACGCGAGCATCGCCCGCCAGCAGCGAGCGCCCAGCCCTCGCCCTTGCCACCGAGGCATCACGGCAGTGAGGCGCCAATCCACCGTGCCGGCGTCCTGCTTCCAGATAAAGAACGCGACCATTTCGCCGTTCTCGCGCACCACGCTCACGTGCGCGCACGGGTCGGCGTGCGCCGAGCGAACCCACTGGGCGTAGCGTGCGTCCGCCAGCGCCGATGGGATTCGTGGATCGGAGTGATAGCGCTCGACACCGAACACTACGCGTGCAGCTCCGGCGAGCGCATCGACGTCCACCGCGGTTGCGGTGCCGATCTCGAGGTCGGGAGCCAATGGCTCGGCTGGAAGCAGGTCGCGGTTTGGATGCAACATCACTTCGACGAACCGGAAGCCCACGTCTTCCAAAGCCATGGATCCCGCGAGGTGGGAGCAGGGCAGCCGGCAGCTCGCCATACGCACATGATTGCGACGCATCCACTCGAGTAGCGGCGCCAGCGCCTTCCCGCCGATGCCAGGGGCGACGTCGAGCTCGTCGATACGGGCGACCGGTACCGAGAACGCGCGCGTATCCCAGGGATCCTGTACCGCGATCCAGCGAGCGTCCTCGCCCGCGTGCTGAAAGGGCTGCATCGCGGCTGCCACACCCTCATTCATGCGCCGTACGCTCCAACACCGAATAGGTGGGCCGCTGCATGCTCCTGAAATGCACTCGAGCGAGGTATTCGCCGAATATGCCAATGGCAAGCAGCTGGACGCCTGACAGGATAGCCACCAGTGACGCGAGGAACGTGAAGCCGGGGACCGAGCTGCCGAACATGAGATAGCGTCCCATGACGAAGGCGAGTATCGCGAATCCCAGCAAGCCGAAGGCGATGCCGGCGACGCTAGCGAGCTGGAGGGGGAGTGCCGAGAATCCCGTGATCATGTTGAACGCATGATTCAGGAGCCGGCCGAACGTATACGCGGACGTCCCAGCGGCGCGCTCGTCGTGGCGCACCACCACCGACCCGAAGCGGGTGGTGCCCCAGGTCAGCAGGACATCGATGTTCGCGTGAGGCCCGCTGAACGCAGAGAACGCGTCCCGCAGGTCGGTACGGAACAGGCGGAACGCGCTGACGTTGCGCGCGACCTTCGAGCCCATGGCATGGGAGAGCGCGAGCTTGGTGATCCGGGACGCGAGGTTGCGCAAAAGTCCATGGCGCTCGCGGTCGGGCACACCGTACACAACGTCCAGGTTGTCATTCATCGCCTCGCGCAGGCGGCTAATCTCCTCGGGCGGGTTTTGCAGGTCGTCGTCTAGCGTGACAACCAAGGGCGAGCGGGCGGCCCGGATCCCGCAGAGGAGCGCGTTGTGCTGGCCCGCGTTGCGACGCAGGCGAATGCCGCGCACGCGGGGATCTTTCGCGGCCAATGCATCGATGGTGGCCCAGGTCCCGTCGTCGCTTGCGTCATCGACCACGACGAGCTCGAAAGATTGGCCGCTGTGTTCGGCCCATGCTGCCATTCTTGCGTGGAGCAACGGGAGCGTCGCGGCGGAGCGGTAAGCCGGGACGACCACGGAAATCGCCTCACTCATTGGGCGGGCGCGTGGGACGGGTCACCGGAAACGGCGCGTAACGCGCGGTACAGGACGCGGTTGGCGGATGGCGCGGTGGGCGTGGCGCTGACGTACGCGATGTGGATCGTGGTTCCCGCATCTGCGGGCAGCGGCAATCGGCATGTGGAGAATATACCGGGCGCCTGATCGCGCGGGCAGTGTCCCAATGTGCGGCCGGTGGCCTTGACGTCGAGCCCGGCGACATCGGGCTGCGGTCGCCAGTCGATCTCGAGCGTCCTTGGCCGGTCCGACGGCGCGACGGCAATCGTACTTTGTGTTCCGGTGCCCCACGTGACCGCGCCGAGGCCGAGCTCACGAAACGGGCCCTCGAGGGGCCCAAACCCTGCCGCCAGGTCGACGTCGAAGTTGGGCAGGGTGTCGGGCGCGTGGCGCGACCCGGTCGCGGCTCGCTGCGGCGCCGGGACGGGCTCGGCCGTCGTCGCACGTGTCTTGTAGACGAGTACCCGGCCCGTGTGTTCCGGTCCGCTGATTTCCCCGCTCAACTCAAACGCCGGACTCGTAGCGAAGAACCGGTTGATGGTGGCTGCAGCGCGAGCGCCGGGCATGTTGGGGACGACACCTGGAAAATCTGCGGACAGCACGAACGCTCGCAACTGCACGTGGGGCAATGCCGCATAGGCACCGAGTTGCGTCATCAATGCGTCGACCTGCATCGGGTAGAGCGCCGGGATCTGCGGAAGGGCTTTGCCGTCAAGGGCGCACATTCGCAGCGTCCCCGGATTGACGGTCGCGCTGACGAGCGGCACGAGCAGCGCGTCGACCTTCGATGGCGACCCGTCGTCCGGCAGCACCTGACAGACCTCGGCGAAGAGCCGGCGGGCTTCTGCACTGGCGCGCGCGATGCCCGGCGGGCCGAGCCGCGGCGTCGCGCCGTCCGCGACGGGCCACTGCTGCAACCCTACGGCGCTCGCCGCAAGTGCCACGACGAGCACCCAATACGGCGGCTTTCCGCGCACGGCGCGCGCGATCCATGTACTAGTCGCGACGAAGAGCAGTTGGAGGTGAGCCGTGAAGAGTGTGCCGAACCATGCCGACTTGTTGCCGAGCAGCGTGAGCCCCAACCATGACAGCACGGCCAGCAGCCCGTACGCCGCCCCGAGCGTCAGTGCCCCGACGTCGCCGCGCCGCCATGCCAGTAACCCCGCGCAGGCCGCCGTGGCAGCAGTGATCCACAGCCAGGCGCCGAGCGTGATGGCGCCGTCCCCGTTTACGTAATAGAGCAGGTTCGCGCTGAGCGTCATCGATGGGGTCCACAGCGCACGATCGGGACCGGCCACGTGCCGCGACAGGTAGTCGATCAGGTGGCCACCGCTCACCACGAGGTAGGGCAGGAACGCGACGAGTGCGATACCGGTAACGGCCGCAAGCGCGCGGGCGATCGCCCGCGTGGATCCGTTGCCGTCGAGCGACGTTCTGAACGCGATTCGGATGGCTATCGCGCCCGCCCAATAGCCAAGCGTGACGGGTGAGTAGCTGGGCTTAACCCACAACGCGGCTACCAGCAGGGCGCCGAGAACGACGAAAGTGCGCCTGTCGCCAGCGCGTGCTGTCAGGATCAGCCAGCCGCCAACGGCGAGAAGGTAGTTGGCGACGATGTCGGGCCTGAACTCGGTGATCAGGTACGCAGAGACCGGCCATGCGAGGACAGCGGCCATCATCGCGATCGTGTAGACGCGCCCGGCGCTCAGGCACACGGCTACAACTGCCAGGGCGAGGCCGAATGCATAAAGGGCGTTGGACGCATACACGGCCCACAGCGCCCGGTCGGACACGGCCAAGGCAAGACAAGCTTGCAGCGCGGCAATGGGCGCATGCCACACGTTCGTGAACGGGGTTGTGAACCACGTCCTTATCGAGCCGCCATATCCGGTTCGCAGCAGGTCGAGGCCATCGGCAATGTACGAAACGTCGTCGTACGTCGGCGGGAAGGCCAGGCGGCCATAGCTCAGCGAGTAGGTGATCTGCAGCGCGGCGAACGCGGCTACGGCTAGGGCGACGCCCGAAATGGCGCGGCCCGACAGCCTGGCGCGCGGCGAGATGATCGCATTGCTGGCGGCTGTGGGCACGCGAAAATTCAGTCTGGTGGCGCGTGCACCGCGTAACCGTGTGCCCGGGCCAGCTCATCGCGATGTGCTTCGCGGTAGTCGGCTTGGACCATCTCCGCGACGAGTTCACCAAACGTCGTGCGCGGCGACCATCCCAGTTGGCGCTTGGCCTTGCTTGCGTCGCCGAGTAAGGTTTCCACCTCCGCCGGGCGGAAGTAGCGGGGATCGACAGCGACGACGGTGCGACCCTGCGCGTCGACGGCGTGCTGTTCGGCGCCTGTACCGCTCCACGTCAGCGCCATGTCGAGTTCGCGCGCGGCAAGGTCGACGAACTCGCGGACGCTGTGCTGCTCGCCTGTCGCGATGACGTAGTCCTCCGCCGCAGACTGCTGCAGCATCAGCCACTGCATCTCGACGTAGTCTCGTGCGTGCCCCCAGTCGCGACGCGCCTCTAGATTGCCGAGGTACAGGCACTGCTGCACGCCGAGCTTGATGCGCGCCAACGCACGCGTGATCTTGCGCGTGACGAATGTCTCGCCCCGCAGCGGAGACTCGTGGTTGAACAGGATGCCGTTGCACGCGTACATGCCATACGATTCGCGGTAGTTCACCGTGATCCAGTAGGCATACAGCTTGGCTACACCGTACGGCGAGCGTGGATGGAACGGTGTGCGTTCGGTCTGCGGCGTCTCCTGGACGAGGCCATACAGTTCCGACGTTGACGCTTGGTAGTAGCGAGTCCTGCTTTCGAGTCCCAGGACACGCATGGCTTCGAGGATGCGAAGCGCGCCCAGCGCATCGGAGTTTGCCGTGAACTCCGGCTCCTCGAAGCTCACCGCCACGTGGCTTTGCGCGCCCAGGTTGTAGATCTCGTCAGGCTGGGTCTTTTGAATGACGCGAAGGATCGAAAGGGAGTCGGTCAGGTCGCCGTAGTGCAGGATCAGCCGGGGGTCCTCGACGTGCGGGTCTTCATACAGGTGATCGATGCGCTGTGTGTTCAACGACGAAGACCGGCGCTTGATACCGTGGACCACATAGCCCTTGCCGATCAGGAATTCCGCGAGATAGGCGCCGTCCTGTCCCGTAATCCCGGTGATGAGGGCAGTCTTGCGTTCGTTGGCGTTGGAGGTCATCGAGGTGCGTTCGCTTGCGTGAGGCGTGCCACGTGGTGGTCCACCATGTCGGCAATGAAGGTTGCGAAGGGGCGTGTCGGATGCCAGCCGAGCTCGCGGCGCGCCTTCGTGGCGTCTGCCACCGTAGGTCCGGTCTCGGAAAGGCGAACGAAGCGCGGGTCCGACACGATGTAATCCTGCCATGCCAGGCCCACATGGCTATACGCGGCTTCGCAGAGCTGGCGTACCGTGCGCAATTCTCCAGTGCCGATGACGTAATCGTCGGCGCGCGGCGCCTGCAGCATCCGCCACATGGCGTCCACGTAGTCGCCTGCGTATCCCCAGTCGCGCGCCGCGTCGAGGTTGCCGAGCGCCACCTTGCCGCCGTGGACGAGTGGTTCGCCCTCCTCGTTCAGCGCTTGCGACTCCGGGATGCCAAGCTTGGCGCACGCCGCGCCCAAAGCGACCTTCTGCGTCAGGAAGCGCATCTCGCGCAACGGGCTTTCGTGGTTGAAGAGGATTCCGCAAGCGATGAACATGTCGTAGCTGCGGCGATAGACGGCGGCCATCTGGTGCGCGTAGACCTTGGCGACCGCGTATGGATTGAGCGGATGGAACGGCGTCATTTCGTCCTGGGGGCTCGCCGCCACCGCACCGAACATCTCCGACGAGGACGCCTGGTAGATGCGGCATTGCGGGTGGATCCGGCGCACCGCTTCGTAGATGCGCTGTGCGCCCAGGCCCGTGATCTCGCCGGTCTCCACCGCGCGTTCCCAGGAGACCGCGGGTACCGACTGCGAGGCGAGGTTGTACAGCTCGTCGGGCCGGAACTCCTCCAATGCGCCGGCGATCGAAACCGACTCCGACAAGTCACCATGGAAGAGCCGGACGCCGTGCAGGCTGCCGCGCAGCGCGGGCCGATAGCGCAGCGAATCGGCGCGCCCGAACCCGGCAACGTCATAGCCCTTGTCCTGCAACAGGCGCACGAGCAGTTGCCCATCCTGACCCGTGACGCCCGTGACGAGTGCGCGCCGCGCCGTCACGGATCGGCCTCCAGGAAGTTTGGCTGGGCGCACCGGAATGCGTGTCGGACGGGCATCGAGTCAGTGTGCCATACGGCAGGACAAGCCCCCCGTGGCCGCCGGTCCCCACGTTTGCGGGAAGGGGGGTGTTGACCGGGATCGGAAAGTGCGCCTATAATCGCGGTCTTCGCTCTTCGAGAACCGCCCGGCAGGGTGGGGCGACGAA
>JAFEDG010000037.1 GCA_018241745.1 Pseudomonadota bacterium
GAGGATGGCGTCGGCGCCGCGCGACAGCGCGATGTGGCCCATCGCGTCCTGCGCACCGGAGGCCCACAGGTCGGTGACCACCGGGCGGCCGGACAGTGCCTGGAACGTCGTCGGCGTGACGAAGTGCGTGGCGCCTTCCGTCATCACGACGTCGACCGTGCAGCCGTCCTTGACGAGCAGCCGTGTGAGCTCGGCGGCCTTGTAGGCGGCGATGCCGCCGGAGACGCCGAGCACGACGCGGGTCAGGCGGGCAGGGGACGGGACGGAATCCATGAGGGCCGGGGCGCCGGTGCGGGGACGCAAATGCTACCGCACGGCGCCTGGACGTCCTAGCACCGGCGGCATGCCGCGCCCGGCGTCCGACGTACGCCACACACGGCACGCGATCACGGGCGCCGCCACGGCACGACCATCGGCACGCGCTGCCGGTAGGCCCGGTACGTGTCGCCAAAGCGCGCGACGAGGTCACGCTCTTCGAATGCGATGCCGACGAACAGGTAGACCGTCATCGCGACGGCCAGCAACAGATGTCCCTGGCTCATCGTCGGCGTCGCCCAGAACGCGAGCAGGAATCCCAGGTAGATCGGGTGGCGCACCCAGCGGTAGAACCCGGGCGTCTGGAACGCGGACGGCGGGGAACTGCGGCCGCGGGCGTGATCCCACGCCTGCCTGAGGCCGAAGAGCTCCAGGTGATCGAGCAGGAACGTCGCAGCGAGCATGACGGCCCAGCCCGCCGCGAACAGCATCCGCAGCAGCGTCGCTCCCGGGCGCCAATCCACGTGCCAGACGTACGCGGGCAGTGGCTGCCACGCGACCATCAGCAGCACGACGGCCAGCGTGGACATGAGCACGTAGGTCGAACGCTCGGCGGGCAGTGGAATCAGGCGTGTCCACCAGGCCTTGAAACGCTGGCGCGCCATCACGCTGTGCTGCACGCCGAACAGCGCGACGAGCGCGAGGTCGACGGCCGCAGCGGGCCCGGGTAGGCCAGGCGTCCCGCTGTCGATGGTCTTGGGGAGCAGCACGACGTTCGCGACGAAGCCGGCCATGTACAGCGATACGGCCACGAACAGCGCGTAGACCGACGACGCGTAGACGACGATCAAGGTGGGCATGGGCGCCATTGTAGGGACCTGGCCTCGCTCGTCCGTCCGGACGATGGTGGGCGACGCATCGCCGGCGCTTCAATGCGCTTCCTGCCACGACTTGCGAGACGCGCAATGCCCGCCACCTGCCTCGAACGTCCGCGCGAGCGCCTGCTCGCGCGCGGTCCCGCCGCGCTGACAGACGCGGAGCTGATCGCCGTGTGGCTGTCCACCGGAACGACCCGCGCCTCCGCGATCGAGATCGCGCAGACGATGGTCAGCGAGTTCTCGGGCCTGTCGGGCGTCGTCAACGCGCCGGTGGATGCGCTGGCGCGCGTGCACGGCGTGGGCCCGGCGCGGGCGGCGCAGCTACGCGCAGGCGTGGAGATCGCGCGGCGCGCGGTGCACGAAGCGCTGGTGCGCGGCGATGCGCTGTCCTCACCGGAGGCGGTGCGCGCGTACTTGCGGCATGTGCTCGCGGCGCGGCCGGTCGAAGTGTTCGTCGGGCTGTTCCTCGACAGCCAGCATCGGCTGGTCGCGGCGGAGGAGCTGTTCCAGGGCACGCTCGCGCAGACGTCCGTCTATCCGCGCGAGGTCGTCAAGGCCGCACTCGCGTACAACGCGGCGGCGGTGATCTTCGCGCACAACCATCCGTCGGGCGCCGCCGAGCCGTCGCGCGCCGACGAATTGCTGACCCAATCGCTGAAGGCGGCGTTGGCGCTCGTCGACATCCGCACGCTCGACCACTTCGTCGTGGCGGGCGCGGAAGTCATTTCGTTCGCGGAGCGTGGGTTGTTGTAGATGAACGTTGGCAAATTCCTCGCGAATCATCCCACCCGATGTGCTCCGTCGATCCTGGCAAGGCGTTGGTCGAACGTTCCCAGAGGAAGATGTCCCGCCTTGCGGGCGATCTCGAGAACCATGCAGTCCGAATACCCGAGCGCTGGATGACGGCGAAAGCGGGTAAGCGCCGACTCGACGACGTCCGCGTCCTGCAGCGTGAACTGCGAGTGGGCGAGCATCATTTCCACCGCTGTGGCTATCTGTGACGCTGTCCGCTCGTAGACGGATTCGAGCACCCACAAGGTTTCGACGAGCACGACGTGCGAGATCCAGCCACCGCCCGCCACGAACGCTTCGGCTGCTGCCAGCTGCGACGCGTCGTCGCGCGCAAGGAGGCGAACCAGTACGTTCGTATCAACCGCGCGCATGGCGCTTGCGCATATGCGTCCTGATGGCCTCCTTGACGTCTGGAGGAGGGCCGGGTGGCTGCGTGCCGAACAGGGCGTGGTGGATCTCGCTGGACGAATAGCGGCCTGCCTTGCGCACCACTACGTCGCCGCGTTTCTCGTCCCATTCCAGGACCGAGCCCGGCCCGACGCCGAGCTTCTTGCGGATCTCGGCGGGCACGGATATCTGCCCTTGCGCGGTGATCTTCGAAAATACGTTGGCCATAACCTCACATTACCGGGGTAATGAAACAATGTCAAATCCTTACTTCACCGCATAAACCTCGACTTCCACCGACTTCCCCTTGAACAGCACGGGCCCAAGCGGCTCGGCGGCGACGCCGGCATCGAGCTCCGCCCGGGTTGCCGCGTCCATCAGGATCGACCGCTGCGCGGCCTTCGTGTGTGCCTCCAGCCGGGCTGCGAGATTCACCGTGTCGCCAATGCACGTGTACGTCGCACGCTCGCTGGTACCCGCGTAACCGGCGACGACTTCGCCCGTCGCGATGCCGATGCCGATGGCGATCGTGGGCTTGCCCTCGGCCTCGCGCTCGGCGTTGAACATCTCGACGAGCTCGATCATCTCCCTCGCCGCGCGCACGGCGGCACCGGCATGGTCGGCCATCGCGACCGGCGCGCCGAAGATCGCCATCAGTCCGTCGCCGATCATCTGGTTCACGATGCCGTCGTGCGACGTGATCGCGTCGAACATCAGCGTGTAGTACGAGTTGAGGAGGTCGATCGTCTCCTCCGGCGGCTGCGACTCGACCAGCGGCGTGAAGCCGCGGATGTCGGAGAACATCACGGTGGCCTCGACGCGCTTGCCGCCGAGCGAGAATCCGGAGGCTTCCAGCTCCTGGGCCACTTCCGGCGTCGCGAACCGGCGCACCAGTTCCTTGAGTTCGTCCCGCAGGCGCTTCTTCTCGAGGCTGGCGGTCAGCCGGGCCTTCAACAGCACCGGATTGACGGGCTTGGGCAGATAGTCCTCGGCACCGAGCTCGATGCAGCGGACGACGTTCTCGACGCCTTCCAGCGACGACGTGACGATGACCGGGAGGTCGCGCAAGTCGGGGTCGGAAGCGAGCTCCTCCAGCACGGCGAAGCCGTCCATCTCCGGCATCTCGATGTCGAGGAGCAGCAGGTCATAACGCTCGCGCCGCAGCGCCTCGAGCGCCAGCCGGCCATTCTCGACGGCCGCGGCCCTGTGGCCTTGCAGGTCCAGGCTGCGCGTCAGCAGCAGCCGGTTGACCTTGTTGTCGTCGACGACCAGCAGGCGTGCTGGCCTTGCGGCGGAATCAGGCATTCGTCAGTTCCGTGAGCCGCGCCGCCGCGTGCTCGAACGCGTGCTGCAATTCGGTGATCGCATGGGTGTCCGGTGCGTGGACCGCATCCGCGGCGCCCAGTTCCAGCGCGCGCGCCCTGGCGGCGAGCAACGTCGCGCCGAACGTGTTGGCGTTCGACTTCAACGAATGCGCGGTGCGGCGAAAGCGCTCGATGTCGTGCGCATCCCGCGCCGCGCGCAGGCTCGCGATCATGCCGGGCGCCTCGGCGAGGAACGTGCCGACGAGTTCCTTGACGAACTCGGCCCCGGTGGTCTGCTCCAGCGCCTTGAACGTGGCTTCGTCGACGGCGGGTTGGGTCATCGGTCAGCTCCTTCCTTCTGTGCGTAAGCGGTGGCGAGCGCCTCCACCAGGCGCTCGACGCGGATCGGTTTGGTCACGTAGTCGTCCATGCCGGCTTCGAGGCAGGCTTCGCGGTCGCCCTGCATCGCGTTGGCGGTCATCGCGACGATCCAGGGGCGCGGCGTGCCGCCGGACCGCGCGACGAGCGCCCGCGTGGCCTCGAGGCCGTCCATCTCGGGCATCTGCACGTCCATCAATACGACATCGTACGTCTGGCGTTCCAGGCTCGACAGCACCTCGAGGCCATTGCTCGCACGATCGGCACTGTAGCCCATCTGCTCCAGCAGGCGCAGTGCCAGCTTCTGGTTCACGACGTTGTCCTCCGCCAGCAGGATCCGCAGCGGCTGGCGCGTGGCCATCTGCGGGTCCAGTACCGGTCGCACGGGTGCAGGGGCCGTCTTGCTGGCGGCGTCGACGGCAAGCAGCGTCACGAGCGTGTCGTACAGCGGGCTCTGCCGCAGCGGCTTGGCGAGGTAGGCGTCGAAGAGGCCCTCGGTGTCGCCGGCCTCGCGCCGGCCGAGGCTGCTGAACAGCACGCGCGGCATCCGCGGCACAGAGGCGCGCAGCCGGCGCGCGAGCTCCAGGCCGTCCATCTCCGGCATGTGCATGTCGACGATGGCGACGTCGAACGCCTCGCCGTCCGCGACCAGGCGCAACGCTTCCAACGGCGTTTCCGCGTCGCGTGGGCGCATCCCCCATTTGCCGGCCTGCAGCATCAGGATGCGCCGGTTGGTCGCGTTGTCGTCGACGATCAGCACGCGCTTGCCGGTCAGCGCCGGCTGTTCGCCGGCGAAGCTGCGGCGCTGGCTGGGGGGCATGTCGGCGAGCGGCGCGCGGATCGTGAACTCGAACGTCGCGCCCTTGCCGACGCCGTCGCTGCGCGCCGTCATCGAGCCGCCCATCAGCTGCGCGAGCTTGCGGCTGATCGCGAGGCCGAGGCCGGTGCCGCCGTATTTGCGCGTCGTAGAAGCATCCGCCTGGCTGAAGCTCTGGAAGAGCCGCGACATCGAGGCCGGCGAGAGGCCGATGCCGGTGTCGCGGACGGCGAAGTGGAGTTCCGAAGTAGCGTTGTCGAGCACGTGCGCGCGCACCGTCAGGACCACTTCGCCGGCTTCGGTGAACTTGACGGCGTTGGACAGCAGGTTCAGCAGGATCTGGCGCAACCGCGTCACGTCGCCGCGAATGACGGGCGGCACGTCGCCTTCGAACACGTAGGCGATGTCGAGACGCTTCTCGGCCGCGCGCACGCTGGCGAGGTCCAGCGCCGACTCGACGCAGTCGCGCAGGTCGAACGGTTGGCTCTCGATGTCCATCCGCCCGGCCTCGATCTTCGAGAAGTCGAGGATGTCGTTGATGATCGTGAGCAGCGCGTCGCCGCTGTCGCGGATGGTGGCGGCGTAATCGTGCTGCTCGGCGTCGAGCTTGGTGTCGAGCAGCAGGCCACTCATGCCGATGACGGCGTTCATCGGCGTGCGGATCTCGTGGCTCATCGTCGCCAGGAATGCGCTCTTGGCTTCGTTGGCCGCTTCCGCGGCGGCGCGGGCTTCGCGCGCCTCGGCGTACAACTCCGCCGTGCGCAGCGCCACGCCCAGGCTGCTGGCGAGCGTGCCCAGGAAGCGGACGTCAGCCTCGTCGAAGGCGCTCTCGCGGTCCACGTTGTCGAGGCCGATGACCGCTGCGACCCGGCCTTCCCGCAGCACCGGCACGCGCAGCAGGCTCTTCGTATCGTCGGTGCCCGGGATGTTGGTCGACACGATGCCCATTCGTGCAAGCTCGGCGTCGACGTCACGATTGATGAGCAACGGCGTCGGATGCTCGGCAAGGTAGCGACCCAGTGGCGCGATCGGGCCATCTTCGACGTGCAGCCGTTCGCCGCGCTCCAGCAGGTAGTGGTAGCGCCGAATGTTGCGCTCGAGGTCGAAGCCGACAATCGTGATCGCCTGCGAGTCGTACAGCTCGCGCAGGCGCTCGCCCACCAGCGCGTACATCGCAGCGGCGTCCAGCTTGTCGACCAGGCCGATCTGCACCCCGTTGATGACGGCCAGCTCTCCATTGCGCTGCTCGGTTTCGCGCAACAGGCGCTGCGTCTCGTCGAAGAGACGCGCGCTCTCGAGCGCAACGCCCATGCTCGCGGCCACGGTCTGCAATACGCGCAGCTCCGCCTCGCCGTAAGCGTGGTCACGCTCGTGATTCTCGAGCTGCAGCACGCCCAGCACGCGGTCGTTGGCGATAATCGGGACGAAGGCGACGGAGCGCGCCCAGTCCGTGCCGGGGTAGGTGTACATGCCGGCGGCGCGCATCTCGTCCTGCGATCCATACACCTGCGGCTGGCGCGTCGCCAGCAACGCGTGGAACGGACGTCCGGGCATGACGTCGCGCGGCTCGCTCAACGGCTGCTCGACACCGTGCTCGTACGCGTACAGGTCGCGCGACTGGTTCGTGGCTTCGTCGTACCAGCCGATCGAGATGTCCTGGACCCCGAGTACCTCGCGCAGCTTGTCGCCCACGAGGTCGACGATGTGCTGGAAATCGAGCGCGCCGGCGATGCCTTGCTGGATGCTGTTGATCACCGCCAGCTCGGCGTTGCGCTGCTCGGTCTCCTTCAGCAGCCGCTGCGTTTCGGTGAAGAGCCGCGCGTTCTCCAGCGCAAGGCCCATCGCTGAGCAGACCGTCGTCAGCAGCCGTTGCGCATCCGGCCCAAACGCGTGCTCGCGCTGGAAATTGTCGACGTTGACGAGCGCAATGATCCGGCCGCCGCTGACCACAGGGGCGCGCATGTACGACAAGGGCAACGTGGTGCCGGGCACGGCTCCGCCGACCATCTCGGTTCGCGTGTTCACCGCCACCACGGTGCGCTCTGCGAACAGGCGCTCGTTGGAAGGAGTGTGGCTACGCTTGTGGGGAGTGATGCCATCGATGCGCTGGCCGTGCTCGTACACGTACGCCGGCGTGACCATTTCCGTGGCTTCCTCGTACCAGCCGATGGCCAGGCTATCGGTGGCGAACACCTCGCGCAGGCGGTCGCCCACCAGGTTGACGATCGCGGTCATGTCGAGCTGCGCGACCAGTCCCCGCTGGATGCTGTTGATGACGGCGAGCTCGGCCACGCGCTGGCGCTCGGCGTCGTAGCTTTGCGCGCTCAGCAGCGCGACGCCCAGGCTCGACGCGATCGTCTGCAGGAGGCGCACGTCGGCATCGGTGAATGCGTCGAAGCGCTCGAAGTTCTCGATGGCGATGCTGCCCAGGCGCCGGTCGGACGCGACGATCGGCACCATCACCTGGCAATAAGAGGGGTCCGTGCCGGGATGCGTGTCCCTGACGTCGAGATTCCCGTCGGCGTCCTTGAAGTTCTGCACCACCGGCTCGCGGCGTGCGACAGCCTTGGCCCACACCTCTTCGGACTTGGGCGGTTCGTTGTCGAGGTAGAGCCGGGTTCCGTGCTCGACCACGTACAGGCGGATGAACTGGCGTCGCTCGTAATCCATCCAGGAGATGCTGACGTCGTCGCTGCGCATGACTTCCCGCAGCTTGTCGCCGACGAGATCGACGATGCGCTGGTAGTCGAGCGAGCCCGCGATACCCTGCTGAATACTGTTGACGATCGTCAGTTCGGCGGCGCGCCGCTCGGCTTCCGTTTTCGCGGCCGCGAGTTCCGTCGTGCGTTCCTCGACCTTGGCCTCGAGGCCCTGCGCCCAGCGTGCGTTGTCGAGCGCCACCGCGCCCTGGGCGGCCAGCATGCCCAGCAACTGCGCGTCCGTGCTGTGAAAGCGGCCGAAAGCGCCGTCGATGTCCGCGTACAGGTAGCCCAGCAGCCGCTCCTGGACGACCAGCGGCACGACGATCGACGACCGCTGGTCCAGCGGGTCCGCGCCATCCGGGGCGTGGACGATGCTGGCGTTGCGCGAATCGCGGCTGGCCTCGAGCCGTTCGTCCAGCGGCGCGAGTAGCGCCGCCGCGTCCTCGCCGTGCGGCATCCGTGCTTCGACGATGCGCCGCGTGCCGTCGCCATCCTGGATCAGCAGCACGCGTTCCGCGCCGGTCAGCTCGGTGGCCTCGTCGACGAGGAACTCGGCGATCCGTTCGGCGCCGCGCAGCGCATTCAGGCGCAGGCCCGTGTCCACGAGCCGCTCGAACGGCTCGCGAAGGTCGGCGGGGCCCGTGATGTGCGCCTCGCGCCGCGCACGCGCCAGGCGCTTGCGCCGCGCGTACGCGATCCACGCGCGAACGATCGCGCGTACGTCCTCGTGCTTGTTGACGGCGTTACGGCGCATGCCTTCGTCGCTCAAGCCCTTCACGCCATCGACGACGAAGCCGTATGCGCGTTCCAGCGCGGCATCGGCATCATCGCCGCGGCCGTTCGCCCGCAACGCCTGGCTGTGTGCCCACCACAGCTCGCGTGGCTGCATCGCATCCAGCGCCGAATAACCGGCATCGCGGTGCAGTGCCGCCGCCCGCGTCGTCATCTCCAGCGCTTTGGCGTGGTCACCGGTGGCGAGCAGCGACGAGCCGAGTGCGGCCAACGCGAGAATCTGTTCGCCGCTGTGGGCGTGTCCCGCGTGCGCGAGGACTTCCGTGAACGCGGTGACGGCTTCGGCGTGGCGTCCTTCCGCGCCGGCGATGCGCGCGTTCCAGAAGTCCACGTACCACAGGAAGCGGGCCGAGCCGCGCTCCTGGCTCAGCGCAGTGGCTTCCGCCAGCGTGGCGCGGAAGTCGGGGTGACGCAGGTAGAACTCGACGTCGACGCGGTTCCACAGGTCGAGCTCGATGTCGTGAGCGTTGCCGACGCGCCGGTCGAAGGCCTCGGTTTCGAGCAGCAGGCGCCGCGCCAGGTGGAACAGTCCCGTCCGCGAATACAGGTTGGCGAGGTTGCTGACCGCGACGACGCGCCCCAGTTCGCTGCCCGCGCGGGCCTGGACGGCGGCGGCCTCGACCAGCAGCTTGCGAATGACGGCCTGGTCGGTTTCGTTGAACGTCAGCAGGTTGAGGAGTTGGCCGTAGGCGACCGTGTCGCCGTGCTGGCGGGCCATCACGACGGCACGGCGCAGCGTGGCGTCGCGCTGCGCGACGCGCCCCGCGTTCTGCAGCACCATGGCTTCGGCCATGCGGGCGCGGACTTCGAGCGGCACGTCGCCGGCCGCACGCGCCGCGGCAATGGCGGCACGCCCGGTAGCGAGCGCGGCGCGGTTGTCCATTCGCAGCCGGGCCTCGAGCATCGCCTGCGTCGTCAGCGCGGCGGCGAGGCACCCGGCGGCGGCGGCGCTGCGTGCAGCGGCGACCGCGCGTGCGACGGTCGCGAGCGCGGCGTCGCCGTCGTTCTGCAACCACTGCACTTCCGCGCGGCGCGTGAGCGCACGGGCGCGGACCGCGCCGTTGCGCGTGCGTCGAGCCACCGCATCGAGCCGGTCCGCCGTCGCATAGACGCCATCCAGCGCGCCCTTGATCCGATAGGCCTGCCACGCGAGGTCCAGCAAGGCGGCACGCGTGGTCAGCGGCGCTCGATCGTCGGCGAGCGCAACGGTGGCCCGCTCCAGCGCCGCATCGACGCGGCCGGTGAACAGCAGGTGGGCGACGGCGGCGGCGACATCCGCGGTACGGGCCGCCACGTCAGGCCACCTTCCGCGCTGCGGCCGTCCGCAGCGCCTCGACCAGCGCCTCGACGCGGATCGGCTTGGTCAGGTAGTCGTCCATGCCGGCCTCGATGCACATCTCGCGGTCGCCCTGCATCGCGTTGGCCGTCATCGCGATGATCCTGGGTCGTGCACCACGTTGGGTACGCGCAACGATGCGCCGCGTGGCCTCGAGCCCATCCATCTCCGGCATCTGCACGTCCATCAGCACGACGTCGTAGGGTTGCCGCTCCACTGACTCGACGGCTTCGATGCCGTTCGACGCGAGGTCCGCGCGATACCCCATCTGCTGCAGCAGGCGCAGCGCGAGCTTCTGGTTCACCACGTTGTCCTCGGCCAGCAGGATGCGCAGCGGATGCCGCGCCGCCATGTCGGGATCGAGGCCCGAGCGCGCGACGGCGGCCGCGGCCGGCTCGCGCACGGATTCCGTGGCCAGCAGGCCGACGAGCGTGTCGAACAGCTGTGACTGGTGGATCGGCTTGGCGAGGGATGCGTCGAACAGCGCGCCATCGTCGCCGACCGCTTCGCGCCTGCCCAGCGAGCTGAACAGCACGAGCGGCAGCCGCGGATGACGCGCGCGGATGCGCTTGGCGAGCTCGACGCCGTCCATGCCCGGCATGTGCATGTCGAGGATGGCCACGTCGAACGGCACCTCGTCGACGTCGAGCCACTGCAGCGCCTCGTCGGCGGAGGCCGCGGCACGCGCCGACATGCCCCACTTCTCGGACTGGAGCGTCAGGATGCGGCGGTTGGTCGCGTTGTCGTCGACGGCCAGCAACCGCTTGCCGGTGAGCTCGGGCTGCTCGCCGACGAAATCGCGCGACCGCATCGGCGGCAGCGCCGCGACGGCGACGTCGATCGTGAAATGGAACGTGGATCCCATCCCGCGGCCCAGGCTCTCGACCCACAGCCGGCCGCCCATCAGCTCGGCGAGCCGGCGGCTGATCGCGAGCCCGAGGCCCGTGCCGCCGTACTTGCGCGCCGTCGACGAGTCCGCTTGCGAGAACGACTGGAACAGCCGGCCCATCTCGTCGTGCGACAGGCCGATGCCCGTATCGCGGACCGCGAACGCGAGCTCCACGCGACCGCCGGGCGTTGGCCGCGACGTGACGGTGAGCACGACCTCGCCCTCGTGTGTGAACTTCACCGCGTTGGACAGCAGGTTGAGGATCACCTGGCGCACGCGGGTGACGTCGCCCATGACGCCCGGCGGGACGTCGCCTTCGAACACATAGGCGGTGTCGAGCTTCTTCTCGACGGCGCGCGCGGTCACGAGGTCCAGCGCGGATTCGACGCACTCGCGGACGTCGAACGGATGCGCCTCGATGTCCATCCGGCCCGCCTCGATCTTGGAGAAGTCGAGGATGTCGTTGATGATCGTCAGCAGCGCGTCGCCGGATTCGCGGATCGTCGCGACGTAGTCGTGCTGCTCGGGATCGAGCTTCGTGTCCAGCAGGAGGCCGCTCATGCCGATGACGGCGTTCATCGGCGTCCGGATCTCGTGGCTCATCGTGGCGAGGAACGCGCTCTTCGCCTCGTTCGCGGCTTCGGCCGCGGCGCGGGCCTCCTGGGCGTCGCGGAACAGGCGCGCGTTGTGGAGCGCAGCGCCGACATTCGCCGCGAGCGTGGACAGCAGCCGCTGGTCGTCGTCCGTGTAGGCGCCTTCTTTCGCCGTGCTCTGCACGCTGATGACCCCGAGTGCCTCCCCACCGACAAAGATCGGGACGCCGAGGTAGGAGAGGGCGGGCACGCCGACGCTGACGGCGCCGAGCGCCATGCCCTCGCGGTCGATGTCGCCGTTGATCATGATCGGCCGACCAGTGCGGATGATGCGGCTCGTCAGGCCCTCGCCATAGGGAATGGGCTGCTGCGGCTCGCCGTACGTGTACGGGAACTCGATGACGTCGCGCATCCGGTCGAGCAGCGCGACATAGGCGATGTCCGCGGTGAACACCGCGCGGATCTGGTCGCCCACCGACGACAGCAGCGCGTTGAAGTCGATCGTGCCGGTCAGTTGCTCCGACACCTTGTTGATCGTCGCGAGCTCGGTGGCGCGGCGCTGCGTCTCGGCGAAGAGCCGCGCGTTCTCGATCGCCACGGCCGCCTGGCGCGAAAGGCCGACGAGGAAGTCGCGCTCCGCGCTGTCGAAGCGCTTGCCGCCCGTGCGCCATACCGCCATGACACCGCGTACGCGCGTCCCGGCGAGCAGCGGCGCCACCATCAGGCGCTCGGTCTGCTGCGAATCGGGAGTGTCCTCGATCTGGATGCCGCGCGGGTCGGCGTACACGTCGTTGATGAACTCGGCGGTGCCCGAGGCCGCCACGCTGCCGATGATGCCCACGCCCTTCTGCACGACGGTGCTCTTCAACTGCTCCGCGATGTTGCCCACCGCGGCGATGGCCGTGAACAGCTGGCCCGCTTCGTCGGGCAGGAAGATCGCGGAATCGTCGGCTCCGAGGAGCTCCATCGCGTGCTTGGCGATGCGGTCCAGCACCTGCGTCAGGTCGAGCGTCGCCGAGATCTCGCGGCCGACTTCGGCGAGCGCCGCGGACTCGCGCCGCCGCGCCTGGGTCTGCGCGAACAGGTGCGCATTCTCCAGCGCGACGCCCATCGTGTTCGACAGCGTCGTCAGCAGCTTGACGTCCGCGTCGCCGAACGCGTTTTCGTTGTCGCCGTACAGCGCGACGACGCCGATCACCTCGTCCATCCGCACGATCGGCACGCCCAGGTAGCTTTTGGGCAAAGTGCCTTGCTCCGTGTCGCCGATCGGCGCGGAACCGTACTCCTGCATTCGCTGCGCAAGGTCCGCCGTGATCGCGAGCGGCTCGCCGGTCCGGATCACGTGCGCGGTCAGTCCGGTGGCCAGCGCCCCGGTGGGAATCTGGAAGCGCTTGCCCTTCTCGAGGAAATAAGGCATCGACAGCTCGTCGTTCGCGCGGTCATACAGTGCGATCGACAGGTCGCGGATGCCGAAGATCTCGGCGACCTTGTTGCCGACGACGTCGACGATTGCCTGCGCGTCGAGCTCCGCCGCGATGCCGGTCTGGATGCTGCTGATGATCGCGAGTTCCGCGGCGCGCCGCTCGCTCTCCTTGAACAGCCGCTGCGTCTCGTCGAAGAGCCGTGCGTTCTCCAGCGCGACGCCCATGCTCGACGCCACGGTGGACAAGAGCCGCACGTTGGCGGGCGTGAACGCGTGCGTGCGCCGGTGATCCTCCATGATGATCTGGCCCAGCAGCCTCTCGCCAGCGACGATCGGCACGGCCACCATCGACAGCGAGTGATCCGTGCCCGGCATCGCTTCCAGCCCCAGTGCCGCGGCGTCCTCCGGCGTGTTGACGACGACCGGCGCGCGCGATTTCTCGATCACGCGCCACGACAGGTATTCCGCAGCCCACGACGGCGGCAGCTCGAGCCGCACGCCGTGCTCGTACTCGTACATGTGATGCAGGAGGCCTGTCTGCTCGTTGAGCCAGCGGACGCCGATGTCGCCGGAGTCGAACACCGCGCGCAGCTTGTCGCCCACCAGGTCGATGATCGCCTGGAAGTCGAGCTCCGCCGACATGCCTTCCTGGATGCTGTTGATCAGCGACAGTTCGGCGGCACGCTGTTCGGTCTCCTTGAGGAGCCGCTGCGTCTCGTCGAACAGCCGTGCGTTGTCGAGCGCGACGCTCATCGTCGTGGCCAGCGTGGTCAGCAGGTCGACGGCGGAGGGCGGGAACTGGCTTTCGCGCATGCCATACAGGACGACGACGCCATGCGCCTCGTCGCCGCGCATGATTGGCACCGCGGCAACGCTCTGCTCGCGCGGAGCCGAGAGATCCGGATTACCGACCTGCAGCGAACCGTACTGTCGGGAGTGCTCGAGCACATCACGGTCGATGACGAGCGGCTTGCGGGTCCTGATCACGTGGGCGCCCATGCCGCGCGTCAGCGGCGCGGCCTCGACCACGTGGCGCACGCCGGCCTCGAGGTAGTACGGCGTGATCATCTTGGCGCGATCGGGGCTCACGAGCCCGATGTACATGTCCTGGATGTCGAAGATCTCGGCGATCTTGTTGCCGACCAGGTCGATGATCGCCTGGAAGTCGAGCTCGGCTGCGACGCCCTGCTGCACCTGGTTGATGATCGCGAGTTCCGCCGCGCGCTGCTCGCTCTGCGTGAACAGGCGCTGCGTCTCGTCGAACAGGCGTGCGTTCTCGAGCGCGACGCTCATGCTGCTGGCGAGCGTCTGCAGCAGGCGCACGTCAGAGGGCGAGAACGCGTGCTCGTGGTCCAGGTCCGAGAGCGTGATGACGCCACGCGCCTGGTCGCCGACGACGAGGGGCACGAAGACGGAGGACCGCTCCGCGACCGTGCCCTCGACGACAGCCGATCCGTACCGCGCGACGGCGTCCTGCATGTTCTCGTTGATGACGACCGTTTCGCGCGTCCGCAGCGCATGTGCCGCGAATCCCATGGCGCCGAGCGGCTCCGACGGTATGGTCATCCGCGTCCCGCCCTCGTACGTGTACGGATAGGTCATCAGGTCCGTGGCAGGGTCGTGGATGCGGATCGTGAGGTCCTTGTTGCGGAAGATCTCGCGGATCTTGTCGCCGACCGCGTCGTAGATCTGCTGCATGTTGAGCTCGGCGGCCAGCGCTTCCTGCACGCTGTTGATGATCGCGAGTTCGGCGGCGCGCTGCTCGCTCTCCTTGAACAGCCGCTGCGTCTCGTCGAA
>JAFEDG010000038.1 GCA_018241745.1 Pseudomonadota bacterium
GATGAGCGCGCCGGGCCGCCCCAAGCGCGAAGGTGCGGAGCGCGCAGCGCGGAGCTTGGTTCGATGAGCGCGCCGGGCCGCCCCAAGCGCGAAGGTGCGGAGCGCGCAGCGCGGAGCTTGGTTCGATGAGCGCGCCGCGGTTTTACGTGCCCCGCGACGACGCGTCGGTGTGGGCAGCGGGCCACAGCGTGGCCCTGCCCGAATCGGCGTCGCACCATGCGCTGCGCGTGCTGCGGCTGGCCGCCGGCGATCCGTTGACGCTGTTCGACGGCCGCGGCGGCGAGTGGCGCGCGACGGTGGCGGCCGCCGACCGTCGCGCGCTCGTCGCGACGCTCGCGCACTTCGATCCGGTCGAGCGCGAGATCGGGGTCGACGTCACGCTCGTGCAGGCGATCATCGCGACTGATCCGATGGACCTCGTCGTGCGCAAGGCGGTCGAGCTCGGCGTCGCGCGCGTCGTGCCGCTGGTCGCTGCGCGCACGCAGGGCACGCTGCGCGGCGAAAAGGCGGAGCGGCGCCTCGCGCACTGGCGGCAGATCGTCGTTGCCGCGTGCGAGCAGTGCGGGCGCAACCGGATCCCGGAAGTCGCGGACATCGTCGCGTTCGACGCGTGGGTGTCCACGGCGCCACCTACGGCACGGCTGCTCGCGCCGGGTGCATCGCAGTCGCTCGCGGCGTCGCTGGATGCACGGCCGACCACGCTGGTCGTCGGGCCGGAGGGCGGATGGACCGACGCCGAACTCGCGCAGGCCGCGCGGCGCGGCATCGCGCGCGTCGCGCTCGGGCCAGCGATCCTGCGTGCGGAGACCGCGGCGATCGCGGCGCTGGCTGTCCTGGCGTCCGGGTCCGACCCTATTTAATGCGGCCCGTCAGGCGCACGTCGCCACCCACGTTTCCCGCATTAAATAGGGTCGGACCCTAGCTGCCGGCAACGAGGATCGCGCACTTGACGCGATCCATCAGCAGCGCATCGACGCGGCCGCGCCACCAGCGCGCGGCGAACCGCGCCGTGCGCCGATGCCCGACGACCAGCAGGTCGATGCCGAGCTCGTCGACGAGCCGCGCCAGGACGTCGACCGGTTCGCCGTCGACGAGGTGGGTCTCGACGGCGAAGCCGCGCGCGCGCAACGTGGTGGCGACGCTGTCGAGGTCCGCCTTGAGGTCGGTCCGTTCGGTGGCGAGCAGCGGTTCCGGCACGAACTCGCCCGGCAGCACGAACGCCGACGGATCGTGGATCACGCAGACGACGTGCACGTGGCGCTCGGGGCTCGGCGACAGGTGCGCGCATTCGTCGACGGCGAGCCGGCTTTCGGCGGATCCGTCGTAGGCGACGAGGATGCGTTGATACATGGGCAAGCCCTCCTTGGCTCAGGTATGCGGCTTGCGCAGCGCCCACGCCGGGACGAGCGCGATCGCGAACGCCAGCGCGACCCACAGGAAGCTCTCGTGGAACGCGCGCTCGGCGTCGCCGGGCCCAAGGATAGCAAGACGCCGGTCCAGGTAGACGGCCAGCAGGTTGACGCCGGCCGCGCCGCCGAGCTGGCGGACGAAGTTGACCCCGGACGACGCATACGCGATTTCGGGCCCCGTCAGCGATTGCACGGCACCGACGTTCAACGCCGGGATGATGAGCCCGAGCCCGATGCGGCCCACGACGAGCCAGGCGGCGAACGTCCAGAACGACGTTGCGCTGCCGGTCGTCATCAGCAGTGCGCTCGACGCGGCGAACAGCGCGAGGCCGGCGAGGACGATGCGTCGAGGCCCGGTGCGGTCGGTCATGCGCCCGCCGATCGCGATGGCGACCGCGAGCGCGAGACCCGGCAACAGCAGCAGGTTGCCCGCGCGTGCGGCGTCGTAGCGTGCGACCGCCTCGACGAACACCGGGATCAGGTAGGTGGTGCCGAACAGGCCGGCACCATAAGCGAATGCGACGAGCGAAGCCGCCGTGAAGCCCGGATGGCGGAACAGCCGCACGGCGAGCATCGGCGCGGGCGTATGCAATTCCCACGTGACGAATGCGACGGCCAGCCCGGCCGCGGCGAGCGCCACGCCCGCGAGCCCCGGCGACGTCCAGCCGTCGCGCGCCCCGAGCACCGGCACGTTCAGCGCGGCGACCAGCGCACCGATCAGGAGCACGCAGCCGACGGTATCGAAGCGGCGGTCGGGCCGCGCCGCGTGGTTCTCGAGCATCCGCGGCGCGAGCGCCAACGCGGCGACGCAGAACGGCATCGACAGCGCGAAGATCCAGCGCCAGCCGAACGCGACGACGAGCATGCCGCCGAGCGTCGGGCCGATTGCCGGCGCCAGCACGATCCCGAACCCGTAGATGCCCATCGCGCGCCCGCGCTCGGCGACCGGGAACACGCGGAACAGCACGACCATGGCGAGCGGCTGCATGATCCCGGCCGCCGCACCCTGCAGCACGCGGCCGGCGATCAGCCACGCGGGCGTCGGCGCGAACGCGCCGAGCAGCGAGCCCGCGAGGAATACGGCGAGCGTCGCCATGAACGTGCGGCGCTCGCCGTAGCACTCGAGCGCCCAGCCCGTGCCGAGCATCGTGGCGGTCGTCGCGGCGAGGAAACCGGTGGCCACCCACTGCACGGTGGCCTGCCCGATGCGCATCTCGGTGACGATCGCGGGGAACGCGACGTTGACGATCGTCGACGACAGCAGCATCGACATCGTGCCGAGCATCAGCGTGGCGACCACCCACGCGCGCGACGGTGGCGGGGCGTGCGGCGGCGAAGGATCAGGCAGCGCGTGCACCGCGCGCACGCGGCCGTCCTGCCAGGCGCAGCGCCGCGTCGGTGAACGCGGTCCACGCGTCGCCGCGGCCGATGCCCTTGGCGAGCCCGTCGAGCGTCGCAAGCTCGCGCAGCAAGGCCGCGACGTCGGACGCCGGGACCCGGGGCACGGAGCGCTCCAGCGCGCTCGCCCGCCGGCCCCAGATGCGCGCCGCGCGCACGGCGCTCGCCACCGGCGTGCCGGCGGCGCGCGCGGCCTGCAGCGCGGCCAGCGCCTGCACGTCCTCGGAGAGCTGCCACACGGCGAGCGTCAGCGGCTCGCCGGCCGCGCGCAACTGCATCAGCACGCGCAGCGTGCGCGCGGGATCGCCCGCGAGCCACGCATCGGACAGCGCGAACACGTCGTAGCGCGCGACGTCGGACACGGCGGCCTCGACGGCGTCGTGCGCGAGCGTCCCGTGCGGCAGCAGCAGCGCGAGCTTCTCGATCTCCTGGTGCGCGGCGAGCAGGTTGCCTTCGAACAGCTGGGCGAGCCACTCCGCGGTCTCGCGCGCGACGCGCTGGTGCTGGCGCTCGAAGCGCGCCGCGATCCAGCGCGGCAGTGCCTCGCGCTCGAGCGGGTAGACGGGCACGACGACGCCGGCGGCGGCCAGCGCAGAGAACCACGCGCTGCCTTGCGTCGCACGGTCGGCGCGCGGCATCGTCACCAGCGTCACGTTGTCCGGCGGCAGTCGTTGCGCGAACGCTTCCAGCACGCGCGCGCCTTCGACGCCGGGCTTGCCGGTGGGCATCCGCAGGTCGACGAGCGTGCGCCCGCCAAAGAGGCCCAGGTTGTTCTGGGACGCGAGGAATGCGTCCCACTTGAAGCCGGGCTCGACGACGAGCGTCTCGCGCTCGCTGCAGCCCGCCGCGCGTGCGGCAATGCGCACCTGGTCGGCGGCCTCGATGACGAACAGCGGCTCGTCACCGTGGACCACGTACAGCGGGGCGACGCCGCGCGCGAGCGCCCGGGCGAGGTCGTCGGCGCGGATCTCGCTCATCGTCGCGGGCAGGCGCCCGTCAGGCGGGATTGCGCGCGGCCTGCAGCCGGCGGACGATCTGCTGGACCGCGTCGGTCTGCATTTCGCGCAGCAGCCGGTTTTCCTCGATGTTGCGCGCGAGGCGCTCGCTGTCGTCGTACGTGTACGTGCGCCGGATCGTGATCTCGTCGGGCTTGAGCCACTGCACGCCGCCGGGCGTGTGCAGGCTCAACTGCACGCGCTTCTCGAGCGCGAACTCGCGGACGCGGCCGCTGCTGGACAGCGACAGCACATCCTTGTTGTCGACGATCAGCGGGATGTCGAGGATCACCTGGGCCTTCGTCGGGTCTTCGACGAGCGTCGCGGTGCCCGCCGCCGCCAGCGCGCGCTTGAGCTCGGTCGCGAAGCCCGGCGATCCCGGCGCGTTCACGTAGATCGACGTGAACTGGTAGGTCGCCTGGCCGCGCAGGTGGAACCCGCAGCCGGCCAGCGTGGCGGCTGCCAGCAGCCCGGCCATCGCGAGCGCGCGCACCGCGTGGCGGCGCGCCGGCACGCTAGACGACGACATTGACGAGCCTGCCTTCGATGACGATCACGCGCTTGATCGGCGCGCCGGCCGCGTGGCGCGCGACATCCGCGCTCGCACGCGCGATCCCCTCGATCGCCACCTTGTCCGCGCTGCTCGGCACGAGGAGCTTGCCGCGGACCTTGCCGTTGATCTGCAGCACGAGCTCGAGCTCGTCCTGCGCGAGCGCCGCGTCGTCGGGTTCCGGCCAAGCGGCGTCCACCAGGTCGCCGTCCCGGGCGGCATAGCCCAGCTCGTGCCACAGCGTCCACATCGAGTGCGGTGCCACCGGGTACAGCGTGCGCAGCAGGATCGACAGGCCTTCGCCGACGACGCCGTCACGTCCCGGCGCATCCGCGGCGAGCCCTTCGAGCGCGTTCAGCATCTTCATCGTCGCCGAGACGACGGTGTTGTACTGGATCCGCGCGTAGTCGTAGTTGGCCTGCTTCAGCGCGGCGTGGAGCTCGCGGCGCACCGCGGCGGCAGCCTTGCCCGGGGCGCCTGCCGTCGCCGGCGTCGCGAGCGCCGCACCGGCGTTGGCCTGCGCGAAATTCCACACGCGGCGCAGGAAGCGATGCGAGCCTTCGACGCCGTTGGCCGACCACTCGATCGTCTGCTCGGGCGGCGACGCGAACATCACGAAGATGCGCGCCGCGTCCGCGCCGTACAGCTCGATCATCTCCTGGGGGTCGACACCGTTGAGCTTGGACTTCGACATCGTGCCCAGGCCGTCGTATTCCACGGGCGTGCCGTCGAGCTTCGACGTGCCGCCGGTGATGTGGCCGTTCTCGTTGCGCACGACGTCGACGTCGCGCGGCGAGATGTAGTCGATGCCGCCCTTCTCGTTGCGCGTGAAGAAGGCGTGGTCCAGCACCATGCCCTGCGTCAACAGGCGCGTGAACGGTTCGTCGTAGCCGACCATCCCCATGTCGCGCATCACCTTGGTCCAGAACCGCGCGTACAAGAGGTGCAGGATCGCGTGCGTGATGCCGCCGATGTACTGGTCCATCGGCATCCAGTACGCGTCGCGGCGGTCGATCATCGTCGGCGCGTCCGGGCACGTGTAGCGCATGAAGTACCACGACGAGTCGACGAACGTGTCCATCGTGTCCGTCTCGCGCCTGGCCGCCGCGCCGCAGCGCGGGCACGTCGTGTCGACGAAATCGGCACGCTTCGCGAGCGGGTTGCCGGTGCCGTCGGGGATGCAGTCCTCCGGCAACACGACCGGCAACTGGTCGTCCGGCACCGGCACGTCGCCGCACGCGGGGCAGTGGACGATCGGGATCGGCGTGCCCCAGTAGCGCTGGCGCGAGATGCCCCAGTCGCGCAGCCGGTAGGTCGTGCGCTTCGCCCCGGCGCCCGCGGCCTCGAGGTCCGCGGCGATCGCGTCGACCGCCGGCTGGTACGCGAGGCCGTCGTACTTGCCGGAGTTGACGAGGACGCCGTTCGCCTTGTCGTCGTACCACGCGTGCCAATGGTCGTAGTCGTACGGTTGGCCCGCCACGTCGACGACCGGCAGGATGCGCAGACCGTACTTCTTCGCGAACGCGAAGTCGCGCTCGTCGTGCGCCGGCACGCCCATCACCGCGCCGTCGCCGTAGCTCATCAGCACGTAGTTGCCGATCCACACCTCGACGTCGGCGCCGGTGAGCGGATGCACGACGTAGAGGCCGGTGGGCACGCCCTTCTTCTCCATCGTCGCGAGGTCGGCCTCGATCACGCTGCCCTGCTTCGCTTCCTCGACGAACTCGCGCACGTGCGGGCTGCGCCAGGCGGCGACGGCGGCGAGCGGATGCTCGGGCGCGACTGCGCAGAACGTGACACCCATGATCGTGTCGGCGCGCGTCGTGAACACCCACAGCTTGCCGTCGTCGACCAGCTTGCCGTCGGCGTCGCGGATGTCGTGCCCGAACGCGAAGCGCACGCCTTCGCTGCGGCCGATCCAGTTCTGCTGCATCAGCTTCACGCGCTCGGGCCAGCCCGGCATCTTCTCGAGCCATGCGAGCAGCTCGTCGGCGTATTGCGTGATCCGCAGGTAGTACATCGGGATCTCGCGCTTTTCCACCGGCGCGCCGGAGCGCCAGCCGCGGCCGTCGATGACCTGCTCGTTGGCGAGCACCGTCTGGTCGACCGGGTCCCAGTTGACGACGCCTGTCTTCTTGTACGCGATGCCCTTCTCGTACATGCGCAGGAACATCCACTGGTTCCAGCGGTAGTACGCCGGGTCGCAGGTGGCGAACTCGCGCGACCAGTCGATCGCGAAGCCCATCGCCTGCAACTGCATCTTCATGTACGCGATGTTGTCGTACGTCCAGCGCGCCGGCGCCTGGCCGCTCTTCATCGCGGCATTCTCGGCAGGCAGGCCGAACGCGTCCCAGCCCATCGGCATCAGCACGTTGTAGCCGCGCATCCGCAGGTGGCGGTACATCACGTCGTTGATCGTGTAGTTGCGCACGTGCCCCATGTGCAGCTTGCCCGACGGGTAGGGGAGCATCGACACGCAGTAGTACTTGGGGCGGTCGGGGCGCTCGACGGCTCGATACGCGTCTGCGGCCTGCCAGACCTGACGGGCCGATGCTTCGATGTCGCGGGGAGAGAAGGGCTTCATGGTGAGTGCGTCGATGTCCGTACGGCGTTTCGCCTGCTGCCCTCGGGAACGGATGCGATTATAACGGTGCCACCCTGCTAACATGCCGGGGCGCCATGCGGGTCACCGCGAGTGGGTCAGCGGCACATTTCGGGGAGAATGCGGTGGATTGGCAAGCGGGAACGCGCAACGAGTCTCACGTCGGGCCATCGGTCGCGTTGCCCGGCGACAATCTCGCGTCTCGCGTCCAGCACTGGGCGCGCGTCAGGCCCGCGAGCCTCGCACTCTGCGACGGTCCGCTGCGCCTCACGTATGCGGAGTTCGCGGCAAGCGTCGGTGCGACCGCGGCGCGCATCGGCGCGAAGGCGCCCGCTTCGCCTGGCCGCGTCGCCGTCGTGACGCACCGCCGCGCCCGCATGATCGAGCTCGCGCTCGGCGTGATGCGCAGCGGCCAGACCCTCGTGCTGCTGGACGCAGCCGATCCCGACGAGCGGTTCCGCTTCGTCGCCGCCGATGCCGATCCGTGGCTCGTCATTACCGAGCCTGAGCTTGGCGAGCGCGTACGCCGCCTCGTACCCACGGACTGCATCGTGTGGGATGACGAGGCATCGTTCACGCCTGTCGCCGGCACCTTGCCGCCGTCTCCGGATGCGGGCATCGATGCGGGCTACATCGTCTATTCGTCCGGCTCGACCGGCCGGCCGAAGGGCATCATGCTGACGAACGCGGGTCTCGTCGCGTTCGCCGACGGCTATGCGCAGATGCTCGACCTCCGGGACGACGACCGCATGGCGATGCTGCATTCGCCCGCGTTCGGTGCGGGCATTGCGACCGTGGGACGCGCGCTTGCGCCCGGGCTGCCGCTGTGCCTGTACGACGTCCGGCGCGACGGCGTGGCCGGGATGCGCGAGTGGCTCGACCGCGAGCGCATCACCGTTGCCAACCTGGCAGTCTCGGTCGCGCGCGAGCTCGTGGCAGGCCTCGCGCCGTCCCGCGTGTGGCCGCACCTGCGCGCCGTCCAGCTCGGCGGTGATGCGACGTTCGCCGACGACTTCGCCGCGATACGCGCCCACACGCTCGCCCATTGCCGCTTCCTGCACCAGCTCGCGTCGACGGAGGCGAACATCGTCACGGCGCACCTGTTCGGGCACGACGCACCGCTCGCGCCGGGGGGCACGGTGACCGTGGGCAAGCCTTTTCCGGGCGTGCGCGTCGAGATCCGCCGCGAGGACGACACGTGCGCCGATGTCGACGAGCCCGGCGAGATCGTCGTGTTCAACCGCTTCGTGAGCCCCGGCTACTGGCGGCAACCCGCGCTCGACCGGGACGCGTTCGTGGCCGACCCGTGCGATGCGGCAAGCCGCGGCTTCCGGACCGGTGACCTCGGTCGCCTCGATGCCGAAGGCCGGGTGCACTATGTCGGGCGCAAGGGCACGCGGCTCAAGATCCGCGGTTACACGGTGGACCTCGCGGAACTCGAGGCGGCGCTCGTCGCGTGGCCCGACGCGGCGCGCGCCGCGGCGTTCGCCCAGCCGACGGCCGCCGGCGAGCCGCAGCTCGTCGCCTGCGTCGAGGCACGCGCCGGTCGCGCACGCAGCCGGCGGGCGCTGATGCGCTTCCTTGCCGAGCGGTTGCCGCGCCACATGCTGCCGGCGGAGGTCCGCTTCGTCGCCGCGCTTCCGGGCACGGCCAACGGCAAGGTGGATCGCGCGGCGTTGCCGGACGCGCCGGCGCTGCCGGCGGAAGAAGCGGTCGTGGATGCGCCTGCGAGCGCGACCGAAGCCGTCGTGGCGACGCTGTTCGCGGAGCTGCTGCGTGGCGACGCGGTGGGACGCGACGACGATTTCTTCCTGGCCGGCGGCGACTCGCTGCTCGCCGCCGAGTTGCAAACGCGCCTCCAGCGGGCGTTTGGCGTGCGCGTGACCGGCTTCCACGAGGACGCGACGGTGGCCGGCATCGCCGCCGCCGTGGACGCGCATCGCGCACGCAAGGCGAGCGGGTCGGCCGCGATGCCGATCCTGCTGCCGCTGTGGCGCGACGGGGACGCGGTGCCACTGTTCATGGTCCACGGGCGCCAGGGGCAGGCGTTCGTCAGCCCGCGCTTCATGCAGCTCCTCGGCAACCGGCAGCCGGTATGGGCGTTCCAGGCGCGCGGACTGGATGGCGTCTCGCCGCCGCATCCGACGATCGATGCGCTCGTCGACGATTACGTCGCCGCGGTGCGCGACGTGCGTCCGCGGGGGCCCTACCTGCTCGGCGGGTTGTGCATCGGCTGCTACGTGGCCGGGGCGATGGCGCGGCAGCTGCGCGCCGCCGGCGAGGAGGTGCTTCCGCTGTTGCTGCTGGATCCCCCCAACCGGTTCCGTGTGCGCCGCGCGGCGTCGGGCGACCCGGACCGCATGCGGCAGAAGCTTCGCCAGCGGCGTGCCGAAGGCCGGATCGCGGTCCCGGTGGAGGACGACGCCCAGCTCGCGCACGCGCTCGCCACGGCGGCCGCCTTCGACGAAGCCATCGCGCGCTACGACCCGCCGCCCTACGACGGGCCGGTCTACGTGCTGGCCAGCCGGCAACGGACGCACGATGGCGATCCGGGCGAGTTGCGCCGTTTCTTCACGGGCCGGCTGAAGCGCTACGAAGTGGGTGAGATGCACGGCGATGCGCTCGATCCGCGCAACCCCGTGTTTGCCGGCACGCTCAAGCGTTGCCTCGAGCTGATCCAGTCCGCCGCCACGGTGAGGGGCGCGGCCGGCGATGCGGTCCACAAGGTGGCTTCATGATGCTTACCATGCATGAAAAACGCGCTTGCTGTGCGTGGCGCGCCGCGCTCGCGATCGCCGGCCTGGCCGTGCTCGGGATAGCGTCGCCCCTGGCGCTGGCGCAGGCCGCGCCGCGCAACCTCACGCTCGTCGTCGGCGCCACGCCGGGCGCGGGTGTCGATCGCACCGCCCGCGTCATGGCCGACGACCTCGCGCAGCGTCTCGGCCGCCCGGTCATCGTCGACGATCGGCCGGGCGCCGCCGGGCGCATCGCCGCGGACGTGGTCGTGCGCGCCGCGCCGGACGGCGGCACGGTGCTGTTCGCCACGGCGGAGTCGCTGATCGACCTCGCGTTCGATGCCGATGCCAAGCCGAATCTCCTCGCGGACTTCGTCCCGATCGCGCGCGTCGCCCAGTCGCCGCTGGTACTGGTCGTGCGCGCGGACGCGCCGTGGACGAGCGTCGACGCGCTCATCGCCGACGCACGCCGACGGCCGGGCGCGCTCAATTACGCAACCCCCGGGATCAAGTCGTCGATGCATCTCGTCACTGAGTTGCTGAGCGTCGCGACCGGGGCGCGTTTCGTGCAGATCCCGTTCATCGGCCTGACGCCTGCCGTGGCCGCGGTGATCGGCGGACAGGTGGATTTCGCGTTCGTCTCGCTGTCCGGGGCGCTGCCGCAGATCCGCAGCGGCCAGTTGCGCAGCCTGGCGGTGGCGAGCGACCAGCGCTCCGCGCTGCTGCCCGACGTGCCTACGCTCGCCGAAACAGGCATCCGCGGCGTGGAAGGGTCGACGTGGTATGCCCTGTTTGCTTCACGTGCCACGCCGGCGGCGCGCGTCGACGAGCTTGCACGCGCGGTCGCCGACGTCGTCCGGAAGCCGGCCATCATGGATGCGTTCGGAAAGATGGGGGCCGATCCCGCGCTGCTCGCGCCGGCGGAGCTGGCGGCGCGGCTCGACGAGGAGGTCGCCCGTTACCGTCGCGTGATCCAGGCGCAGGGAGTGCGCGCCGAATAGCTGTCCGGCCATCGAAACCGGCGCCCGAACCGTGTTGCACGCGGGGTGTCTTGCCGGCCCGGGACGGCGTTGCGAACCAACCGTACATCGGCGCGTCGAACGCGTTGGTGCCTCCGCGGCGGCCAAGATGGCGCGCGCGGGATGAAATGGCACAATCGACTGTTCACGATCCGATGACTCCCATATTCAACAGGTTGCGACGCGCGGGCGTTGCCGGGCTGGCCGGGCTGGCGGTGGCCGTCCTGGGCGCCGCCCCGGCACGCGGAGAGCCCGTGCGGACGCCGCACGTCGAGGCCGAGCTCGTCGCCCAGCGCACGGCGCTCGTACCCGGCACGGACGCCGTCGTCGCGTTGCGCCTCGCCATCGCCGATGGCTGGCACACGTACTGGCGCAATGCCGGCGACTCGGGCCTGCCGACGACGCTGGACTGGACGCTGCCCGCGGGGTACGCAGCGGGTCCCATCCAGTGGCTCCCGCCCCGGGTGCTGCCCACGGGCCCGCTGGTCAACTACGGCTACGAAGGCGTGGTGCTGCATCCGGTGCACGTCACGGTTCCGGCCAGTGCGGTGCCCGGGTCCGACGTCACGCTCAAGGCGCGCGCCGACTGGCTGGTGTGCCGGGACACGTGCATCCCGGAAGGTGCCGACCTCACGCTGACGCTGCCGGTCGCCCCGAGCGCGACCGACGATCCCAAGTGGGGCGCGCCGATCGCGGCCGCGCTGGCCGCCGTGCCCAAGCCGCTGTCGGGCTGGACCGCGCGTGCCGAAGGCGAGGGCCAGGCGATCCGGCTGGTGCTCACGCGGACGGCCGCGAGTCCCGGCCCCGACGCCGTGGGCGACCTGCGCTTCTTCCCCGACGACGACGGGCGCATCGAGCCGTCCGGCAAGCAGGTCCAGGCGCAGGCGCGCGACGGCTACGTGGTGACGTTGCCCGTCGCGTACTCGCTGGCGCCCAACGTGCAGCGCCTCGCCGGCCTGGTCACCGCATCCGACGGCATCGGCGGCGCGCGTGCGGCGACGATCGACGTCCCGCTGACGGGCACGATCGTCGCCGGTCCCAAGCCGCTTGATGCGCCGGTGGCGCTCAACCTAGCGCCGGCGGGCGCTGCGGCGGCGGGCGTGACCGTCGCGTCGCCGGCTGCCTCGAGCGCTCCCGCCGTTGCCGGTGGTACCCCGAACGGCACGGCCATGACGTTCGGGCTCGCGCTCGCGTTCGCGTTCTGCGGCGGCATCCTGCTCAACCTGATGCCCTGCGTGTTCCCGGTGCTGACGCTCAAGGTGCTGGGCTTTGCCGAGCACCACGACAATCGTGCGACGCTGCGCCGCGAGGCCGCCGCGTTCGCGGCCGGCGCCGTGCTGTCGTTCCTGGCGCTCGCGGGCCTGCTGCTTGCGCTGCGCGCCGCGGGCGCCGAGCTCGGCTGGGGCTTCCAGCTGCAATCGCCACTGGTCGTCACGGCGCTCGCGCTGCTGTTCTTCGCGCTGGGCCTTAACCTCGCCGGCGTGTTCGAGTTCGGCCAGTTCGCGCCGTCGCGCGTGCGCGACTGGCGCAGCAGCAACCGCACGCTCGACGCGTTTGGCTCCGGCGTGCTCGCGGTCGTCGTCGCGTCGCCGTGCACGGCGCCGTTCATGGGCGCGGCGCTCGGCTTCGCGCTGACGGAGCCGGCCGCGCTCACGCTTGCGATCTTCGCGGCACTGGGCATCGGCATGGCGCTGCCTTACACGCTGCTCGCGCTGTTCCCGGCGTGGCGGCGCGCGCTGCCACGCCCCGGTGCGTGGATGGCGCGCTTCAAGCAGCTGCTCGCGTTCCCGATGTTCGCGACGGTCGCGTGGCTCGCCTGGGTGCTCGGCGCGCAGATCGACAACGACGCGGTATTGCGCCTGCTGGCCGTGCTGCTGTGCACCGCGTTCGCGCTGTGGGCACTGCAGGCCGCGCGGATGACGCGCGGGCGCACGTTCGGCGTGCTGGCGGTGCTCGGTGCCGCGGCGGCGCTGTGGATCGTGATGCCGCTGTGGGTCGTCGATGCGCGCGGTCCCGCGGCGGCACCGGCGGTCGCCGAATCCGGATGGTCGCCGTTCAACGCCGCGCGCGCGGCGGAGCTCGCCGGCGGTGGCCAGCCGGTGTTCGTCGACTTCACGGCAGCGTGGTGCGTCACGTGCCAGGTGAACAAGCGCACGACGCTCAACCGGCCCGACGTGCAGGCCGCGTTCGCGTCGCGCAACGTCGCGCTGATGCGCGCGGACTGGACGCGCCGCGATCCCGAGATCACGCGCGCGCTGGCGGCCCTGGGCCGCAACGGCGTGCCGGTCTACGTGCTGTACCGCCCCGGCGCGGAACCATTGCTGCTGCCGGAGATTCTCACGCAGCAGGCGGTGCTCGACGCGCTGGCGCCGCTGCCCGCCCGCTGACCGCCTTCGAGGAGCCGACCATGCCCCGTCCCGCTTACGTGCCGTCCCGCCGCGCGCTCAGCATCGCTGCATGCGCCGTCGCCGCCGCTGTCGCGTCGCCGCTCGCGCTGGCGCAGCAGGCCGGCAGCGTCGCGCCGGCGTTCACGCTCACCGACACTGCGGGCAAGTCCGTGAGCCTCGCCGACTTCAAGGGCAAGTACGTCGTGCTCGAGTGGACCAACCCCGATTGCCCGTTCGTGCAGTCGCACTACAACGCGAAGTCGATGCAGCAGCTGCAGAAGGCGTGGGGTGCGAAGGATGTGGTCTGGCTCACGATCAACTCGACGAACCAGGATCACCCCGAGTACAAGACGGCGGCGCAGATGACGGCGTGGGAGAAGTCGCAGGGCGCGGCGCAGAGCCACGTGCTGATCGACGGCACCAGCGCCACGGGCCGCGCGTACGCGGCCAAGACCACGCCGCAGATGTTCGTCGTCGACCCGGCCGGCAAGGTGATCTACGACGGCGCTGCGGATGCGCATCGCACTGCCAGCGCGTCCGCGCACAAGGCTGGCGACAGCTACGTGCAGGTCGCGCTCACCGAAGCGATGGCCGGCAAGCCGGTCACGACGGCCAGCACCGCGCCTTACGGCTGCTCGGTCAAGTACTAGGGCGCGGTCCAGGTCCCGCCGAGCGCGGCCAGCAGCGCCGCGGTGTCGCTGTAGCGCTGGCCCGTGGCCACGTCGTGGTCCAGCGCGGCGGAGCGCCATTGCCGCTCCGCGTCGAGCAGCGCCAGTTGGCTCACGCCTCCGAGGTCGTAACGCTGCCGCGTGATCGCGACGACCCGCTGCGCGGCGGCGAGCTCGGCGTCGCGTGCCGCCAGCGCCGCCGCGTCCGCGTCGAGTGCCACCAGCGCGTTGGCGACGTCGACGATCGCACGCACCGTCGTCTCGCGATACGCCGCGCGCGCCGCGTCGAACGCGGCTTCGCTCGCGCGCTTCTGCGCCTGCAGCTCGCCGCCGTGGAACACCGG
>JAFEDG010000039.1 GCA_018241745.1 Pseudomonadota bacterium
GGTCGCGGAGATCTACCGCGCGATCGCGCGGCGCACCGCGATCTTCGTCGCGCAGAAGGCGGCCGATTTCTCGGGACGCTTCCCGACGATCAAGGTGCAGAACACGTGAGCTCGCCGCATGCGCGGCAGGACGCCCTTGCATCCACCGAACGGATGATTGCAGTGCCCATCGTAAAACGGGGAAACTGATGTCCATCAAGTCCGACAAGTGGATACGCCGCATGGCGGCCGAGCACGGGATGATCGAACCGTTCGAGCCAGGGCAGGTGCGGGTGGCGAACGGCCACAAGATCGTTTCCTACGGCACATCCAGCTACGGCTACGACATCCGCTGCTCCAGCGAATTCAAGATCTTCACGAACATCAATTCGACGATCGTCGATCCCAAGAACTTCGACGAGAAATCGTTCGTCGATTTCACCGGCGACGTATGCATCATCCCGCCGAATTCGTTTGCGCTGGCACGGACAGTCGAGTATTTCCGGATTCCGCGCAACGTGCTTACCGTTTGCCTGGGGAAGTGCGTCACCGGTGACACGCGAGTCGTCGACGCGCAGACTGGCGCGCTGGTCCCGATCGCGCAGATGCGCGCCGGCGGCAGGACGATTGGCCTGGACGGCTGGAAGCCGGTGGCGGCGGGCGTGTCCCACTTCATTCCGCAGGGACGCAAGCCCGTCTTCGAATTGCGTACGCGCGCGGGCCTCAGCATCAAGGCCACGGCCAACCATCCATTCCGCGAGGTGCATCAATGGACCGCGCTCGAAGACCTGCGGGTGGGAGACCGGATCGCCGTCGCGCGTGAGATCCCGGTGTTCGGCTCCACGCCGTTGCCGGATTGGGAAGCATCGCTGCTGGGCTTGATGATTTCCGAAGGGCAGTGCCGGACGCCCGGTCACAGCCCGACGTTCACCAGCGAAGACCCAGTGCTCGTGGCGCTGCTCGAACGCAGTGTCGCCGCGGGTGCGCTGGGCTGCGTGACCGGCAAGGGGCAGCACGGCTTTCGACTGGTCAATCATGCGGGGCGGGGCGGCATCCCGGAGCCGAATCGCGCAAACCGGTGGTTGTCTGCGTACGGACTCGATGTAACGGCGGAGGGCAAGTTCGTCCCGCAAGCCGTGTTCACGGCCCCGCGACCCGCCGTGCGCCTGTTCCTGCAAGCGTTGTTCTCGGGCGACGGCGGTGTCTACCGTTCCGACAACGGATACTTTCTCGAGTACTACTCGAAATCAAAGCGCCTCGTCGAAGACGTGCGCCATCTGCTGTTGCGCTTTGGCATCTTCTCGCTCGTGCGCGGCAAGACGACGGCCATCGGGACGCCGGCCTGGAAAATCCAGATCACCGATCGCGAGCAGATACGTCGCTTCGCCCGCGACATCGGATTCTGTCCCGGCTCGATCAAGTCGGAGCGGCTCCTGGGCGACGTGGTGCCCGCGATCGAAGCCTCCAAACCGTCCACGCGGTCCAATTTCGACACGTTGCCCCAGGAATGCTGGACGATGCTGGCGCTCGCGGTCGCGCAGGTTGGCACGTCGTTCCGTAGGATCGACGTGGCGACCAACCCGCGGCAGTCGGTCAATCGCGATGTTGCCCGCCGAGTCGCGGTTTCCACACATTCGTCATCCCTCGAGGCATTGGTCGAGGGTCCCGTGTGGGACGTCGTCGAATCCGTCGAGCCGTGTGGCGAGGAAGACGTCTACGACATCTCGGTGCCCGGCATCGAGAACTTCGTCGCCAACGACATGCACGTGCACAATTCGACGTATGCGCGCTGCGGAATAATAGTGAACGTAACGCCCTTCGAACCCGAATGGGAAGGCTTCGTCACGCTCGAGTTCTCGAACACGACGCCGCTGCCCGCCAAGATCTACGCGAACGAAGGCGTCGCGCAGGTGCTGTTCTTCGAGTCGGACGAAGTGTGTGAGACGTCGTACAAGGACCGCGGCGGCAAGTACCAGGGGCAGACGGGCGTCACGTTGCCCAAGGCCTGACGCGGCGAACCGGGCGCGGCGCGGTGCGGTTGCCGCGCCGCTCAGCGCGGCTTCGTGTCGAGGTAATTCGGCGTGTAGTTGACGACGTCCCAGAGCCCGAACAGCGTGACTTTGGTCGTAAGGCCCCATTCCGTGGCCTTGAACAGCGGCCAGGATATCTTCATCGTGTTGCGGAAGAGCGACGCATCCAGGTTCAGGGCCGCCCCGAACTGCGAGAATCCGTCGTTGTCGCCCGGTATCCACGTACCGCCGGCGGACAGCGCAAAGGCCAGGTCGATCTTGCCCAACGGTACGCCGCACGCGTCGAACTGCTTGATCGTCTTGCTCCACGCGTTGCCGGAGAACTGGCCCGTCGGCTTGAATGGCGGCGGATAGAGCATGACGCCGCCTTCAAGCGTGGTGTTGTTGTCGAGCGTGAACGCGACACCGAGTCCAAGCTGGCCGTTGTCGCCCTTGATCGACACGGCGGCCTGCTTGATGCCGCTGCCGGGAACTTCGTCCGTCACGTAACCGAAATTCACCGAGCCGTCGTCGAACTGGTTGAGCGCACCGATCGCGGCCGACGACATCATGCCCATGACGAGCAGAACCTGCGACAGGTTGATCGCAGAGTCGACTTGCTCGGCTGCCGCCTCCGCACCGCAGGCGGCCTTCACATATTTCGAGAAGCTCTCGAAATCGATCATGTTCTGTATCGCCTGCACGACGGACAGTTCCGCCACTGTCTCGCGCCCCGTGGGGTCGGAAAGGTTGACGGGGTCGTCGTTGGCGTACAGATAGCGGTGGCGGGAGATGGGCATCTCCGCCCGCCCGGAAGCTGGATCACGGGAGAGGAAGCGCGCGGTGGCGGGATCGTAGTGACGTGCACGCAGCGCGTAGAGGCCGCTGTCGGCGTCCTGCCATTCGCCGCGATAACGGTGGGGATTGTCCGTGCTGCCGGACTCGTCCAGCGTATTGCCCCAGGCGTCGTAGCGATACGAGTCGATCGCGACGCCCGTCTTCAGCAACGCGCGCACGTCGCCACGCCCGTCGTGCAGGAAGCTGCTGGAACCTGCTGCGTCGTGGCGCGCGACGATTCGATCCGCGAAGTCATAGCGCGTCGTCAGCGCCCCGCGCGTAGCCTCGAGTACCTGGGACAATCCGGTGGTGCTGGCAGGGTCCACGATCAGCTGCGTCGAGGCGTCTTCGCGGCTGATCGCAACTCGTTGGCCATCGACGTCGTAGGCATACTGGGAAGTGGCCCCTCCGGTCGTCACGGTGGCAAGGCGGCCGCCACCGTCGTAGCCATAGCTGGCCGGTGTCGCTCCCGTCCGCGCGATCATGCGCCCGCTGCCGTCGTAGCTGTAAGACGCGCCGCCTGCGGTAAGCATCCGGTCGTCGTCGTCGTAGGTGAACGCGGTGGCCACGCCGTCGACGGTGGCCGATATGCGGTTGCCGACGGCGTCGTATGCGTACGCTGCCGTGCGCGGCAGCGCCCCCGTGCGCACCTCGCCGACGAGGCGGCCTTGGGCGTCATAGTCGAAATGCGTGCTGGACCCGTCCTGCTCGACGATGCGGGTGCGCAAGCCTGCGGCCGAGTAGTCGGTGGCGAACGATGCGATGGTCGAGGCGCCGTGGCGGTAGGCGAGCGCGATTGCGCGTTCCCGCGCGTCGCGCGTGTACTCGGCCACGGTCCCGTCCGGCAGCGTACGCCGGACGATGCCGCCCGCGAGGTCGTAGGCCAGCGCGGCCGCGCCCTCCGCGAACGTCGCTTCGGTCATCCGGTTGAGCGCGTCGTACGCGTAAGTGGATGTGGCGGTCGGCGTGGCCAGCGATACCACGTTGCCGTTGGCGTCCCGTGTGCGACTGATCGCGCGGCCGTCGGGAAGCGTCATCGTCGCAAGACGGCCGCGGAGGTCGTAGCCGTAGGTGGTGGTTCCGCGGGGGTCGGTCGCGGTGGCGCGGGCCCCGTCGCCGGTGTACGTGAACGCGTCGATGCGGCCGTCTGCCTGCACCCGGCGCGCGAGCCGGTTCATCGCGTCGTACGCGTACGTGGTCACGCGCCCGCTGCCATCCGTGGCGCTCGTCCGGTTGCCGACGGCGTCGTACGAGAAGCGCTCGGTCCCGCCTCCGGGATAACGCCGCTCGATGCCGCGGTTGAGCACGTCGTAGCGATAGCGCGTGACGCGGCCTGCCGCGTCGGTCTGCGCCACCAGGTTCCCGGCCTCGTCGTACGCATAGGTGGCATTGCCGACGCGCCCGGCGACCGCCACAAGACGTCCAAGCCCGTCGTAGGTGAACGTCGTCGCGAGCCCGTCCTCGTCGGTGATCGCGGTTCTACGCCCCAGTACGTCCCACGTCTCGACGATGGACCCGCCGTCGGCGAACGTCGTCCGGGTGCGGCGGCCGTTGGCGTCATAGTCGTAGTGCGTCACGCGGCCCCGCGCGTCGGTGACGGTCAGGGGCAATCCGGACGGCGACAGCGTCCGCGCATTGACCGGGCGCACGGTGGTCCCGCCGATGCCGTCCACGACGGCGGGGAACGTCGTCGTCGACAGACGGCCCGCACCGTCGTACGTGAAGTCGGTGCGGTTGCCGCGCGCGTCGATCGCCGCGCGAACCTGGCCCCCCGGGGACAGGACGAGCTCGGTGCTCGATCCATCCGCGTAGGTGGTGCGCGTACGGCGGTTCAGCTCGTCGTACGCGTACTGCGTCGTGCGCCCCGCCGCGTCCGTCTCGGCGACCACGTTGCCGTTGGCGTCGTACGCCCTGTCCCGGTGCGTGCCATCGGGGAGGTCGGTCCGCACGAGCCGGCCCAGTGCGTCGTAGCTGTACGTCGTGCGGTGCGCGAGCGCATCGACGCTCGCGGTCATCCGTCCCGCGGCGTCGTACTCGGTACGCCACACGCCACCTGCCGGATCGATCGTCGTCGTCAGGCGCCCGGCTGCGTCGTAGGCGTAACGCGTCACCAGCGGGACCGTGATGCCATCGTCCGTTCGATAGAGCGTGACGGTCGCGAGGTTGCCCGCGGTGTCGTAGGACGAGTCCACGCGCCGCAGGAGCCTGGCGCCGTTGTCGAGCGTGTCTTCGCGGGTGACGCGGCCGGCGGCGTCGTAGGTCATGACGACCGAGGTACCCGCAGCGTCGGTGATTCGCGCGGGCAGGCCGTCCGGGCGCAGCTGGTTGACGCTGGCGCCGGTGTCCGGCGAGGAGAATCCCAGCAGGTTGCCGGCGGGATCGTAATCGAAGTGGAAGGCGCGGCCGCCCGCGTCGAGCGCATCCGCGACGTGCCGCGTACCCGGCGCATACGTCAGGCGGGTCGTGAGCCCGAGCCCGCCCGGGTCGGCCACGTGGGTCAGCGGGAGCGACCCGTCGAACGTCGAGGCCTGCGCGAGGCCGTCGGCGTTGACGAACGACGTGCGGTTGCCTGCGCCGTCGTAAGTCGACGACTCGTTGGCGGCCGTGGGAGTGCCGTCGACGGTCACGGTCCGCTGGCGCGCGAGCACGTTGCCGTGCTCGTCGTACGCAACGCGCGTGACGTTGCCACGCCGGTCGGTGATCACGTCGACCTGCGCGTCGTCGTCGTGCCCGATCGTCACGCGGTTGCCGTTGGCGTCGGTGATCGCCACCACGCGGCCCGCGTCGTCGTACTCGTTGCGCGTGAGCGTGCGGCCGGTGGGATCGACCATCGACAGCATGCCGTGACGGCGGTCGTAGGCGTAGGTCGCGTCGGCGCCCGCGGCATCGGTTGCGGCGACCAGGTCGCCGTTCGCATCGTAGCGGTAGGCAACGGTGCGGCCGGCCGGATCGACGATCGCGACGATCCGGTGGTCGGCGTCGCGCGTGTAGGTGACGCGCGTGCCGCTGCTGTGGGTGATGCCGTCGTAGTCGAATGTCAACGTCTGCCCGTTGGCATCCTCCACGCGGCGGACGCCGTCGACGGGACTGATGTCGAATGCCGTTCCGTCGCTGGTCGTATACCGGTACCACGCCGGCGAGTAGGGCTCCAGCGTGTCGTCGTCGACCAGCACTTCCGCCGCGCCGTCGTTCACGATCAGCACGTCGTTGTTGCCGAGTGCCACGAGGCTGCCAGAGGTGCCGGACCGCGGCGCGTAGCCGGTGATGTGCGTCGCATCCAGCGAGCCGATGTTGCTGGTCGGCGACACGATCATGTCGAATTCCTCGACCTTGCCGTCGGCGAGCGTGACGGTTACCTTGTGCGGTGAAGTGGGGGCGAGCGAGACCGTTGGCCCCGACACGTTCCTCACCCAGCCGGTGCCGAGCACGCGGTTGCTGCGGACGCGCAGCGTGTCGAGCGCGAGGTGCCAGCCGAAGCCGAAGTCGCCGCTCCGCTTGTCGCGGCTGTCGTAGACGCGCTCGATGCCGATCGGCAGCGTGCCGAGCGGTACGGTGAGGTCACGGATCGCGATCGAGAACAAGCCGACCTTGCGCTGGCCAGCCACCTGCACGGTCACGCTCGCCTCGGTCACGTTGTCCGCGCGGTCGTACACGCGCAGCCGCAGCGTGTAGAGATCGTTCAGCAGTACGGTCGGGTCGAAGCTCCCGAGCACGCCGTCGACGACGGGCGCAGAGCCTTCCCGCAGCAGGATCCAGTCGTCGGACGTGGCGGGCGCGTACGCGAGCTCGTAGCGCAGGAAGTTGGCGTCGGTCGCGGTGCCGGTGACGTCGACGCGGCCGTAGACGGCGGCATCGTCCGTGGGCGCGGTGATCGCGGCGACCGGTTCCGTACCGTCGGCGATGTGGGACTTCACGTGCAGCGGCGACGAACCGCTCTTGCCCGACAGTGTCGCGGAGACCGTCGTGTCGCCGCTTGCAAGGCCCTTGGCGACGCCGGTCACGTCCACCGATGCCGCGGCGGGTACCGACGACGCCCAGGCGGCGCGCAGCGTCACGTCGGCGCTCGTGCCGTCGGTGAACACGGCCGTCGCCGTGTACGCGACCTTGTCGCCGACGAGCCGCGTCGATTCGCCCGGCTCGACGACGATCGAGGCGATGGGCTTGGCGAGCGGTGGCCCCATCGACACGCCGAGCGTCGCGCTGTCGATGCCGGGCGCCATCAGCGTGCCGAACACGGGATCCTGCGTCATCACCTGACCAGCGGGCACGGTGGTGGACGCGACCGGATCGACCACGAAATCGATCGCGAGCGAGCCCAGCAACGCGCCGGCATCCGCAATCGGTTTGCCGACGACGAATGGCATCTTCGCGGGCGCGGGGCCCTTGGACACGGTAATCGTGACCGTCTGGTGCCGCGTGATCCCCGGTGCGCCGCCGACCGGATTCTGGTCGATGACGATGCCGGCGGGATGCGTGTCGAACACCTCGGTGACGCGCGGGATGAGGTCGACAGCCTTGAGCGCCGTTTCGGCATCGTCCTGGTCGAGCCCGATCACGTTGGGCACCGTGCGGAACGCCGCCGAGATGTCGACGACGAACGACTGCTGCGTGCGCGCGCCGTGATTGTCGACGGCGGCCACGACGAACAGGTAGTCGCAGGGCTCGTCGTAGAAGCCACAGCGCGGCCATGTCATCGTCACGAGGCCCGTCGCAGGGTCGATGTCCGGGCTGGGGTAGGCGGACGGATTGGGCGTCGGCTGCAACAGTTCGTAATGGACGGTGTCGCCCGCGTCCGGGTCATAAGCCGCGATCTGGTAGACCACGTTCGAGTACGCGCACGTGGTTGCGCAGCTGCCCGGGATGAAGTCGTAGGTGATCGCCGTGGGTGGCGTCGACGTGATCACCGGCGGATGGTTGATCGGCGCGATCTCGATCGACACCTTGGCCGGCGCGGACGTACCCCCGCTGTCGCTCGCCGTGTAGGTGAACGTCGCAGTGTCGCGCTCGCGCGCGTCGACGACGGTGCCCAGTTGCCGCTGGTTGCGGAAGCTGCGGTGCACGGCGCCGTCGTAGGCGATGACGCCGTGGTCGTCGATCGCCCACGGGTTGTAGTTGGCCTGGTTGAAGGTCAGCGGCGCGGGGGCCCAGTCCCGGTGTTCGCCGGCGAAGGGGATGATGTTGGTTCCCGGGCAGCCCGCGCAGACTCCCGTGCCCGCGGCCGCACTGTAGATCTCCGCGTGACCATCGCCGTCGGCGTCGACGATCATCGGCACGCCGTTGTTGGCATACAGGCCGTTATGGTGAACGCTCCATTTCACGAGGCCGTCGCGGCCGTCGATGAGCGCGATCCGGAAATTGCCGTTGGCGATCACTTCCTTGCCGCCGTCGAGCTGCAGGTCGTAGACCTGCACGCTGTTGCCCGCGCGCGTGCGGTCGTAGACCGGCTGCGGCCAGTAGCGGATGTTGACCGGGTCGTCGCCCTCCAGCGTGCCGTCGTCGTCGGGCATCACGGTGGCCCACAGCAGCGAACCGTCGCCGCGGTATGCATAGATGATGCCGCGCGCCGAGAACATGATCTCGGGCACGCCGTCGCCATCGACGTCGACGACGGTGGGCATGCTCAAGTCCGACGTTGGCACGATGAACTTGCGCAGCAGCGTACCGTTCGCGTCGTAGATCGCGAAGCCCCGCCGGCGCCCCGTGTAATCCGGGTCCCATTCGGTCTGGACGATGACCTCGGCCTTGCCGTCGCCGTCGAGGTCCGCGACCATCACGCTGGTCGGCTCGAAGTAGGTGAGCGAACCGGGGATCCGCGGCGCCTGCCATGCGAGCGTCCACTTTCCCGCGACGAGCCTGAACACGTCGCCACCGCTGACGATCTCGACCTGTCCGTCACCGTCGAGGTCGGCGACGATCGGCGGCAGTTGGCGGAACGGGACCCAGTTGGGTGTCTGATACTGATTGTCCGGGTTCGGTGCCGTGAGCACCGCTTCCTTGACGCCGGTCGCGGCGTCGACGATGAACGTTGCCGAGCAGGGCTTGCCAATGTCGGCTTCATCGCCGGTGGCGACGGCGCACGATGCGTAGGTCTCGCGCGTGCCATCGCCGTCGCGGTCGTAGGGATATTGGCTGGTACCGATCAGGATGCGCGTCAGCACTTTCACGGCACCGTCCGGGGTCAGGCGCGCGAGCGTCGGTACGGCGCTGGTGGCGAGTCCACCTTCCTGCGTGTTGAGCGCATACCTCAATTCCGGCGGGGCGCCGACCGTCGGCGAGACCGGCAGTTTTGCGTCGAGCCGCTCCGAGACCCATTTCACCTTCGCGTGGCCCGCGATCGCATGCGCGGGGTTGGTGTCGATCGCAATCAGCCGCGTCGACACGCCGGCGGTGTACGTCGCGTCGCAGTTCGTGCCCGCGATCGACGTGATCTCACCCGAATCGTCGACGTCGCCCATCGCGAAGTCGGTGCCGAACAGGTACATGAGGCAGTGCTCGCCCGGGGAACCCGGCGACGTGTCCCAGCCCGTCCACAACCGCGCGCCCGTCCTGCCGTCGAAGGCGATCGGCGTGCCGAACGAAAGCGCGATCACGTCTGCGGCGCCGTCGTGGTTCAGGTCGGCCGTCCAGGCGTAGCCCGTGCTGTCGGACACGACGCCCCCGGGCAGCGCGGTGGTCTTGAGCGAAACCACCGAGGGCGTCACGCTGGGCGCGACGTAGGTGAACGAACCGTCCGCGTTGAACGCGGTCAACGTGCCCTTGTCCGGGTTGGTGACCTTGGCCGCCGTCATCGGCGCGCCGGTCGCGGACGTGTCGTTGCCGAGCACGCCGGGCGCGGGCACGACGAGCGTGCCGCCGACGTCGACGCTGTAGGTGTCGTCTTCCGCGACCGGCGCGGCGCTCGCGCGTACGCTGACGGTGAACGTCGCGTCGTCGTGCAGGCCGCCGCTGTCCGTGACGCGCGCCGTCACCGCGTAGTCGCCGGTCGCGACCGTATCGGTGCCCCAGGTGATGGCGGCACCGGTCAGCGTCATGCCAGTCGGCTTCGCCGTCAGCGTGAATGTCAGCGGATCACCATCGGGATCGGACGCGGTGAGCGTGCGCAGGAACGGCGTGCCCGCGTTCAACGACTGGTTGGCCTGGGGCGCGAGCTTGGGCGGATGGTTGGTCGGCGCCACGACCGTCACGTGGAACGTCGTACTCGCGCTTTGCGCAAGCGCGTTGGTGACCGTGGCGGTGAACGTGTTGCTGCCGAGTTGCGCGGACGTCGGCGTCCAGTCGACGACCGGTGGCGGCGCAAGGCTGGCGCCGGAAGGTGCCGTCGGCAGTGCGTACGTGAGTGCACCGGCGGTGCCGTAATCGGCCGCGACGAGCGGGACTTGCAGGTGGTCGCCGACCGCGATCGTGCGATCCGGCACGGCCTGCAACGAAGGCGCGCCGCTCTGCACGGTGATCGTCACCGTCGACGAGCCGCTCAACGCGCCGTCGTTCGCCGTCAGGCGCAGCACGTAGGTGCCGGGTGCGCCGAACGTGGCACTGGTCGTGGCGGCGGCGTCGTTGGCGAAGCTCACCGCCGCGCCCGGTCCGGAGACCAGGCCCCAATGCAGCGTCAATGCGCCCGGCGGTGCGGGCAGGCCGTCGTCCGTCGCGGAGCCCGCGAGCAGTGCGGCCGCGGGCTGCACGATCGTCTGGTCCGCACCGGCACTGACGACAGGCGCGGCGTTGCCGCTCGTCGCGGGGTTCACGGTGATCGTCACCTGCGCGCTGGTCGACAGCGCGCTGTCGTCGGCGGTGAGCTGCAGCACGTAGGTGCCCGCCGCGCTGAACGACGCGGTGGTGACGGCTGCGGCGGCGTTCACGAATGTGACGCTGCCGGGACCGGAGACCTTGGTCCACGCGACCGTCAATGCCGCTGGCGGATTCGGCAGGCCGTCGTCGGTGGCGGAGCCGGACAACGGCGCGCTCGCCGGCAGCGTGATCGTCTGTGCGCTGCCGGCGCTGACCACCGGCGGCGTGTTCGCCGGACCGTCGGGACGGATGTCGGCGTCGACACGCAGGTAGAGATTGCGCGAGTCCTGTTGCACGTAGACGGCGAGCAGGTCGGCGTTGAACGGCGCGTCGCCGGTGGTGTCGGTGACCGCGGCAGGCACGCCCGACCAGTCGCCCGCATTGCCGTCGAGCACGACGGTGGCGGCCCACACCACGCCGGCGGCACCGATCGCAACGACCACGACCGCCATCGACAGCAAGTGAGGAGACCGACGGCGCACGAACTCCAGCGTCGCGAGGATGCCGAGCGCGAGCGCGATGGCCAGCACCGGCGACAGGGGGATGGGCGCCGCAGGTGGCGTGGCGGGTGGCTCCGCGGGCGCCGTGATGGCGAACGTGAACGGGCCGGCGACGTCGTTGCCGCTGGCGCCGTCGTAGCCCAGCGCGATCGCGCGCACCGTCGACGGCACGGCGAACGTCGACAGCGGCAGCGACCATTCGACGAGGGCGCTGTGGCCCACGCCGTGCCCGAGACCCACGGGCCACGGCCCACTCGCGACGGTGACGGGCGCGCCGAAGGTCGATCCCGTGCACGTCGCCAGGCTTACGACGTCCACGGTGGCCGTCGACGTGTTCGTCGTGATGTCGACGATCGCAAGCTTCTCGAAGCCGGCCGCCGGGCCCGACGGCGTGGAGACTGTGCAGCCGGTCGCCGCGTCGTTGTCGGTATCGAACGCGATGCTGAGGCGGCTGGTGCCGGCATGCGCGGGCGCTGCAACCGCGATCGCGAGCGCCAACGCAAGGGCGTGCAGCAGGTGGCGGACGAGCGAGTTCGGGCGGACGGCGGGCGAGCGCAGGTTGGCGGGCATGGAGTGTGCGACGGAAGGCGTGCGGCCACGCTACCGGGGCCGGCGGCCGGCGTGAGGTAACAACAGGTAACATCGAGAAGCTGCCGGAAAGTTGTGCACTTCATGAATGCCCGGATGACCCCTTCCGTGCCCATCGCGCTGGTCCGCGAGGAGCTCGCGCGGCTGGCGGACAGCGAGGCGTTGCGGCAGGCCCCGACGCATCGCCGCCTGCTCGGATACCTGGTGGAGAAGCGGCTGGCGGGCGACGACAGTGCGTTCGCGGAAACCGCCATCGCGCTGGAGGTCTTCCGCCGCGACGCCGCGACGTTCGATCCGCGCACCGACCCGATCGTCCGCGTGACGGCGGGCCGGTTGCGCGAGCGGCTCGAAACCCACTACGCCGCCGCGCGGGGCGCGCGCGTCGCCATTCGCTTGCCCAAGGGACGCTATACGCCGGAGTTCGAAGTGCTGGGGCCCGCGCCGGAGCGGCACGGCGTCGCGGTGCTCGGTACGCGCAACGCCACCGGGGATCCCGCATTCGACGTCATCACGGCAGCCTTCGCCGACCACCTGGCCGATCGCCTCGCGCGCGCCGGGATTCCGCGCGTCATGGCGCGGACGTCCGTGGCCGCGGCGCAGGCGCAGGGTGGCGCGGACGTGGCCGACCGGCTCAACGTCGAATGGCTCGTCGACAGCACGCTGGCCCGCGAAGGTGACGGCGCGGTGCGGCTGACGGTGCGCCTCGTGCACGCCACCGATGGGGCGATCCGGGGTTCCGACACGACGAGCGGCCGTGCGGACGACGCCTACCGGCTCGTCGACCGCATGCTCGACGCAGCCGTGCTGAGGATGCACGAGCTCGTGCCCGGCGCGAGCGCCCAAGGTGCGACCGCGACGCTGCCGCCCGCGGCCCGCGCCGCGCTGGACGCGATCCGGCTGATGCTGCTGCAGCGCACGCTCGCGGGCACCGACGAGGCGCTGCGCCTGGCCGAGGCGCTGACGGCGGCGCATCCTGCAGCGGCCGACGGCTGGGGCAGCCTGGCCGCGGCGCTGTACAGCCGCCTCGCGTTCATGGATCGCGACCACGTCGCACTGGGCGAGCGGATCACGCACGCGGCGGACCGCGCGCTGGCGCTCGACCCGGAGCAACCGGTGGCGCTGCGCACGAAGGCGATCCTGGCCTCGCGGCGCGACTACCAGCCCAACACGGGCGAGGCGCTGTTCGAGCGCGTGCTGCGCACGTCGCCGCATTACACGTCGGCGCGCCTCAACTATGCGGAGCTGCTCGCCGTGCGTGGCCGCGCGCAGGACGCGCGGGCGCAGCTCAAGCTCGCCGAAGTCTACGACCCGTTATCGGTGACGCTGCACCTCGCACGCGCGACGTGCCTGGGCCTGCTCCGCGAATACGAGGAGGCGCGCGACGCGTGGACGCTATGCCGCGCGGGCGGCGAGTCGAGCCTGTGGCTGCTGCAGGGCAGCGCCGAAAACGAAATCGAGCGCGGCGACTTCGCGGCGGCTGATGCACTGTTGCGCGAAGGCGAGGCGCGCTTTCCGCAGCTCGCGTCGACGTGGCTCGCGCGGGCGCAGTGGCATGCGGCGCAGGGTGACGCCGCTGCAGCGCGCGCCAACGAGGCGAGGTGCATCGATGCGCCGCGCGTGGCAACGGCGATGCGTGGCGTGTTGGCGGCGCGCCTGCGCGAGGATGCGCGGGCGCTGGATCTGCTGGAAGGCTCGTACCGCGAGCGCGACCTGTGGCTGCTGACCGCGCTCGTCTCGCCGGCGCTGGATCACCTGGTGGGCGAGCCGCGCTTCGATGCGCTGTGCTCGGCGTGCGGCGTGCGGGCGGCCGGCGCGGCGCGCTAGCGCCGGGCTAGACGCGGCCCTTCCACGGGACCGCCCAGCGCTCGACGTAGCGCATCAGCAGGTCGAACGCGTATGCGACGACGCCGATGACCACGATGCCCATGATCACGACGTCGGTGCGCAGGAAGTTCGACGCGTTCAGCACCATCTGCCCGAGTCCTTCGGTGGCCGCGACCATTTCGGCGGCGACCAGCGTCGTCCACCCGAAGCCGATCGCGATCCGCATGCCGGTGAAGATCTCGGGCATCGCCGACGGCACGATCACGTGCCAGATCACCTGCCACTTGGACGCGCCCATCGAATACGCGGCGTTGATCTGCTCGATCGACACGCTGCGCACGCCGGCGCGCGCGGCCATCGCCAGCGGCGCGAAGCACGCGAGGAAGATCAGCACGATCTT
>JAFEDG010000003.1 GCA_018241745.1 Pseudomonadota bacterium
TGGGCCCGTATGACGACGAGAAGCTCGGCTTCTACAAGGTCGCCAAGTACTACTACTACCCGGGCTGGTGGGAAGGCGGTCCCGAGCTCGACATGTTCGTCAACATGAAGGCGTTCGACGAGCTGCCCAAGACGTACCAGTCGATCCTCGAGGCCGCCGCGTACGAGGCCAACGTCAACATGCTCGCCAAGTACGACGCGGTCAACCCGCCCGCGCTGCGCCGCCTGTTGAGCAACGGCGTCAAGCTGGCCCCGTTCTCGAACGACATCATGGCCGCGTGCTACAAGGCCACGACCGAGACGTACGACGAGATCGCCACCAAGAACGAGAAGTTCGCCAAGGTCTACGGCCCCTGGAAGGAATTCCGCGCGACCGAGATCGAATGGTTCGCCGTGGCCGAGAACCGCTTCGACAACTTCATGATCGCGTCGCAACGCGCCGCGCGCGCCACCGCGCCGAAGAAGTGACGATGAGGCCCTCCGTGTAGCGGCGCGTCCGCTGCCCCGGGCTCCGGGGTCAGGCTCTCGCTTCCGGCGGCTTGCCGGGAGCGGCGCCTGGCCCCTTTTTCATTGCGTCAGCTTGCGCACCGCGCTGAACGTCGCCCACGCCCAGCCGGCCTGGCGCTCGAGCACGTGCGTGAAGCGGATCAGGTAATGCGCATTGCCGGTGTCGAGCTCCACCATGCCCCCCAGCGTGAACTTCTCCTCGGGCCCGAGCAGGCTGCGGTGCGTCGACTCCTTGTTGTCCGGGTGCGCGGGCAGGTACAGGCTGAAGAACGGGCGCTCGCCGGTGACCGTCATCGCGAGTGCGGCCGGTGGCACCCAGTTGCGCATCAGCACGCGCACGAGGCGGCGCGCGATGATCTCGGCGCCGACCGTCACCTCGTCCACCTGCAGGCGCTGCATCCGGCGCACGACAGCGAGATGCCATTCGTCGCCGTCGCGGATGCCGAGCAGTTCGCCGAGCTTCATCGGCGCGTCCTTCACCGGCGCGGAGAGCCGGCAGCCCGTCTCGCTGCGATCCACGACGCGCCACATCGCGCCGCGCACGCGGCGCGACACGCTTTCCGGATTGGGGTTGGGCGACACCATCTGCGTAACTTCGTCGTAGCTCGCCGCGACGCCCGCGGAGCGTGCCTCGGCGGGAAGCCGGTCGATCTCCGCCACGGCGCGCGTCAATGCCTGCAGGCCGACGACGACGCGCACCTCGCCCTGTTCCCGCACGCGCTGCGCGCGCGGCGCCTGGGCCAGCGCGTCCGGGCCGAACAGCGACGCGAGCCGCATCAGCAGCAGTCGCTGCTCGCGCGGCGGCAGCTCGCCCGCCGCCAGCGGCTCGTCGCCGCCTTCCGGCAGGTAGCGCAGCCGCTCGACGACGCGCTGGTACACGGGCCCGGTGTCGAGGTAGTACACGCGGCCGCCATGCGTCGCGCGCTCGCGGCGGCGCAGGCCGTGCTGGCCCGTCAAGTCGACATAGAACGTCGGGTCGCCCGTATCGCGCGACGTGAGCGTCAGCGACGGCGTCCAGTCCTCGAGCTGGCGCGCCACCCATTCCACCTGGTCCGGCGTGAAGTTGCCGGAGTCGAGCCGCATCAGCATCAGCGTCTTCACGTATTCCTGCTCGAACGTGACGCCAGGCTTGGCAAAGCCGCCGCCGCCCAGCATCAGCTGCTCGCGATGCCAGCCGCGCTGCCGCGCGAACTCCGCGAGCTCGTGGTACTCGCGCCATTGCGCGGGAATCCAGTGGCTGTAGCGGAACAGCCGGAACTTGGCGTCGAGGCCGCGGTAGTAAGCGAGCCGCACGACGACCCACGGCAGCAGCGCGCGCCAGCGCTTCTGCCCGAGCTTCGGGTAGCCCGCCTTGAGCGCGAGCTGGTAGGCCGCGATGAACGCCTTCACGAGGTCGAACACGGCGTGCCACAGCCGCGACTCCACCGACGAGCTCTTCTGGTAATTGGTCGTGTATTGCTGGGTGAAGTGCGCGATGATCGGTTCCATCCGCGCGTCGATGCGCAGCAGCGCCTCCACCTGCCCGACGCCCGCCTCGCGGCGCGGGCCGGGGAACGCGGACACGAGCTCCAGCGCTTCCTTCTGGCTGCCCATCGGGTCGGCCGCGTGCAGCTGCCCGATCCAGCGCGCCGCCTGCTTCGGGTTGCGCAGCGGGTCGTTCAGCGTGCGCAGCCAGCTGAGCATCGGGTCGATCATTGGCCGGCCACGGTCATCCGGTCGACGAGCACGGAGCCGACGTGCGTCGACCCGCGGCGGTCGACGTCGTTGCCGACCGCGACGATGCCGCGGTAGACGTCCTTGAGGTTGCCGGCGATCGTGATCTCCTCCACCGGATAGGCCACGACGCCGTCCTCGATCCAGTAGCCGGCGGCGCCGCGCGAGTAGTCGCCGGTCACCGGGTTGACGCCGCGACCGAGCTGCTCCGTTACGTACAGGCCGCGCCCCATGCGCCGCATCAGGCCGGCGAGGTCGTCGCTGCCGTGCGTCACGATCAGGTTGTGCGCGCCGCCCGCATTGCCGGTCGTCGCGAGACCCAGCTTGCGTGCGCTGTAGCTGCCGAGGAAATAGCCTTGCACGACGCCGTCACGGACGACGTCGCGCGGCAGCGTGGCGACGCCTTCGGCGTCGAATGGCGCGCTGCCGCGGCCGCGCGCGAGGTGCGGCTCCTCGCGGATCGAGATGGCCGGTGCAAAGACCTCGGTGCCCGCAGAATCGAGCAGGAACGATGCGCGACGATAGAGACTCGGGCCCGACACCGCGCCGACGAACGCGTCGACGAGGTCGCCCGCTTCCGTCGCGTCGAACAGCACCGGGCACTCGCAGGTCGGGAGCCTCCGGGCGGCAAGCCGCGCTGCCGTACGCTCGCCTGCGCGGCGCCCGACGTCGGCCGCGGATTCGAGGTCCTGGGGCGCGCGTGCGGAGGTGTACCAGAAGTCGCGCTGCATCGCGCCCTCGTGCTCGCCGATGACCGCGCAGTCGATGCTGTGGCGCGACGTGCGATAACCGTGCGCGAAGCCCAGCGTGTTGGCGTACACGAACTCGCCTTCGCCGCACGCCACCGTGGCCCCTTCGGTGTTGGTCAGCCGCCGGTCGACGGCGAGCGCCGCGGCTTCCGTTTCACAACCCAGCGCGATCGCATCGTCGACCGACACGTGCCACGGGTGATACAGGTCGAGGTCCGGGAACCGCGTCGCGAGCCGCGCCGGATCCGCGAGGCCGGCATACGGGTCCTCGGCGGTATAGCGGGCGATCGCGAGCGCCTTGTCGACGGTGGCCGTCAGCGACGACGTCGAGAAGTCCGCGGTGCTCGCGTGGCCGCGTCGCTGGCCGACGTAGACCGTGACGGACACGCCCTTGTCACGGTGATAGGCGATCGTCTCCACGGCGCCGCGGCGTACGGTCACGCTCTGGCCCATGCCCTGGCTCACTTCGGTTTCCGCCGCGGTCGCGCCCCCCGCGCGGGCCAGCGCGAGCACCTCTGCGGCCACTGCCTCGAGGACGGCGCTCGTGACCGGAAATTGCGTCGTGCGCGGGGTTTCCGTGTGCATCGCAGACCTCGCGGGCGTTGCAGCATCGTTTAATGACATGGTCATGCGACGGCAGGACCGGCGTGCAAGGCGTGCGGCACGCGCGGGATGGGTCGTCCCCCTCGACTCGAGATCGCGTCGGTTATGATAGCAAAGCGTTGCCCCGCAGCGCTTGCAGCACCGGGAAACCATGCCAGACCCGCGACATTCACGACAACCGGACCCGGAGCCGCCGCGTCCGTCAAAAACCCGCCAGAAGCAGGCGATGCTCGACCTGCAGGACCTCGGCGCGCGCCTCGTCGCGCTGGACGCGCGCAGGCTCGCGGAACTGGACCTGCCGGAGCGCCTCGCCGACGCGCTGGAAGCGGTGCGCTCGATCAAGGCGCACGAGGGCCGTCGGCGCCAGATGCAGTACATCGGCCGGCTGATGCGCGACGTCGACGCCGCCCCGATCGTCGCCGCGCTCGCGCGCTGGGACGAAGGCCCCCGCGTGGCGAAGGCGCGCTTTGCGACGCTCGAGCACTGGCGCGACCACATCCTGGCCGACGACGACGGGCTTGCCGACTACCTCGCGCGACATCCGGACGCACCCCGCGACGCCCTCGTCACGCTCGTGCGCGACGCCCGGGCCGAACGCGCGGCCGGCCGGCCGCCACGGGATTTCCGCGCGCTGTTCCGCGCGCTCGACAAGCTGGAACCGGGCGCCGACGCCCGCCCCATCGCAACGGTGGCGGATGCCGACGATGAATGACGCGGCGCTCCGGATCGGCCTCGTGTCGATCAGCGACCGCGCGTCCGCTGGCGTCTACGAGGACAAGGGACTGCCCGGCCTGCAGGCATGGTTCACCGCGGCGCTTGCCACGCCGTGGACGATGGAGACGCGCCTGATCCCCGACGAGCAGCCACGGATCGAGCGGACGCTCGTCGAGCTCGCGGACGTCGCGCATTGCCATCTCGTGCTGACGACGGGCGGCACCGGACCCGCACCCCGCGACGTGACGCCGGAGGCGACACTCGCCGTCGCGCACAAGGTGCTGCCCGGCTTCGGCGAGCAGATGCGTGCCGTGAGCCTGCGCTACGTGCCGACCGCCATCCTGTCGCGCCAGGTCGGCGCCATCCGGGGGAGCACGCTGATCCTCAACCTGCCCGGCCAGCCCAAGGCGATCAAGGAGACACTCGACGGCGTCTTCCCCGCCGTGCCGTACTGCCTCGACCTGATCGGCGCGCCCTGGGTGGAGACCCACGAAGCCGTCTGCAAGGCGTTCCGGCCGCAGAGCGCCCAGCGGCCCGCACCGCGTTGACACACGCACGCCGGCCGCGCGCGGTACCATCGCGCCCCCGATACCGGTGAGGGACGCGATGGGCGACTGGATGCCTTACTTCAAGACGGGCCTCGCGACGTTCTCGGCGCTGCTGCTGTTCGTCGCCCTCCTGCTGCTGTTCCTGCGCGACGTGACGCAGAAGCAGCACACGGTGCTGCGCAACTTCCCGGTCATCGGGCATTTCCGCTACTGGTTCGAGCAGCTCGGCGAATACTTCCGCCAGTACTTCTTCGCCGGCGACCGCGACGAGATGCCGTTCAACCGCGCGACGCGCGGCTGGATCTACCGGCTCGCGAAGGACGAGGGCGGCGTCATCGGCTTCGGCTCCACGTACGACCTGCACGCGCCGGGCGCGCTGATCTTCGTCAACGCGCCGTTCCCGGTGCTGGAGTCGGACCGGCTGCCCACGCCGCCGCTGACGATCGGCGAAGGCTACTGCGAGACACCGTTCACGGCGCGCTCGGTCGTCAATTGCTCGGGCATGAGCTTCGGTGCGATCAGCGAGCCGGCCGTGCGCGCGCTGTCCCGGGGCGCCGCCACCGCAGGCTGCTGGATGGACACCGGCGAAGGCGGCCTGTCGCCGTTCCACCTGGAAGGCGGCTGCGACCTGATCATGCAGATCGGTACGGCCAAGTACGGCGTGCGCGATGCCGACGGCCGCCTCGACCCCGCCAAGCTGCGCGAGATCGCGGCGCGCGAGACCGTGCGCGCGTTCGAGATCAAGCTGTCGCAGGGCGCCAAGCCCGGCAAGGGCGGCGTGCTGCCTGGCGCGAAGGTGACGCCGCTGATCGCATCGATCCGCGGCATCCCCGCCGGCAAGGATTCGATCAGCCCCAACCGCCATCCGGACATCCCGGACATGGATGCGCTGCTGGACCACATCGCGATGATCCGCGACATCGTCAGGAAGCCCGTCGGCGTGAAGACCGCGATCGGCGGCCGCTGGTTCGCCGACGACCTCTGCGAGCGGATCCTGAAGCGCGGGCTCCAATACGCGCCGGACTTCCTCATCATCGACGGCGGCGAAGGCGGTAGCGGGGCGGCCCCGCAGGCACTCGCGGACCACGTCGGCTTGTCCATCGACGAGGCACTGCCGCGTGTCGCGGACTCGCTGATCGCCGCGGGGCTCAAGCCGCGGATCCGGCTCGTTGCGTCGGGCAAGCTGGTCACCTCGGCGCGCGCCGCCTGGGCGCTGTGCGTCGGCGCCGACTTCGTGAACACGGCGCGCGGGTTCATGTTCTCGCTGGGCTGCATCCAGGCGCTGCGCTGCCACACGAACACCTGTCCCACCGGCGTGACGACGCACAATCCACGACTGCAACGCGGCCTCGTCGTCGAGGACAAGGCCACGCGCGTCGCGCACTACGCGATCAACATGAACAAGGAGATCGACATGATCGCGCACAGCTGTGGCGTACGGCAGGCGCGCGAACTGTCCCGCCGCCACGTGCGGCTGGTGATGCCCGCCGGTGGCTCGATGGCGATGGACGTGCTCTACCCGCCCGCGCCGGCGTCGGAGCCCGCGACGTCGCGCGAAGCCGCGACGCGCGGCGCGCCGATGCGCGACGCCGGGTCCTGAGCGTAGAACTGCGCGAGCTGCGCATAGACGGCCGGGTACTGGCCGGAGAGCAGCACAGGATCGGCGAAGAACACTTCCGACAATACGGCAAAGAATTCCGCCGGGTGCTCCGCCGCGTACGCATCGATGACGGTGCGCCGGCCGCGATCGACGCGACCGCAGAAGTGCGCATACGCGGTCGTGAACACGCGCTGCCACGTCGCCGTCGACATGCCGGGCGGCAACGGCGGGCACCCGTCGGCCTCGCCCTTCACCATGTCCAGCTTGTGCGCGAACTCGTGGATGACGAGGTTCATCCCGCTGGCTTCGAAATCGGCGCCCGCCTCGACGTCCGGCCACGACAGCACGACGGGCCCGTTGGGCATCGCTTCACCCGCGAGCGGCTCGTCGCTCTCGTGCACGACGCCGTCCTCGTCCTCCCACTGGCGAACGGGCCGGAACTCGCCGGGATAGACGATGACGTTCTCGAAGCCGTCGTACAGCGCAAGGTCGCGGTTCAGCAACAGCAGGCAGGCCTGCAGGGCGATGATCACGCGCTGGCGCGGCGTCACCTCGTGGCCGCCGGCGCCGACGATGCTCTTGGCCTCGAGGAACAGCACGACGAGGTCGCGCAACCGCGCGCGTTCGTCGTCGTGCAGGTAGGCGAGGAACGGCAGCGCCGCGAACGCCTCGTGCCACAGCGCGTCGGGCAGTGCCGAGCGGGCGAGCACGCGCGCGCGGCGCCAGCGTGTCAGGGCGGCGAACACTAGCCGTCCGCGGGCCCTTCGCCGTCCGTATCTTCGGCGGGCAACGCCAGCGACGGCGCTGCCGCAGCGGTCAGCAGGCGCTCGGCATCCTCTTCCGGCAGTGCCTCGACGCTGCGCAGCTTGCGTTCGATCGTCTTGCTCTTGCGGCTCGCGTCGTCCAGCGTGCGTCCGACCTTGTCCAGGCGCTCCTTCGTCTGCGCGAGCAGATCACCGAACTTGCCGAATTCCGTCTTCACGGCGCCCAGCACGCGCCACACCTCGGTCGACTGCTTCTCGATGGCGAGCGTGCGGAACCCGAGCTGCAGGCTGTTCAGCATCGCCGCGAGGTTCATCGGGCCCGCGAGCATCACGCGATGCTCGCGCTGCAGCCGGTCGGCGAGGCCGGCGCGCGCCATCGCCTCGGCGTACAGGCCTTCGGTCGGCACGAACAGAATCGCGAAGTCCGTCGTGAACGGCGGCTCGATGTACTTGTCGCGGATCATCTTCGCCTGGTTGCGGAAGAACGTGTCGAGCGCCGCGCGGCTCGCCTCGACGGCGGCGACGTCGGCGCGCTCCACCGCATCCTGCAGCCGCTGGTAATCCTCCTGCGGGAACTTGGCGTCGATCGGCAGCCAGCACGGGTCGCCGTCGTCGTTGCGCCCGGGCAGGCGGATCGCGAACTCCACGCGCTCGCCCTTGCCGGGCCGTGTCGCCACGTTGGTCGCGTACTGCGCCGGCGTCAGCATCTCGGCCAGCAGCGCGCCGAGCTGCACCTCGCCCCACCCGCCGCGGCTCTTGACGTTGGTCATCACGCGCTTCAGGTCGCCGACGCCGGCGGCGAGATTCTGCATCTCGCCGAGCCCCTGGTGCACCTTCTCGAGCCGCTCGGAAACGAGCTTGAACGACTCGCCGAGCCGCTGGTCGAGCGTCGACTGCAGCTTCTCGTCGACAGTCGCGCGCATCTGCTCGAGCTTCAGCGCGTTGTCGTGGCGCAAGGCCTCGAGCTTCTGCTCGATCGCCTGCGTGAGCGCACCGAGCCGCTCGCCGAACTGCGCAAGCTGCTCCCGCTGCAGGTTCTGTGCATCGGTGAGGCTTTGCTGCGTCCCGGACTGGAACTGCGCGAGGCGCTCGCCGACCTCGCGACGCAACGTCGTCGCGGCCTCGCCCTGCTCGCGGCGCAACGTGAGCGCGGCCTCGCCCTGCTCGCGCCGCGCAATCGCGAGGTCGCCCCGCATGTCGCGCTCGTGCTGCGCGGCCTGCTGCGCCGTGGCGTCGAGCCGCGCGCGCAGGTCCGCGGCGGTACGCGTGACGTCGTCGCGCTCGCGCGCGAGCGCCAGCACGCGCACGACCAGCACCCCCAAGAGCACGATGCACAGCAGGATGCCTGCCAGCGCGACGACGAGCAGCGAGCCTTCGTTCATGCGCGGGGAGTCTAGCAGGCCGCGCGCGCCTCGCTCGCGAGCATCGCGAAGCTCGCGAGCCAGTGCGCGCCGCCGTAGTCCCCGCTCGCAAGGCCCTCGCGGCCGGCGGTTTCATGATCACGCGCCTGCACGACCGTTGCCGCGCGTTCAGCACCCGGGAGCCCTGCCGCGATCTCGTACAAAGACCACGCGCGCGACAGGTTGAGGCCGTCGAGATGGACGATCTGGGGGTCGGTGCGATCGGCGACGCGCACCGGCGCGAGCACGCGCGTGCCGTCGACGAGGCCCGGCAGGAACGCCGCGAGCCAGGCGTGATAGTCACCGGCGTCCAGCACGCGCCGCATCAGCGCGGCTTCCATCAGCGCCGGCGACAGGAAGTCGGTGCCCGACGGCTCCCAGCGCACCGGCGCGTCGCGGTCTTGCGCGTACCAGTGCGTTGCCTTGTCGCGCAACGTCGCCGCAAGCGTCGTGTCGCCGCACGCGTCGGCATAGTCGAGCGCCAGCGCCAGCCCGAACGCCGAGTTGGCGTGCAGGCCGTGGCGGATCGGGTAATCGGCGCGCGGCAGATAGCCGTCGTAGCGCGCCACGATGACGGCAACGAGCGGCGCCAGCGCCGAGCGCCACCGCGCTGCGGCGTCGCCGAGGTCGCGCAACGCCGCAGCGAGCTTCAGCAGCCACGCCCAGCCGTAGGTTCGCTCGAACGTGCCGGTACCGGGCCGCGCGAAGTACGCGCATTCGCCGGCGATCGCAGTGGGCGCGAGGTGGCGGTCGAACGTTGCGGTGATCGCGTCGCAGGGCGCGATGCCAGTCGCGTGCTTCATCAGGCGCGCGAGCAGCCAGTGCATGTGCACGCACGAATGCCAGTCGTAGCTGCCGTAGAACGCGGGGTGCAATTCGCGCGGCGTCGCGCCGTCGGCCGCCGTCAGCCACAGGTGCTGCGGATGATTCGGATACTCGCGGACGACGTTGGCAAGCGCCACGGCGGCCCAGCGTTCCGCTTCGGCGCGCGTGACGACGGTCATAGTCCCGGCCTCAGTGCGCGAGCAGCCGCGCGACGACGTCCGCCGTCGGCTCGAGCGAGCGGAACACGACGAAGGGTTCGTCGCCGCATGCTTCGCCGGCGCGATCGAGCCATGCGGCGGCGATGCCGGCGGCGCGCGCGCCCTCCACGTCGTGCTCGCGCGAGTCGCCGAGCATCACGGCTTCGTCGCGCGCGATGCGAAGCCGCGCGAGCGCCGCGTCGAAGATGCGCGGGTCGGGCTTGGCGACACCCACGTCCTCGGACGTCACCAGCGCATCGACGTGGGCGGCGAGCGCGAAGCGCGCAAGCTTCTCTTCCTGTTCCACCGTGACGTTGTTGGTGACGATCGCGACGGGCACGCGCTCGCGCAACGCGACCAGCAGTTCGCGCGCACCGGGGACGGCACCGCGCAGCGACTGGTACAGCTCCCGGCCGAGTGTCGCGGCCGCCGCGTGCGGCGTGTCGCAGTGCGCGCCGGCAAAGGCGAACAGCCTTCGGTAGCGCTCGACGCGGGCTGCGTCGGGCGCCAGCCGGCCGAGCTGGACGTCGTGGTGCAAGTCGACCAGCACGCGCCGGCTCTCGTCGAGCAGCGCTTCGAACGGAACCGCCTGCAGCGCCGGGTGGCGATCGCGCACGCCCGCCAGCGCCGCGCGATGCGCGTCGCGGTGGTCGACGAGCGTGTCGTCGAGGTCGATCAGGACGCCGCGGATCATGGCCTTGGGTCCGACCCTATTTTCCGCAGGAAAATAGGGTCGGACCCGGTCGTTCGATGCTGCGCAGGAAAATAGGGTCGGACCCGGTCGTTACGCCGCCTCGCGGCTCGCGCGCTTGCGCTCGTGTTCCTTGAGGAAGCGCTTGCGGATGCGGATCGACTGCGGCGTCACCTCGACGAGCTCGTCGTCGGCGATGAATTCCACCGCGTACTCGAGCGTGAGCTCGATCGGCGGGGTCAGCGCGATCGCCTCGTCCTTGCCGGACGCGCGGATGTTCGTGAGCTGCTTGCCCTTGATCGGGTTGACGACGAGGTCGTTGTCACGGCTGTGGATGCCGATGACCATGCCTTCGTACAGCGCGTCGCCCGGCGACACGAACATGCGGCCGCGCTCCTGCAGCTTCCACAGCGCGTACGCGACGGCGGCGCCGTCCTCGGCGGAGATCAGCACGCCGTTGCGACGCTCCGGGATGTCGCCCTTCATCGGCGCATAGCCATCGAACACGTGGCTCATGAGGCCGGTGCCGCGCGTCAGGTTCATGAACTCGCCCTGGAAGCCGATGAGGCCGCGCGCCGGGATCCGGTACTCGAGCCGCGAGCGGCCGCGCGCGTCGGATTCCATGTTGACGAGCTCGCCGCGCCGCGGGCCGAGCGCTTCCATCACGCCGCCCTGGTGCTGCTCCTCGACGTCGACCGACAGCATCTCGTACGGCTCCTGGATCTCGCCGTCCACTTCGTGCGTCACGACGCGCGGGCGCGACACCGCGAGCTCGTAGCCTTCGCGGCGCATGTTCTCGATCAGGATCGTGAGGTGCAGCTCGCCGCGGCCGGACACGAGGAAGGCGTCGGTATCCGCCGTATCCTGCACGCGCAACGCCATGTTCGTCAGCAGCTCGCGCGACAGCCGTTCACGGATGTTGCGCGACGTCACGTACTTGCCTTCGCGGCCGGCGAGCGGCGACGTATTGACCTGGAAGTACATCGACAGCGTCGGCTCGTCGACCGAGATGGGCGGCAGCGCCTCGGGCTGCTCGACGCTCGCAAGCGTGGTGCCGATCGCGAGCTCGTCGACGCCGGTGACGAGCACGATGTCGCCGGCCGACGCCTCGTCGACCGGCTTGCGTTCCATGCCGGAGAACATGAACACCTGGCCCACCTTGGCCGTGCGCGGCGCGGCGCCCTCGGCGAGCGGGCCGTCGAGCACCGCCACCTGCTGGCCCGCGCGCAAGGTGCCGCGCCGGATGCGACCGATGCCGAGGCGGCCGACATAGCTCGAGTAGTCGAGCGCGGAGATCTGGAATTGCAGCCCGCCGTCGACGTCCGCCGTCGGCGCGGGTACGTGCGCCAACACGGCGTCGAACAGCGGCCGCATGTCGCCACCCTCGGCCACGCCCGCCTTCGCCACGCTGACGTCGAGCGACGCCCAGCCGTTGAGCGCGGAAGCGTAGACGACCGTGAAGTCGAGCTGCTCGTCGTTGGCGCCAAGGCGGTCGAACAGGTCGAACGTCTGGTTGACGACCCATTCGGGCCGCGCGCCCGGGCGGTCCACCTTGTTGACGACGACGATGGGCTTCAGGCCCAGCGCGAGCGCCTTCATCGTGACGAAGCGCGTCTGCGGCATCGGGCCTTCGACGGCGTCGACGAGCAGCAGCACGCCGTCGACCATGCCCAGCACGCGCTCGACTTCGCCGCCGAAATCCGCGTGACCCGGCGTGTCGACGATGTTGATGTGCGTGCCGTTGTAGTCGATCGCGCAGTTCTTGGCGAGGATCGTGATGCCGCGCTCGCGCTCGATGTCGTTGCTGTCCATCATCCGCTCGCCGACGTGCTGGTGCTTGGCGAACGTGCCGGCCTGCACGAGCAGCTTGTCGACGAGCGTGGTCTTGCCGTGGTCGACGTGCGCGATGATGGCGATGTTGCGCAGGGCGCGGAGGGCGGCGGGCATGGCGGGTTCCTGGGAGGCGAGCGCGAAGGCAGCGTTGCTGCGGCGCGACAAAAACCTGCGATTATAGGCTCCAAACCGGCATTTGCGCCAGAAGCTGGTTGAAAATCCGCGACTTAGGCTATAATTGGCGTCCAGTAGTCGGGACGGCCCTTCCGGTCACCGTCCCCCTCCCGCGATCGCCGCGGCAAAGCCCCGTCCACGGGGCCGGAGCGTCCCGCTCCCACGCACGGCGACGCCGTCCGTTGTTTGCATCGCACGTGCCTGGACCGGAAACCGCGTGAAGCGGTAGGCCGCGCCAGGAGTCATCATTTTGAGCACGACGAGCTTCGACGAGCTCGGCTTGCGGCCGGAAGTTCTCCGCGCCGTGACCGAGGCCGGTTACACCACCCCCACCCCCATCCAGGCGCAGGCGATTCCCGTCGTCCTCGCCGGCCGCGACGTGATGGGCGGCGCACAGACGGGCACCGGCAAGACCGCGGGCTTCGGCCTGCCGATCCTGTCGCGGCTGATGGCCCACTCCAACACGAGTCCGTCGCCCGCCCGCCATCCGGTCCGCGCGCTGATCCTGACGCCGACGCGCGAACTCGCGATCCAGGTCGAGGAGTCGATCAAGGAATACGGCAAGCACACGGGACTGCGCTCGACCGTCGTCTACGGCGGCGTCGACATCAAGCAGCAGCTCCCGATCGTCCGCGCCGGCGTCGAGATCCTCGTCGCCACGCCGGGCCGGCTGCTGGACCACATCGAGCAGAAGAGCGTGAACCTGGGCCAGGTCGAGGTGTTCGTGCTGGACGAAGCCGACCGCATGCTGGACATGGGCTTCATCCCCGACATCAAGCGGATCATGGCGCTGTTGCCCAAGCAGCGGCAGAACCTCCTGTTCTCGGCAACGTTCTCCAACGACATCAAGAAGCTCGCCGACGAGCTGCTGAACAAGCCGCAACTGATCGAGGTCGCGCGCCGCAACAGCGCCACCGAGACGGTCACGCAGAGCGTGTACAAGGTGCAGCAGGAAGGCAAGCGCGGGCTCCTCGAGCACATCGTCCGCTCGCGCGACGTATGGCAGGTGCTGTGCTTCGTGCGCACCAAGCATGGCGCGTCGCGGCTGGCGCGCCAGCTCGAGAAGGACGGCCTCGCGACGTCCGCCATCCACGGGGACAAGACGCAACAGGCGCGGCTCGAGGCACTGCAGGCGTTCAAGGAAGGCAAGCTGCAGGTGCTGGTCGCCACCGACGTCGCGGCGCGCGGCCTCGACATCGACGACCTCCCGCTCGTGATCAACTACGAGCTGCCGCACGTCCCCGAGGACTACGTGCACCGCATTGGCCGTACCGGCCGCGCGGGTGCCAAGGGCGAGGCGATCGCATTCGTCGACCCGGCCGAGGAAAAGCACCTCGCCGAGATCGAGAAGATGCTCAAGATGAAGATCATGGTCGCAACGGCCGAGGGCTTCGATCCGGACCGCGCGCCCCGCGATCGCGCGCCCGAGCGCCGGCGCGAGGAGCGCGGTGCCCGCCACGGCAGCGAGCGCCCGACGCCGCGCCGTGAAGCGCCGCGCGAATCCCGCCGCCCGACAGCGGACGAGCGCGAAGCCGCGTACGCGAAGAACCCCGACCAGCCGCTGACCGCAGCCGCGACGACGCCGCGCGCGGCACCGGCCACCACCGCCGGGCGCGCGCGCGCCGGCTTCCGCCAGCGCGAAGTTCCCGCGCTGCTCAAGAAGCGCGTGCTGCCCGAGCCCGAGAAGGTCTGAGCGGCGGCACGCCGTCCGGCGCCCGCGTCGCGCGGGTGTCCTTGCGGGCGGCGGAGCGCTTGCCGATAATCGGCGGCGTTGACTCCCGCCGCCTCTTCCTCCCCTTCCGCACTGCTCGCGGTCGACGGCCTGACCGTCGAATTCGCGAGCCGCGAGCGCCGCGTCGTCGCGGTGCGCGACGCCTCGCTCGCCGTCGCGCGTGGCGAGACGCTCGCGATCGTCGGTGAATCCGGATCCGGCAAGTCGGTCACCGCGCTGGCGGTGATGCGGCTCGTCGAGCAGGGCGGCGGCCGCATCGCGGCGGGCCGCATGCCGTTCGTGCGCCGTGACGGCAGCGTCGTCGACCTCGCAACCGCCACCGGCACGACGATGCGCGCGATCCGCGGCGACGAGATCGCGATGATCTTCCAGGAGCCGATGACGTCGCTGAACCCGGTGATGACGGCCGGCGCGCAGATCGCCGAGTCGATCCGGCTGCACCAGGGCGCCGACGCCGTGGCCGCGCGCGCCGAAGCGCTGCGGATGCTGGAGCGCGTGCGCATCCCCGAAGCGAAGAGCGTGCTCGACCGCTACCCGCACCAGCTTTCCGGCGGCATGCGCCAGCGGGTGATGATCGCGATGGCGCTGTCGTGCAAGCCGTCGCTCCTGATCGCCGACGAGCCGACGACGGCGCTCGACGTCACCGTGCAGGCGCAGATCCTCGCGTTGATGCGGTCGCTGCGCGACGAGCTCGGCATGGCGATGCTGTTCATCACGCACGACATGGGCGTCGTCGCCGAGACGGCCGACCGCGTCGTCGTCATGCAGGGCGGCCGCGTCGTCGAGCAGGACGACGTGATGACGCTGTTCACGGCGCCGCGCGAGCCTTACACGCAGGCGCTGCTGCGCGCCGTGCCGCGGCTGGGTGCGCTGGCGGACGAGGACTTCCCGCGCAAGTTCGACCTGCCGGGCGCCGCGCCGGATGCGGCGGGCGCGGCCCCGCGTCCGGGCGCCGTGCTGTTGCGCGTCCACGACCTGACGACACGCTTCGCCGTGAAGGGCGGCTGGCTCGGGCGCGCGCAGCGCCGCGTGCATGCGGTCGAACGCGTCAGCTTCGACCTCCGCGCCGGCGAGACGCTGGCACTGGTCGGCGAATCCGGATGCGGCAAGTCGACGACGGGTCGCTCGCTGCTGAAGCTGGTGCCGATCACGTCCGGCCACGTCGAGTTCGACGGCCGCGACCTCGTGCCGCTGTCGGCGCAGGCGATGCGGCCCGTGCGCCGCGACATCCAGATGGTGTTCCAGGACCCGTTCGCGTCGCTCGACCCGCGCGTGACGGTCGGCTATTCGATCGCCGAGCCGCTGTACATCCATGGCGTCGCCACCGGGCGCGCGGCCGAGGCGCGCGTCGCCGAGCTGTTGCAGCAGGTGGGCCTCGCGCCCGAGCATGCGCAACGCTACCCGCACGAGTTCTCGGGTGGCCAGCGGCAGCGGATCGCGATCGCGCGCGCGCTGGCGCTCAACCCGCGGGTCATCGTCGCCGACGAAGCCGTGTCGGCGCTGGACGTGTCGATCCGCGCGCAGGTCGTCAACCTGATGATGGACCTGCAGCAGCGGCTGGGACTCGCTTACCTCTTCATTTCGCACGACATGGCCGTCGTCGAGCGCGTCAGCCATCGCGTCGCGGTCATGTACCTCGGCCAGATCGTCGAGATCGGCCCGCGCCGCGCGGTGTTCGACCACCCGCAGCACCCGTACACGCGGCGGCTGCTCGCGGCCGTGCCCGTTGCCGACCCGCGTGAGCGCAAGCCCGCCGAAGCGCTATCATCGGCGGAAATCCCGAGCCCCATCCGCGCGCTCGGCGACGAACCCGTCACCGCGCCGCTCGTCGAAGTCGGCCCGGGTCACTACGTCGCCCGCCACCCGGTCGGGCTCTACGGACGTCCCGTCATCCAGGAAGGAGCCTGACCATGCAACGCAACCTGCGCGGCCCGCTGGCCGCACTGTTCGCCGCCGCGACGCTCGTTACGGCGAGCCTGCCGCTGCCCGCGCTGGCCGCGAAGGACGTCGTGTTCGCCGTCGCGTCGACGTTCACCACCACCGACCCGTACGACGCCAACGACACGCTGTCGCAGGCGATGGCCAAGTCGTTCTACGAAGGCCTCTTCGGCTTCGACAAGGACATGAAGCTGATCCCCGTGCTGGCGGAGAGCTACGACGTCAGCAAGGACGGCCTCACGTACACGGTCAAGCTGCGCCACGGCGTCAAGTTCCACGACGGCACCGACTTCAACGCGGACGCGGTCAAGGCGAGCTTCGAGCACGTGCTCAACCCCGACCACCACCTGAAGCGCTTCGGGCTGTACAACAACAACATCGCGAAGATCGACGCCGTCGACCCCTACACGGTCCGCTTCACGCTGAAGACGCCGTTCTCGCCCTTCATCGCGCAGCTCGCGCATCCGTCGACGGTGATGATCAGCCCCGCCGCGCTCAAGCAATGGGGCGACAAGGACATCGCGTTCCATCCGGTGGGCACGGGACCGTTCAAGTTCGTCGAGTGGAAGCAGCCGGATTACCTCAAGGTGGCCAAGTTCGACGGCTACTGGCGCAAGGGTTACCCGAAGATCGACAGCATCACGTGGAAGCCGGTCATCGACAACAACACGCGCGCCGCGATGATGCAGACCGGCGAGGCGCAGTTCACGTTCCCGGTGTCGTACGAAGTCGCCGACGTGCTGAAGGCGAAGGCGGACCTCGAGGTCGTGGCCGCGCCGTCCATCGTGTTGCGCTACCTGTCGATGAACACGCAACAGAAGCCGTTCGACAACCCCAAGGTGCGCCAGGCGATCGCGTACGCGATCAACAAGGACGCGCTCGCCAAGGTCGCGTTCAACGGCTATGCGTCGCCGGCGGAAGGTGTCGCGCCGAAGGGCGTCGAATACTCGGTGAGCTTCGGCGCGTGGCCGTACGACGTCGCGAAGGCCAAGGCGCTGCTCGCCGAAGCCGGCTATCCGAACGGCTTCGAGACCGAGCTGTGGTCGGCGTACAACCACACGACGGCCGCCAAGGTCACGCAGTTCCTGCAGCAGCAGCTTGCGCAGGTGGGCATCAAGACCAAGATCACGCTGCTCGAATCCGGCCAGCGCGTCCAGCAGGTCGAGAGCTGGCAGGACCCGGCCACGGCGCCGGTGCGGCTCTACTACGTCGGCTGGTCGACGTCGACCGGTGAAGCGGACTGGGCGCTGCGTCCGCTGCTCGCCAGCAGCTCGTGGCCGCCGCGGCTCTTCAACACGGCGTACTACAAGAGCGAGCGTTTCGACAACGACATCCGCAACGCGCAGCTCGCCACGACCAGCAGCGAGAAGGCCGCGCTGTACAAGGACGCGCAGGAGACCGCCTGGCACGACGCGCCGTGGGCGCCGCTCGTCGTCGAGAAGCTCCTGTCCGCCCACAGCCGCAAGCTGACCGGCGTCTACGTGATCCCGGACGCGTCGTTCGACTTCTGGCAGGCGGACCTCGCGCAGTAACCACCGCACCCCGGCAGGCGCCCCGTGCTGAATTACGTCGGCAAGCGCCTCGCCGGTTTGTTGCCGACGCTGGTGCTCGTCGGCGTCCTCGTCTTCCTGTTCGTCCACCTGCTGCCGGGCGACCCGGCCCGGCTCGCGGCCGGTCCCGAGGCGACGCCGGAAACGGTCGCGCTCGTCCGCCAGGACCTGGGGCTCGACAAGCCGCTGCCCACGCAGTTCGTCCGCTACGTCACCGGCGTGCTGCACTGGGATTTCGGCCAGTCGCTGCGCACGAAGCGGCCCGTGTCCGTCGAGATCGCGAGCCGCTTCATGCCCACGTTCTGGCTGACCGTGTGGAGCATGGCGTGGTCCGTCGCGTTCGGCATGGTCATCGGTGTCGTATCGGCCGTGTGGCGCAACCGCTGGCCGGACCGGCTGGCCATGGCGATCGCCGTGTCCGGCATCTCGTTCCCCGCATTCGCGCTGGGCATGGTGCTGATGCAGGTGTTCTCGGTCAACCTGGGCTGGCTGCCCACCGTCGGCAACGACACGTGGAAGCACTACCTGTTGCCGTCGCTGACGCTCGGCGCCGCGGTGGCCGCGATCATGGCGCGCTTCACGCGCTCGTCGTTCGTCGACATCCTCGGCGACGACTTCATCCGCACCGCGCGCTCGAAGGGACTCGCCGAGCGGCAGGTGATCCTGCGGCACGGCTTGCGCAACGCGCTGATCCCGATCGTCACGATGATGGGGCTGCAGTTCGGCTTCCTGCTCGGCGGCTCGATCGTCGTCGAGAAGGTGTTCAACTGGCCGGGCCTGGGCCGCCTGCTCGTCGATGCGGTCGACATGCGCGATTACCCGGTCATCCAGGCGCTCGTGCTGCTGTTCTCGCTCGAGTTCATCGTCATCAACCTGGTCGTCGACGTGCTGTACGGCCTCATCAACCCGGCGATCCGCTACCGATGAACGCGTCCACCCCCGACGCGCTCGATTCCGCCGACACGACGATCCGCAGCCCGTGGTCCGAGTTCTGGCGCAAGTTCCGCCGGCAGAAGGTGGCGGTCGTGGCCGGCGTGTTCGTCGTTCTGCTCGTCGTCGTCGCGGTCGCGGCACCGTGGCTCGTGCCCTACGACGCCGAGAACTACTTCGACTACGACAAGCTCAACGCGCCGCCGTCGCTCGCGCACTGGTTCGGCGTCGACGCGCTCGGACGCGACATCTTCTCGCGGATCCTGATGGGCGCGCGGATCTCGCTCGCGGCGGGCTTCGTGTCGGTGGCCGTCGGCGCCGTCGTCGGCACGGTGCTGGGCCTCGTCGCCGGCTACTACGAAGGCTGGGCCGACCGCATCATCATGCGCATCTGCGACGTGCTGTTCGCGTTCCCGGGCATCCTGCTCGCGATCGGCATCGTCGCGATCCTCGGCGGCGGCATGGCGAACGTGATCGCGGCCGTCGCGATCTTCAGCATCCCGACCTTCGCGCGCCTCGTCCGCGGCAACACGCTGGCGCTCAAGCACCTGACGTTCGTGGAGGCCGCGCGCAGCCTCGGCGCGACCGACGGCACGATCATGGGTCGCCACATCTTTCCGGGCACGATACCCGCGGTGATCGTCTATTTCTCGCTGCGTATCGGCACGTCGATCATCACCGCGGCGAGCCTGTCGTTCCTCGGCATGGGCGCGCAGCCGCCGACGCCCGAATGGGGTGCGATGCTCGACGCGGCGCGCGCCGACATGCTGACGGCGCCGCACGAAGCGCTGTTTCCCGCGCTGGCGATCTTCGTCACGGTGCTCGCGTTCAACCTGCTGGGCGACGGCCTGCGCGACGCGCTCGATCCCCGGCTCGACCGGCGGTGATCGCGCTCGCGCAATGCCGCGCGGGCTTCGAACGCGAGGCGGCCGCCGATGTCGCGCACCTCGCCGCGGCCGCTGGCGCGCAGGTGCGCGGCGACATTGGCGGCGGCGCCGGCTGGGTCGCAGCCGAGCTCGCAGGACTCGACCGCAGGCGCTGGCGCGAAGCGCTGGCCGCGAGTCCCGCCGTGTTCTGCCGCACGCTGTTCATCGGCACCGGTCCGCATGCGCTCGTGCCTGCGCCGGGTTCCACCCCGCAGGCGCGCGGCCCGGTCGATCGCGTGACGCCGCTCATGGCGGCGCTCTCCGGGCTGGACGCCACCGCCGACGCGCTGTGGCTCGAGTACCCCGACACCAACGAAGGCAAGGCGCTGTCGACGCTGGCGCGCGCGCTCGGGCCGCGGCTGGAGACGGTGTTGCGCGAACGCGGCCTGCTTGCCGACGCGTCCGCGCCGCAGCGCGCAGAGCGCAACCGGCTGCGCTTCCACGTGTTCCTTGCCGACGGCGCGACCGCCTACGTCGGGACCAGCATCGCCGAAACCGGCAGTGCGTGGCCCATGGGGATTCCGCGGCTGCGGATGCCGGGTCGCGCGCCGTCGCGCTCGACACTGAAGCTCGCCGAGGCGTTCGCCGTGCTGCTGGGCGAGCGCGAGCACGAGCTCGTGCACGCCGGCAAGCGCGCCGTCGACCTCGGCGCGGCGCCCGGCGGCTGGACATGGCAGCTCGCGCAGCGGGGCGTGCGCGTCACGGCCGTCGACAACGGCGCGCTGAAGGGCGAGGTCGCGCAGGACCCGCTGGTGACGCACGTCCGCGACGACGGCTTCCGCTTTCGCCCGCGGCGGCCGGTCGACTGGGTGGTCTGCGACATCGTCGAGCAGCCGTCGCGCGTGGCCACGCTGATGGCGCGCTGGATGAAGGACGGCGACGCGCAGCGCGCGATGTTCAACCTGAAGCTGCCGATGAAGAAGCGCTACGCCGAAGTCGAGCGCGCGACGGCGATCATCGACGCGGGCGTCGGCGACGTCGACGTGCGGCTCGCGTTCCGCCACCTCTACCATGACCGCGAGGAGGTGACGGGCTTCCTCGAGCGCGCAACGCCGTCGCGCCGCGCCACGCCGTCCCGCGCGCGGCCGCGCAGGGGCTAGATGCCGAGGTAGCGCTGCAGCACGCCGGGTGCTTCCTTGAGCTCGGAAGCCGGTCCTTCGTGCGCGATGTGCCCGTTGTTGATGATGTACACGCGGTTGGCGAGCGTCAGCGCGGCGGCCAGGTTCTGCTCGACCAGCACGATCGTCTGCCCAGCCTGGGCAAGCTCGCGGCACGCACGCACCAGGTCCTGCACGATCACCGGCGCGAGGCCTTCGAACGGCTCGTCCAGCAGCACGATCTTGGGATCGCGCACCAGCGCGCGCGCGATCGCGAGCATCTGCTGCTCGCCGCCCGACAGCGTGGTGCCGCGGCTCCCGCGCCGCTGCTTGAGCCGCGGAAACATCGCGTAGATGCGCTCGAGCGGCCAGCGGCTGGTGGCCGTGAGCCCCGCGAGGATGATGTTCTCCTCGACGTTGAGGCTGCCGAAGATGCGCCGTTCCTCGTGGACCAGCTGCATGCCCGCGCGCGCGATCTCGTGCGCCTTCTTGCCCGCGAGCTCGACGCCGTCGAGCTTGACGCTGCCGCTCGCCGGCGTGACGACGCCCATCAGGCTCTTAAGCGTCGTCGACTTGCCTGCGCCGTTGCGCCCGAGCAGCGCCACGACCTCGTTCTTCTCGACGCGCAGCGACACGTCGAACAGGATGTGGCTGTCGCCGTAGTAACTGTTGAGGCCCTGGACCTCCAGCAGGCTCACGACGCGGTCCTCCGTGCTGCCGGCTGCCGGACGAGCGCCTGGACGCGGCACGGCGCGCTCACGCGAACGCTCCCTGCACGCCGCCCAGGTAGGCTTCCTGCACCTTGGGATCCGTCTTGATCTCGTCCGCGGTGCCTTCGACCAGCACGCGGCCCTCCTGCAGCACGGTGACGCGCTCGACGAGCTCGAACAGCGAATCCATGTCGTGGTCGATGACGATCAGCGTGCGACCCACGGCGATCGACTTCAGCAGCGCCACCGTCTCGACGCGCTCCTGCGGGCTCATGCCGGCGAGCGGCTCGTCGAGCAGCAGCAGGCTGGGCGACGTCGCCAGCGCGAGCCCGATCTCGAGCCGGCGCTTCTCGCCGTACGCGAGCTCCGACACCGGCGTGTCGAGCCGTCCGGCGAGGTGGACCAGCGCGGCCGTGTGCTCGACCTGCGCGTCGAGCCCCGGCACCTTGCGCAGGTCGCGGAACAGGTCGAGCTTGAACTTGCCACGGATCTCGCCGAGCGCCGCGATCGCGAGGTTGTGGCGGACCGTGAGGCGCTCGAACAGCTGGTTGATCTGGTAGGACTTGGTCAGGCCCAGCTGGCACGCGTCGGCGACGCCCAGCTGCGTGATGTCCTGCCCTTCGAACACGATGCGGCCGCTGCTCGGCAGCACCTCGCACGTCAGCATCTTGAAGAACGTGCTCTTGCCGGCGCCGTTGGGCCCGATGATGCCCCGCCGCTCTCCGTGGTTCACCGTGAAATCGATGTCGGCGTTCGCATGGACGCCACCGTAGTGCTTGGACAAGCCGGTCGTGTGCAGGATCGGCCCCGGCTTGTCCTGCAGCGGCGTGTGCCGCGGGGGCAGCGCCGCGCTGGCGGCCGGCACGGACACCGGCTGCACGGGCATCGCCGGCGTCGCCGTCGCGGGCGACGCGCGGCCCTGCCGCTTGCCACGCGCCAGGTGCACGAGGTCCATGATCGCGCCGGCCAGCCCGCGCCGCAGGAAGATCACGAGCAGCACGAACACGATGCCCAGCACCAGCTTCCACGTCGCGCCCAGGTGCAGCGTGGTCTGGAAGAAGTCGCTCAGCAGCAGCCACGTCGCCGCGCCCAGCAATGGGCCGAACAGCGTGCCGGCGCCCCCGATGGCGGTCTGCATCACTATCTCGCCCGACGTCGCGAACATGAACGCGTCCGGCGGCATGAAGCCCTGCATCAGCCCCAGCAGCCCGCCCGCAAAGCCGGCGTACATCGCGGCGACGACGAACACGGTCAGCTTGTAGCCGTGGATGTCGTGCCCGAGCGCCTGCGCCCGCAGCGGATTGTCCCGGATCGCGCGCAGCAGGAGGCCCACCGGCGAGCGTACGATCCGCAACGCGATGACGAGGCCCGCGAAGTACCAGAACGCGAAGAAGAAATACATCGACAGGTTGCTGTCGAACGTGAACGTCTTGAAGCCGAGCATCAGGTTCGGGCTGGGCACGCCCGGCAGGCCGTTCTCGCCACCGGTGAACGCCGACAGCGGGTTGAACTCGACGAAGAAGAACACTTCGGCGATGGCCACGGTGATCATCGCGAAGTAGATGCCCGTCCGCCGCAACGCAAGCAGCCCCACCAGGTAGCCGACGACGCCGGCGACGAGCGTGCCGAGGATCAGCGCGACGATCGTGTTGGTGAACGACGTCTGCGTCAGCAGGTATCCGGCGAACATGCCGCCGGTGCCGAAGAACGCGGCCTGGCCGAACGACAGCAGGCCGGTGTAGCCGAACAGCAGGTCGAAGCCGATCCCGACCAGCGCATAGATCAGAATGCGGTTGATCGTGCTGGGCGAGAAGCCCAGGTGCGGGAGGATGAACGGGGCCGCGAGCAGCGCGAGCGCGGTGAGCGCTTCGACGACGAACGGGCGTTGGCGGGGAATCGTCGGCACGTCGGCAGGCGCCTATTCGCGACCGGCACTGCCGAGCAGGCCGTAGGGACGCAGCACCAGCACGAGCGTCATCGCGATGAAGAGCATGACGTACGAGTAGGCCGGGTTGAACATGGATGTGATGCTGACGATCTCGCCGGCGATCAGGCCGCCGAGGATCGCGCCGGTGAACGACCCGACGCCGCCGATCACGACGACGACGAAGGTCTGCACGAGGATGGCGTCGCCGACGTCCGGCGCGATGGAGACCACCGGCGCGTTGACGATGCCGGCAAAGCCCGCCGCCATCGAGCCGATGCCGAACACCAGCATGAACACCCGGTAGACGTTGATGCCGAGCGAGTCGACCATCACCGAATCCTCGATGCCGGCACGCACGATCATCCCGATCCGCGTCCGGTACAGCACGAAATACAGCGCGAGCAGCGCGACGCTGACGATGCCCAGCAACCCGAGGCGGTACGTCGGGTAGACCATGAAGCCGAGATTCGTGATGCCGGTCAGCAGCGACGGCGGCGGCACCGTCTTCGACAAGCTGCCGAAGAAGAAGCGCACGGTCTCGACGAACACGATGCCGAGGCCGAACGTGACCAGCAACTGGTCCTCGGGCGGCCGCGCGTAGAAGTGCCGGATGATCAGCCGCTCGGTGACGAGCCCGACGAGCATCACGAACAGCGCGCCCGCGGCCACGGCCACCAGGAACGAGCCGGTGTACGTGTACGCCACCCAGCCCGCGTAGCCGCCGAGCATGAACATCGCGCCGTGCGCGAGGTTCAGCACGCCCAGCGTGCCGTAGATGATCGTCAGGCCCGAGGAGATCAGCGCGAGCAGCGCGCCGAGCACCAGGCCGTTGAAGCATTGCGCGATGAAGTTCGACCAGTTGATCACACCGTACCTTCCGCAGCGTGGAAGCGCCGAATCGCGCGTTCGCCGGCGCGAGCCCGCGCCCCCGGCCACGCGTGGCCGGAGGCGCGCACGCGCATCAGGTGTAGTCGCCGAGCTTGCAACCGAACGCGTCCGGCGCCTGCATCAGCTTGTCGCCGGGCACGATGCCGATCACTTCCCAGAAGTCCTCGTCGTTCTTCATGTCCTTCTTCGCCTTGCCGCGCACGAGGATGACCGGGCGCACCAGCTGGTGGTCCTGCGGCCGGTAGTGGACGTCGCCGAGCAGCGAGGGAATCGTCTCGCCCTTCTCGAACTGCTTGATGACGTCGGGCGGGTAGAACGTCCCTGCCTCGGTGACCATGCGCGCCCAGTGCCCGAGGCTCACGTACGCATTCTCGGCGCCCCATTCCGGCCGGTAGCCGTACTTCTTCTGGAACGACTCGACGAACATCTTGGCCAGTGGGTACTTGTCCTCGAGCGTCCACCAGAAGTCGGTGGCGGCGAACACGCCTGCCGTCAGGTCGGGACCGACTTCCTTGGCCAGGAACGGGATCTGGTAAGGCACGACCAGCGTCATCTTGGGGATGATGCCGAACTGCTTGGCCTGCTGCGTCGACAGCACCGCGTCGCGGCCCCAGTTGACGTTGATCAGGAACTCGGCGCCCGAATTGCCGATGTTGGTCAGGTACTGGCTGAAGTCCTGCGTGCCCAGCGGCGACACCTGGTTGGTGACGACCGTCCAGCCGCCCTTCTCCGTCAGGTAGTCCGCGACCGACTTCGTCGTCGTATGCCCGTACGTGTAGTCGGGCGTCATGAACGCAGCCTTGCGGTTCTTGCCGAACTGCGCAAGCAGCACCGGGCCGATCGCGTTGGCAGCGGTTTCGCCATAGAAGCCCTGGCGGAAGCCGTAGCGCACGCAATCCTTGCCGGTCGTGTCGTTCGAGCCGGAGATGCCGGCCATGTACAGGATCTTCTCGCGCTGCGCGAACTTGTTGAGCGCGACGGCGACGGCCGACGACGTCGAGCCGAACATCAGCACGACCTTGTTCTGGTTGATGAACGTCTGCTCGGCCTGCACCGCCTGATTGGGCTTGGCGGCGGAGTCGGCGACCAGGAGCTCGACCTTCTTGCCGAGCACGCCGTTGTTGATCTTGGGCGCGAGCGCCTTCATCAACGGGTTGTTGGTGTTGATGTGCTCGACGGCGAGCTCGAGGCCCTTGCGCTCGTCTTCACCCTGCACCGCATACGTGCCGGTCAGCGGCACGGCGGCGCCGATGAACACCGAGCTGCCTTGCGACCCGGCGGGCCACGTGCCGATGGCCGGCTTGTCGTCCGCATAGGCGAGGCCCATGTGGCCGATGCCCGGCACGAGCGTGGCACCGACGATGCCGATGCCGGCGCGCAGCGCGTTGCGCCGCGACAGCGCGAAGGGCATCGGGCGCATGGCGGGCGATGAAAGGTCCTGCGACGCAAGGGCAGCCGGCGCCTTGCGACCGTCGTGGTCGTCGAATGCTGTCATGTCCTCTCCTCCTGGGTGATCGGATCGATCCTGAGCGCGGCGCCGGCGGTCTGAGACGACTCGTGCTGGGGGCGTCGTTGCGCCCGACAAGGATGACCGCGAACAGTAAATCCATCAATATCTTCTTGACTTCACGTGCAATTCTTGTCAATCATCACCAATGATGGTTGCAAAGATGTCAATTATTGACCTTGCGGCGCAACATCGCGCGGGTCCGGAAGCGACGTGCCGCACTCGCTGATCAGCACGCGAATACGGGAGCGGCGGCGCGCGCTCGGGATGACGCAGTCGAAGCTCGCCGCGACGCTCGGCATCTCGGCGTCGTACCTCAACCTGATCGAGCTCAACAAGCGCAGCATCGGCGGCGCGCTGTTGAAGCGCGTCGCGAGCGTGCTCGGCATGTCGCTGGACGAGCTGGATGGCGCTGCCGGGCGGCGGCTGCTCGACGACCTGCATGCGCTCGCTGCCGACCCGCGCCTGGCGGGCCTTGGCCTCGACGCGACCGGCGTCCACGACCTCGCTGGCCGTCATCCCGCCTGGGCCCGCGCGCTGCTCGTGCTGCAGCGCTCGCTCGTCGATCGCGACGGCGCCGTCGCCGCCTTGTCCGACCGCCTCGGCCAGGATCCGCACCTGAACGAGATCATCCACGACGTGCGCAGCCGGATTGCGGCGATCCGCTCGTCGTCGGAAATCCTCGAGAGCGTCGACGACCTCGAGCCCAGGCAGCGCCAGCGCTTCGTCGCGATCATCGGCGACGAGAGCGCGCGCCTGTCCGACCTCGCGCAGGCGCTCGGGGAATTCTTCGAGCCGGCGCGCACGCCGATGCGCTCGCTCACCCCCGCCGAGGAAGTCGACGACTTCCTGTTCGACCACGACAATCACTTCCCCGCGCTCGAAGACGCGGCCGACGCGTTGCGCGGAACGCTCCCGCTCGACGGCGACCTGGACGCCGGCGCGGTGACACAGCCGCGCGCCACGCAGCGCTTCCTGGCCGCGCGCGCGGCGGTCTTGCGCTTCGGCGACGGCCGCGTGCTGCAGGCGGAAGTCGACGCCGCTCCGCGCCTGACCAGCGATGCCGCGCGAAAGCTCGCGCATCGCGCACTGTCGTCGTACCTGGCGGCGGCGCTGTTGATGCCCTACGCGGCCTTCCTCGCCGCCGCGGAGCGCACGCGCTACGACATCGAGGCGTTGTGCCAGCAATTCGGCGTCAGCTACGAGCAGACCTGCCATCGGCTCGTGACGTTGCGCCGTCCCGGTGCCGAAGGCATCCCGTTCGGCTTCATGCGCACGGATCCGGCAGGCTTCGTCACCAAGCGCTTCCCGCTGCCGAACCTGCTGCTGCCTCGCCGCGGCAACGCTTGCCCGCTGTGGGCGGCTTACACCGCGTTCCAGGCACCCGGCGCGATCCAGCGCCAGCTCGCCGCGTTCCCCACCGGCGATCGCTACCTGTTCGTGGCCTGCGCGATCGAGAAGCCACGCCCCGCGTTCCCGATGCCGCGCCGGCTGGTGTCGGTGATGCTGGCCTGCCACGCGCTGCACGCGGACCGCACCGTGTACGGTGATGCGCTCGATCTGTCGTCGTCGGCGCCCTGGGTGCCCGTGGGGCCGAACTGCCAGCTGTGCGTCCGCGGCGACTGCGCCTATCGCGAGGAAGCCGCGATCATCGACCGCTGATCGCGCGTGACCGCCGCGCGCCGCGCTCGCGCCGGCACCGCCTGCGGCGCTACACTCCGTCGCGAGGCCGGCGACCACGGCCAGCGGAGGACGGGCATGGGGACGCGGGTACTGATCGCCGAGGACGAGCCGCATATCGTCGAATCGCTGAGCTTCGTGCTCGACCGCGACGGTTTCGACGTCACCGCGGAGCTGGACGGCGAGTCCGCGTTCGCGCGGCTGCGCGTCGATCCGCCGGACGTGATGATCCTCGACCTGATGCTGCCCCGGCTCAACGGCTTCGAGGTGCTGAAGCGGATCAAGTCCGATCCGGCGCTGCGCGCGATCCCGGTGGTGGTCCTCACCGCGAAGGGCCAGGCACACGACCGGAGGCTGGCCGAGGACCTCGGCGTCGACGCATTCATGACCAAGCCGTTCTCCAACCAGGAGCTCGTCGAATGCGTGCGCCGGCTCGCACGGAAGTGAGCGGCGCCGCGCCCGGCGCCGGCGCGAGTCTCGTGAACACCCCGCAGATCCCGTCCCGGCTGCGTGACGCAGCAAGCGTGCTGCCGCTCGTGGGGCTCGTGCTGCTGATGCCGCCGATGATCGTCCTGTTCACGGCGCGCCACCGGATCGCCGGCGTGCCGCTGATCGTGCTGTACCTGTTCGGCGTCTGGGTCGCGCTGGTCGCGGGCGCGGCGCTGCTCGCGCGCCGGATGGCGCACGCCGAGCAGGTCCCCGGCACCGCGCACGATGGCGGCGAGGACCGCGACGCCGACGCCTGATGCTGTCGCCCAATGTCGTCCTGGCGATCGCGCTGGTGTATGTGGCGCTGTTGTTCGCGGTGGCGTTCATCGGCGACCGCCGCGCACGCGCCGGGCGGCTGGGCTGGCTCAAGTCGCCGCTCGTCTACACGCTGTCCATCTCCGTCTACTGCACGTCGTGGACGTTCTATGGCGCGGTCGGCTCGGCCGCGCGGGGCGGGCTCGAGTTCGCGACGATCTACATCGGGCCGACGCTGGTATTCGTCGGCTGGTGGGTGTTCCTGCGCAAAGTGGTGCGCATCGGCCACGTGCACGGCACGACGTCGATCGCGGACATGGTCTCGTCGCGCTACGGCAAGAGCCCGGCGCTCGCGGCCGTCGTCACGCTGATCGCCGTCGTCGCCGCCACGCCGTACATCGCGTTGCAGCTGCGCGCCGTCACCGTCAGCGCGCAGGTGATCGGCAACGCGGCCCCGGACGCGCTGTCGGGACTGCCGGCAGCCACGCCCGATTTCACGCTCGGGTTCTGGATCGCCGTCGGCATGGCCGTGTTCACGATCCTGTTCGGCACGCGCAACATCGACGCCAAGGAGCGTCACCACGGCGTCGTGGCTGCGATCGCCGTCGAGGCGGTGGTCAAGCTCGTGGCACTGCTGGCCGTCGGCGTGATGGTGGTCTACGGCATCTCCGATGGCCCCGCCGACGTGTTCGCGCGTGCGTCGCCGGAGATCCTGCACGCGGCCGACGTGTTCGGCCCGCGCTGGATCGTCGTCACGGCGCTCTCCGCGGCGGCGATCGTCTGCCTGCCGCGCGAATTCCAGGTGACGGTGGTCGAGAACACCGACGAGCGCCACCTGCGCACCGCCTCGTGGCTGTTCCCGCTGTACCTGATGCTGATCTCGCTGTTCGTGCTGCCGATCGCCATCGCGGGCCTCGACGTCCTCCCCGAAGGCTCCAATCCCGACATGTTCGTGCTGACGCTGCCGATGTGGGCGCGCCAGGAAGCGATCGCGCTGCTCGCCTTCCTCGGCGGCTTCTCCTCGGCGACGTCGATGGTGATCGTCGCGTGCATCGCGCTGTCGACGATGATCTCGAATCACATCGTCATGCCGGTCGCGCTGCGGCTCGGCTGGGTGGCGGCCAGCGCAGGCGGCGAAATCCGCGGGTTCCTGCTCGCGAGCCGGCGCGTCGGCATCTGCCTCATGCTCCTGCTCGGCTTCCTGTATTTCCGCGTCAAGGGCAATTCCGAGGCGCTGGCGTCGATCGGGCTCATCTCGTTCGCCGGCTGCGCGCAGGTGATGCCCGCCTTCGTCGGCGGGCTGTTCTGGCGGCGCGCCAACGGCGTCGCCGCACTGGCCGGCCTGAGCGCGGGCGCGCTGATCTGGGCCTACACGTTGTTCCTGCCGAGCTTCGGCGGCGATTTCATCGTGACGTCGCGGATCATCAGCGAGGGCCTGTTCGGCTGGCCGTTCCTGCGGCCGTACGCGCTGTTCGGGCTCGACTGGCTCGACCCGCTGCTGCACGCGCTGTTCTGGAGCTTCCTCGCCAACGTCGCGCTGTTCGTCGGGCTGTCGCTCGCGCGCGACGCCAAGCCGCTCGAACGGCTGCAGGCAACGTTGTTCGTCGACGTCTTCCGCACGCCGGGCGCCTCCGCGACCGGGCTCGTCCGGCGCTCGGCCGCAACCTACGACCTCAACCTGCTGGCGCAACGGATCCTCGGCGCCGACGAGGCCCGCCGGCTGTTCCGCGAGATGGGGGCTGCGCCGACGGTGGGCGGGCCGCCGCCGCTCGCCGACGACGCGTTGATCACGCGGCTCGAGCGCAAGCTCGCGGGGAGCATCGGCGCCGCGTCGGCGCACGCGGTGATCTCGCAGGTGGTCACCGGCGAGACGATCAGCCTCGACGAACTGATGAAGATCGCCGACGAAACGCAGCGGGTGCGCGATTACAGCCGCCAGCTCGAGCAGAAGTCGCGGGAGCTCGAGGCCACGGCGCGCGAGCTGGGCGTCGTCAACGAGCGGCTCACGCGGCTCGACCTCGAGAAGGACGACTTCCTGAGCCAGGTGAGCCACGAGGTGCGCACGCCGATGACGTCGATCCGCTCGTTCGCGGAGATCCTTCTCGACGCACGCGGGCTGGACGCGAACCAGTCCGCGCGCTACCTGCGGATCATCCACGAGGAGAGCATCCGGCTCACGAAGCTGCTCGACAGCATCCTCGACCTCGGCATGGTCGAGCACGGCGAGGCACCGTTCACGCTCGCCGAGACCGATCCCGAAGCGGCGCTGGCGAGCGCGCTGCGAAGCTGCGAAGGCCTCGCCGCGCAGTCGGGCGTGCGCCTCGTCGCGGACGTCGGCGTGTCCGGCGCGATCGTGCGCGCCGACGCGGACCGGCTGAGCCAGGTGTTCATCAACCTCATCTCGAACGCGATCAAGTACAACAGCCACGCCGATCCATGGGTGCGCGTCGCAAGTCGCGCCACCGCACGCGACTACGAGGTGCTGGTCGAGGACAACGGGCCCGGCGTGCGCCACGAGGAACGCGAGCTGATCTTCTCCAAGTTCTCGCGGGGCTGGGCGCACACGCAAGCGCCGACGGCGGGGGCCGGCCTCGGCCTCGCGATCAGCCGCCAGATCATGCGCCGGCACGGCGGCACGTTGGCGCTGGTGCCGGGCACCGGCGCCGGGGCGTGCTTCCAGGTGACGCTGCCCCTCGCGCGCGCCGACAGCGCGGCAGCCTGAGCGACGCTTCGCCGGCGCCGCGCCGCGTCCGCGGCGTCAGCCCGCGAGGCGCTCGAGCTGGGCTGTGATCTTGGCGCGCGTCGCGACCTTGCTCGCAAGGCGCGTGCGCTCCTGCTCGACGACCGCCGCCGGCGCGCGCTCGACGAAGCTCGCGTTGCCGAGCTTGGCCTCGGCACTGCGGATCTCGCCGTCGAGGCGCTCGCGTTCCTTCGCGAGCCGCGCCCGCTCAGCGTCGCGGTCGACCTCGATCTTCAGCATCAGCCGGTAGTCGCCGACGATCTGCACCGGCGCGTCGGTGGCCGGCAACGCGTCGACGATCTCCACGGCTGCGAGCCGCGCGAGCGCCGCCAGGTACGGCGCGAAGCGCGCGAGGCGCTCGCCGTCGCCGACGGCGACGAGCGGCACCTTCGTGGCCGGCGACACGCCCATCTCGCCGCGCAGTGCGCGACAGGCGTTGACGAGATCCTTCAGCAGCGCGACGTCGGCGTCCGCCGCCGGGTCCACGCGCTCGAAGTTGGCGCGCGGGAATGGCTGCAGCTGGATCGTGTCGCCTTTCTTCGCCGCAAGCGGGGCCACCGTCTGCCACAGCTCCTCGGTGATGAACGGCATGAACGGGTGCGCGAGGCGCAGCGTGGCCTCGAGCTCGCGGACGAGCACGGAACGCGTGCCGCGCGCGGCGGCCGCGTCACCCGCTGCGTCGGCGGCAGCAAGCTGGACCTTCGCGAACTCGACATACCAGTCGCAGTACTCGTCCCAGACGAACTCGTACAGTGCCCGCGCCGCGAGGTCGAAGCGATAGGCTTCGATGTTCGTCGCGATGTCGTGCTTGGCGCGCTGCAGCCGGCCGAGCAGCCAGCGGTCGACGAAGGTCAGCGTGCGCGGCGCCGACTCGTCGAGCCCCACGTCGTGGCCGTCCACGTTCATCAGCACGAAACGTGTCGCGTTCCACAGCTTGTTGCAGAAGTTGCGATAGCCCTCGCAGCGGTTGAGGTCGAAGTTGAGCGTCCGGTTGAACGTGGCCAGCGACGCGAACGTGAAGCGCACGGCGTCGGCGCCGAACGCCGGGATGCCGTCGGGGAACTGCTTGCGCGTCCGCTTCGCGACCTGCTCGGCGCGCCGCGGGTCCATCATGTTCGACGTGCTCTTCGCGACCAGCGTCTCGACGTCGACGCCGTCGATCAGGTCGATCGGGTCGAGCACGTTGCCCTTCGACTTGGACATCTTCTGCCCCTCGGCGTCGCGCACGATGGCGTTGATGTACACGTCGCGGAACGGCACCTTGCCGGTGAACCACGTCGTCATCATGATCATCCGGGCGACCCAGAAGAAGATGATGTCGAACCCGGTGACGAGCACGGACGTCGGCAGGAACGTCGCGAGCTCGCGCGTGTCGGCGGGCCAGCCCAGCGTCGAGTGGCACCACAGTGCGGAGCTGAACCACGTGTCGAGCACGTCCGCGTCGCGCGTGAACGCGGCGGGCTCGCGGCCGAGCTTCGCGCGCGCCTGTGCCCGCGCGGCGTCCTCGTCGCGCGCGACGTAGACGTTGCCCTGCTCGTCGTACCAGGCCGGGATCTGGTGGCCCCACCAGAGCTGGCGCGAGATGCACCAGTCCTGGATGTTGTTGATCCAGTGGTGGTACGTGGACAGCCATTCGGCGGGGACGAAGCGCACGTGGCCCGTCTCGCCGGTGACCGGGTCGGTGATTCCCGCGTCGCTGACCGCGGCGAGGCACAGGTCCTGGATCGTCCTGCCCGCCCAGCGCGGGTGGCCAGCGCGCGCCGGCTCGCGCATCGCGACGAACCACTGGTCGGTCAGCATCGGCTCGATGACGACGTTCGTGCGCGCGCAGCGGGGCACCATCATCGTGTGCGCCTTCTCGCCGACCAGCAAGCCCGCCGCCTCGAGGTCCGCGAGCACGACCTTGCGCGCCGCGTAACGGTCGAGGCCGCGATACTTCTCCGGCGCGTTGGCGTTGACCTTCGCCTCGAGGTCGAGGATCGAGATCGCGGCCAACCCGTGCCGCTGGCCGATCTGCCAGTCGTTGAAATCGTGGGCCGGCGTGATCTTCACGACGCCAGTGCCGAATTCGCGGTCGACGTAGGCGTCGGCGATGACGGGGATCGCGCGTCCCGTCAGCGGCAGCGTGACCTCTTTGCCGACCATCCCCGCATAGCGCTCGTCGTCCGGATTCACGGCCACGGCCGTGTCACCCAGCATCGTCTCGGGCCGCGTCGTCGCGACGACGACGCTGCCGCTGCCGTCGGCCAGCGGGTAGCGGATCTGCCACAGCGCGCCCTGCTCCTCCTCGCTCTCGACCTCGAGGTCGGAGACCGCGGTACCCAGCGTCGGGTCCCAGCTGACGAGCCGCTTGCCACGGTAGATGAGCCCGTCCTCGAACAGCCGCACGAATGTCTCGACGACGGCTTCCGACAGCCCGTCGTCCATCGTGAAGCGCTCGCGCGTCCAGTCGGCCGCGGCGCCGAGCCTGCGCATCTGCCGCGTGATGGCGCTGCCCGACTCTTCCTTCCACGCCCACACACGCTCGACGAAGGCCTCGCGACCGAGGTCGTGGCGCGAGCGTCCCTCTGCCTTCAATTGCTGCTCGACGACGATCTGTGTGGCGATGCCCGCATGGTCGGTGCCGACCTGCCACAGCGCATTGGCCCCGCGCATCCGGTGATAGCGGACCAGGATGTCCATCAGCGTGTCCTGGAACGCATGCCCCATGTGCAGCGTGCCGGTGACGTTGGGAGGCGGCAGCGCGATGCAGTACGCCGGCGCGCCAGGGCGCCACGCCGGCCGGAAATAGCCGGCCTCCTCCCATTGCGGGTACCACTTCGCCTCGATCGCGTGCGGCTCGAAGCTCTTTGCGAGTTCCATCGGTGCTGTGCGGGTGACGACGGTGAACCCGAAAGTATAGCGGGCCGGGCACGACCGCCCGGGGCCGGGCGATGGCCCGGGCAGCGGCGTCAGTCGCTGGTGCGCAGGCGGTCGAGCTCGCGCTCGATCGCCTCGGCGACGTACGTGCGCAACAGCTCGCCGACGTGCTGGTTGATCGTGGCGACGAGATCCGCGCTCGCGCGGTCGACGATCGGCTTCAGCCGCTCGCCCAGCGCCTCGCGCAGCCCGGTGTCGGTGAACATGTCGATCCGCTGCAGCACCTGCATCCGCACTTCCTCGGCGAGCAGCGCGATGTGCGGGTTGGGCCGCGCGGTGACGACGGGCGCCTCCGGGATGACCGCGATCGACTTCGGCGCCGGGCCCAGCACGCTGTCCTCGCCGCGGTCGTCGTCGCGGCCCCACACCGAGTTGTCGCCCTGCGCAGCCTCGGCGACCAGCGCGGCGTCGATTTCCTCGATCGCGTCGGTGAGCACCGGTACCTCCGTCGACGCGAACGCACGCGCCGACGGCGGCCGGGCCGCGGCCACGGCGGCGACACTGGCGGCGCTCGCGGGCGCGGACGGCGCCGCCGCCCGCACGGGGGGCTGCGTGGCGGCCGGCGGCACCACGACGGGCTCCGTCAGCACGGGAATGTCGCGCGGCGAGATCGGTGCGGGCGACGCGGGCGACAGCGATGGCTCCGGCCGCGCGCCGCCCTCGGGTCCAGGGAGCGGCCGCGCCTCCGCGCGCACCGGCGCCGGGACACGCGGTGGCACCTCGACACGCGGTGGTTCGACTCGCGGCGCGGGCTCCGTGCGGATGACCGGCTCGACGCGCGCGGCAGGCTCGACGCGCGGCGAAGGCTCGATCCGTTGCGGCGGCACTTCCATCCGCGGCGGCAACTCGAGCTGCGACGCACGCGGCGCCAGGACGGGCGCCATCGTCCGCGGGCCCATGGCGGGCGACATCGTGTCGCGTCCACGATTCCGACGCATCAGGGCGTCGGCCTGCTCCAGCAATTCGCGCGCAGTGGGCATGTCAGGATCCGGTCTCGGCCATGTTGTGCGAACGCAGCTCGTAACCGCGCTCGCGATAGAAACGGAAACGGCTGCGGGCCGCGGCGATCGCGTCGTCGTCGGCGGTCCCGACGATCTCGGCCACGCGCTCGAAGCGGCTGAAGAAATTGCATGGCTCGTGCGCCAGGTTGACGAGCACGGCGGCGGGTCCCGCGTGTTCCGGCGATTCGTCGACGAGCACCGGCGTCTCGGCCGCGAGCGGGCTGTCGAGCCGGCAATGGGGCACGAACGACAGCTGCGATTGCGTCCACAGCAGGCGGTCGAGCCGGTCGCTCGTCACGCGGTCCGGGGTCAGCACGCGCACGCTGCCGTGCTGGCTCCACGCCTTGGCGACGAGCCGGGCGGCGAACTCGAGCGGCGCATCCACGTGCGTGTAGAAGTCGATCGTCGTCATCGTGGCCGCCGTCGTCGTCCGCCGTCAGGAGACCGCTGCGTCGCCCTGCGTCAGCAACCAGCGGGTCAGCATCGCCACCGGTCGTCCCGTGGCCCCCTTTTCCTTGCCTTCCTTGTACGCGACACCGGCAATGTCGAGGTGCGCCCAGTCGTACTTGCGCGTGAAGCGCGACAGGAAGCACGCGGCGGTGATGCTGCCACCCGCGCGCCCGGCGACGTTCGCGAAGTCCGCGAAGTTGCTGGCGAGGCCCTCCTGGTAGTCGTCCCACAGCGGCAACTGCCATCCACGGTCGTACGCGTCGTCACCCGCCTGCAGCAGCGCGCGTGCCAGCGCGTCGTTGTTGCTGAACACGCCGCACGCGACGTGGCCCAGCGCGATGACCATCGCGCCGGTCAGCGTGGCGACGTCGACGACCGCCTCCGGCTCGTAGCGCTCGGCATACGTCAGCGCGTCGCACAGGATCAGCCGGCCTTCGGCGTCGGTGTTGAGGTTCTCGATCGTCTGCCCCGACATGCTGGTGACGACGTCGCCCGGCTTGACCGCGTGCCCGGACGGCATGTTCTCGCACGCCGGCACCAGCACGACCAGGTTGATCGGCGCCTTGATCTCGGCGATCGCGCGCATCGTGCCCAGCACCGCGGCGGCACCGCACATGTCGAACTTCATGTGGTCCATGTCGGCCGCGGGCTTGAGCGAGATGCCGCCCGTGTCGAACGTGATGCCCTTGCCGACCAGCACGACCGGCTTGGTCTTGCGCGGCGATTGCATGTACTCGAGCACGAGGAAGCGCGGCGGCTCGTCGCTGCCCTGTGCCACCGACAGGAAGGAACCCATCTTGAGCTCCTCGATCTGCGGCCGCTCGAGCACGCTGACCTTGACGTCGGGGAACTGGCGGCCCAGCGCGAGCGCCTGCTCGCCGAGGTAGGTGGGCGTGCAGATGTTGGCCGGCGTGTTGCCGAGGTCCCGCGCGAATTCCATGCCGTGGCCGGTCGCCACGCCGTGCAGCGCAGCCCGCTCGCCGTCCGCGAGGTCGGAGCGCTGCGGCACCGACAGCGTGAGCTTGCGCAGCGGCCTGCGCACTTCCGTCGGGTCGCTCTTCAGCCGCTCGTAGCGGTAGACGGCATCCATCGCGACGACGACCGCGTGCTCGATCCGCCACGCGACTTCGCGCCGCTTGACCTTCTCCTCGGTCAGGTAGATGACGGCCTCGTACGAACCCGTCTCGTTCAGCAGCTTGACGGCCGCGCGGATGGCGGCGCGGAATTCCTTGTCCCGGAAATCCCGCTCCTTGCCCAGTCCCACCAGCAGCACGCGGTCGGCCAGCGTCCCGCGGACGTTGTGCAAAAGCAACGTCGAACCGAGCTTGCCCTCCATGTCCCCGCGCCGGATGATCTCGCTGATATAGCCGTTGGATGCGCGATCGACGAGTTCTGCGGACAACGACAGCTTGCGGTTATCGAACACCCCGACCACCACACATGCGCTCCGCTGTTTTTCGGGGCTGCCGCTTTTTATGGTAAATTCCATCGCGCTCCCTTCTCGTCCATCCCTTTGATTTTTTGCGGTTAGAGGCTTCGCCGCAAATTATCGGCAAATCCTGCCCGAAAAGTCAAAAAATTTCCCGGCGTCATGATTTACCGGCGGACGCTGATCCGTGAACTGACGGCCACGGCGATCGGGCTGTTCCTGATCCTGCTGGGCATCCTGTTCACCAACCTCGTGCTGCGCCTGCTGCAGCGCGCGGTGGGCGGCGCCGTCGCGCCGGAGGGCATCCTCGCGTTGCTGGGCTTCAACGCGGTCTTCTACCTCAACATCCTGTTGTCGGTCGCCGTGTTCCTGACCGTGCTGCTGACGCTGTCGCGCTGGTACCGCGACAGCGAGATGGTGGTGTGGTTCACGTCCGGGCAGCCGCTGACCGCGACGCTGAAGCCGATCCTGATGTTCGCCGCGCCGTTCCTGGTGGCGATCGTCGCGCTGTCGCTGTTCCTGTCGCCATGGGCGGAACAGCGCAAGACGGAGTACGAGCAGCAGCTGTCGCGCCGCGACGAGGTGACGCTGATCGCTCCCGGCCTGTTCCAGGAGTTCCCGCGCGCCAAGCCGCCGCTCGTGGCGTATGTGCAGAGCATCGACACGTTCAACAAGACGGTGCGCAACGTGTTCCTGCATTCGACGGCGAAGAACGGGCCGTCGCAGACCACGGTCGCCGCCACCGGGCACATCGAGGAGGCGCCCAACGGCGATCGCTTCGTCGTGCTGGAAAAGGGGCGGCGCTACGAGGGGGAGCCGGGGCAGCTCAACTTCAGCGTCGTCGAGTTCGACCGCCTCGCGCTCAAGCTGAAGCCCGCGGAGGCGAGCGCCGTGACGTTGACGCGCAAGGCGGTGCCGACGGCGGCGCTGGTGTTGCTGCCGACGCCGGGCGAGCGCTCCGAACTGTTCTGGCGGCTGTCCGTCCCGCTGCAGGCGCTGGTGCTCGTGCTGCTGGCCATCCCGCTGTCGTTCGTCAACCCGCGCATCGGCCGCTCGGCCAACCTCGTGTCGGCCGCGTTCCTGTACATGCTTTATTCCAACTGCCTCAACATCGTGCAGAGCATGATCGCGCAGGGCAAGCTCAACTTCTGGGTCGGCCTCGCGTTGCCGCACGTGATCGCGCTGCTGCTCGTCTACCTGCTGTTCCGTCACCAGATGTCGATCACCGGCCTGTTCGGCAGGCTCAGGCGCAAGGCGGCCTGACGATGCGGCTCTTGCGCGGCTACCTGGGACGCGAGGTGCTGCTCGCGACGCTGGTCATCTTCGGCGCGCTGGTGATGCTGTTCGGGTTCTTCGACCTGATCCAGGAGCTCGCCGACGTCGGCCGCGGCGGCTACACGTTCACGGCGGCCGTCATCTACGTCGTGCTGCACCTGCCGTCGCGGATGTACGAGCTGTTTCCCGTCGCCGCGCTGATCGGCACGCTGTTCGCCATCGCCCAGCTCGTCGCCAACTCCGAGTACACGGTGATGCGCGCGTCCGGCATGTCGCTGCTGCAGACGTCGTGGGCCGTGCTGCGCATCGGCATCCCGCTGGCGCTGATCACGTTCCTGGCCGGCGAGTACGTGGCGCCCCAGGCGGAGCGGATGGCGACGACGCTGCGCGCGGCGTCGCGCGGCGACGCGTCGCAGGTCATGGCGCAGCAGTTCCAGAGCGGCTTCTGGTTCAAGCAGGACCAGACGTTCGTCAACATCCGCTCGGTGCTGGCGGACATGACGCTGGTCGGCGTCCACATCTACGAGTTCGACCGCGACATGCGGCTCACGCGGCTGCGCGTCGCCGAAGCTGGCCACTACGACGCCGCGCGCGGGCAGTGGCGGTTGGACGACGTGCAGACGACCGAGATCTCGCCCACGGCGACGACGGTGAGCCACGACGCGTCGTGGACGTGGGATACGGTGTTGCGCCCGTCGATCCTCAACGTGTACCAGGTGGCGCCGGAGCGGCTCGAACTGGACGCGCTGTACGACAACATTCACATCCTGAGCCAGAACGCGCAGAAGACGTCGCGCTTCGAGATCGCGTTCTGGAACAAGGTGCTCTACCCGGCCACCGTGCTCGTGATGATGCTGCTCGCGCTGCCGTTCGCGCACTTCCAGCGGCGCGCCGGCGGCGTCGGCGTGCGCATCTTCGTCGGCACGATGCTGGGGCTCGCGTTCTTCCTGATCGGGCGGCTGTTCGCCAACCTGGGCGTGCTGAACGACTGGCCGCCGCTGTTCTCGGCGCTGTTCCCGCTGTGCGTGTTCGCGGCGCTCGCCGCGTTCATGATGTACCGGATGGAGCGCCGCTAGCCCCGCAACGGGTGGAGCGCCGCCCGCGCGCCGGAAACGAAAAGCCCGGCGCGCGGCCGGGCTGTCCGATGCTGCGGGAGCGACGCGTCAGCTTGCCTTGGCGGCTTCCGCGACGTTGGCGAACTTGTCCTGCTTGGCGCCCTTCGTCGTGAAGTTCACGGTGCCGTCGATCATCGCGTACAGCGTGAAGTCCTTGCCCATGCCGACGTTGATGCCGGGATGGATCTGGGTGCCGCGCTGGCGGACGATGATGCCGCCGGCCCGGATGGCTTCGCCGCCGTAGACCTTGGTGCCGAGACGCTTGGCGTGCGAGTCGCGCCCGTTGCGCGAGCTGCCGCCGGCCTTTTTGTGTGCCATGAGTGATAGGTCCTTTGCTTCGCGGGCCGGTCAGCCGGCGATCGATTCGATCTTGAGCTCGGTGTAGTTCTGCCGATGGCCCTGGTGCTTCTGGTAGTGCTTGCGCCGGCGCATCTTGAAGATCTTCACCTTGTCGCCGCGCCCGTGCGCGACGACCGTGGCCGTCACCGTCGCACCCGCGACGGTCGGCTGGCCCAGACGGACGCTGTCGCCTTCGCCGACCAGCAACACCTGGTCGAGAACAACGCTTGCGCCCACGTCCGCCGGTATCTGTTCTACTTTGAGTTTTTCGCCGGGGGCAACCTTGTATTGCTTGCCGCCGGTTTTTATGACCGCGTACATGAGATGGAACTCCAGTTGGTGCGCCCCAGTTGCAATGGTGCTGCGTACTGCCGCCGCGAGCCCCGGGATGATCGTCGGGAAGGTCGCCGCCTGTTCGTTGGGCGCGTCACGAAAGCCTTGAAGTATAACGGGTTTTTAGCACCCACGTCAACCACGGCCGGGGCGTCGGCACGCCGCGCCGCCCAAGCGCGGTCCGGCGCCGGCCCCGGACGCGCGTTCAGGTAAAATCCGCTGCAATTTCAAGGGTCCGGACGCGCCGGCCTGACGGCGTCGCGCCGTCAGGGGGCGCCGGAAACCCGCCTGGAACGCCACCACCTTGACGCTTCCCTTCCTCGCTCCCGTCGTCGCCGACGACCTGGCAGCGGTCGACGCCGTGCTGCGCCGGAGCCTCGCTTCCGACGTCGTGCTGATCCGGCAGGTCGCCGAATACATCGTCGCGGGCGGCGGCAAGCGGCTGCGGCCCACGCTGCTGCTGCTGGTCGCGCGCGCCACCGGTTACCGCGGCACCGACCACCACGTGCTCGCCGCCGTCGTCGAGATGATCCACACGGCGACGCTGCTGCACGACGACGTCGTCGACGAATCGTCGCTGCGCCGCGGCCGTTCCACCGCCAACGCGGTGTTCGGCAACGCGGCGTCGGTGCTCGTCGGCGACTTCCTCTACTCGCGCGCTTTCCAGCTGATGGTGGGCACGGGGCGCATGCGCGTGCTCGAGATCCTGTCGGACGCGACGAACGTCATCGCCGAAGGCGAGGTGCTGCAGCTGATGCACGCCGGCGACGCGAGCGTCGACGAGGACACGTACGTCGAGGTGATCCAGCGCAAGACCGCCAAGCTGTTCGAGGCGTCCGCGCGGCTCGGCGCCGTGCTGGGCGGCACCGACGCGGCGACCGAGGACGCGCTCGCGCGCTATGGCATGCACCTCGGCACCGCGTTCCAGATCCAGGACGACGTGCTGGACTATGCGGGCGACGCCGCGACGTTCGGCAAGAATCTCGGCGACGACCTGGCCGAAGGCAAGATGACGCTGCCGCTGATCCGCGCGCTGGCGCAGGCCGGGGCCGCGGAAGCGCAAGCGGTGCGCGCGCTGATCGCCGCGGGCGGCACGCGCGACTTCGCGCCCGTGCAGGCGCTGCTCGGCCGCACCGACGCGCTTGCCTATACGAAGTCGCGCGCCGAGCGCGAGGCGGAGGCCGCGGCGGCCTGCCTGACGGGCCTGCCCCCGTCGCCGGAAGCGCAATCTCTGCTACAATTGTCGGTCTTTGCAGCCCGCCGGGATCACTGAAAATCCCGTATAAACCGGCGAGCGCGAGCAAGAACATCGGGGTGTAGCTTAGCCTGGTAGAGCGCTACGTTCGGGACGTAGAGGCCGGAGGTTCGAATCCTCTCACCCCGACCAGTCTTCCGGAGGAAATCCCATGCACCGCATCCGCATTGCCTGTGTCGCACTGGCACTGGCCGCCGTTGCTTCGTCCGTGTCCGCCCAGGTCCCCGCGGGCTATCCCGCCGACTACGCGGCCACCGTCGCCGCCGCCAAGAAGGAAGGCAAGGTCGTCATCTACAGCGCGCTCGACACCAAGGCTGCGCAGCCGCTGATCAAGGACTTCAACGAGCTGTACCCGGACATCAAGGTCGAGTACAACGACATGAACTCGACCGAGATGTACAACCGCTTCATCGCCGAGGTCGCCGCTGGCCAGGGCTCCGCCGACGTGATGTGGAGCTCGGCGATGGACCTGCAGGTCAAGCTGGTCGACGACGGCCAGGCGCTGGCGTACGCGTCGCCGGAAGCGTCCAAGCTGCCCGGCTGGGCCGTCTACAAGGGCCAGGCGTGGGGCACGACGTTCGAGCCTGCCGTGTTCATCTACAACAAGCGCCTCGTCACCGGCAATGAAATCCCGCAGGACCACGCGGGCTTCGCGAAGGTCCTGATGGCGGACCCGGCCAAGTTCAAGGGCAAGGTCAACACGTACGACATCGAGAAGAGCGGTGTCGGCTTCATGTTCGTCGTCCAGGATTCCAAGTACTACCCGGGACTCAGGGACCTCGAGAAGGCGTTCGGCAAGGTCGACTACCGCGTGTTCTCGAGCACGGGCAACATGCTGGAGAAGGTCTCGTCCGGCGAGCACCTGCTGGGCTACAACGTGCTGGGCTCGTACGCGCTCGTGCGCGCCAAGAAGGACCCGTCGCTCGGCGTCGTGCTGCCCAAGGACTACACGCTCGTGCTGTCACGCGTGATGTTCATCGGCAAGCAGGCCAAGAACCCCAACGCGGCCAAGCTGTGGACCGACTACATCCTGTCGCAGCGCGGGCAGAAGATGATCGGCAGCGCCGTCGAGCTGTTCGCCGTGCGCGAGGACGTCGACGCCGAGTACACGGCGGCGAAGCTCAACAAGGAGCTTGGCGGGCACGCGAAGCCGATCCCGGTGAACTCGGAAATCGTGACCTACCTCGAGCCGAAGAAGCGCCTGGACTTCATCAACGGCTGGAAGGCCGAGGTCGCCGCGGGCAAGTAGGCGCCGCGCGCCGCGCGCACCACGAAGGGCCGGGAATCCCGGCCCTTTTCGCTGGTGCGCGCGTTCCCTGCTGCAGTGCACGCGCAAACCGCGGGCCGCACGCCTATAATCGCCGCGCAGCCCGCGACGATCCCAGCGACCTTGGCCGCATCCCCTTCCTCCGCCGTCACGCTGCCGCCACCCCCGAGTGCTTTCGCGGCAGGGTTCCCGCGCGCGCTGACGATCACGGTCACCGCGCTCGCGGTGCTGTCGCCGCTGTCGCTGATCCTCTACCAGAGCTTCCTGTCGGCGCCGTTCTTCGACGTGCACAAGACGGCGAGCCTCGACGCCTACCGCTTCATCTTCACCGACCCGGACTTCTGGCAGTCCTTCCTCAACTCGGCGTTGCTCGCCGTCGGGATGACGGTGATCGCCGTCCCCCTCGGCGCGCTGCTCGCGTTCCTGATGGAGCGCACCGACTTGCCGGCGAAGCGCTGGATCGAGCCGGTCATCCTGATCCCGAGCTTCGTGTCGCCGATGGTGCTGTCGTTCGGCTATGTCGTCGCCGCGGGCCCGGTCGGCTTCTATTCGGTGTGGGCGCAGGACCTGTTCGGCGCGGCACCGTGGGGCATCTATTCGCTGCCCGCGATGGCCGTCATCGCGGGCCTGACGCACGTGCCGCAGGTCTATGTCTACGCGTCGGCCGCGCTCAAGAACCTGGGCTCCGACGTCGAGGAAGCCGCGCGCGTCACCGGTGCGAGCCCGTTCAAGGTGGCGCTGACGGTCAGCCTGCCGCTGATCGGTCCGGCGATGCTGTTCGCGTCGGTGCTGATCCTGTTCCTCGGCTTCGAGCTGTTCGGCCTCCCGCTGGTCCTCGGCGATCCCGAAGGCCACCTCGTGCTGTCGACGTACCTGTACAAGCTGACGAACAAGCTGGGCGTGCCGTCGTACCACCTGATGGCGGCCGTCGCCGTGTGCATCGTGGCGGTGACGTTCCCGCTCGTGCTGCTGCAGCGCCGGCTGCTGCAGAATGCGCGCCGCTACGCGACGATCAAGGGCAAGGCCGGGCGCATGAAGGAGCTGCCGCTCGGCGGGTGGAAGTGGCTCGCCGGCGCGCTCGTCGCGCTGTGGATGATCCTCGCGGTCATCGTGCCGGTGTCCGGCATCGTGCTGCGCGCGTTCGTGTCCAACTGGGGTGTGGGCGTCGCGCTTGCGGACGCGCTGACGCTCGACAACTTCCGCGCCGTGTGGGAAGAGCCGACGCACGTGCGCGCGATCGTCAACACCGTGCTGATCGGCACCGTCGGCGGCGCGCTGGCGGTGGCGTGCTACACGGCGATCGGCTTCGCGACGCACCGGCGCAACGACCGCTGGTCGCGCTTCGTCGACTATCTGGTGCTGGTCCCGCGCGCAGTGCCCGGGCTGCTGGCCGGCCTCGCGTTCCTGTGGGTGTTCCTGTTCGTCCCCTTCCTCGCGCCGCTGCGCGCGACGCTGTTCAGCATGTGGCTCGCGTACACGGTCGTCTGGCTCGCCTACGGCATGCGGCTCATCTCGACGTCGCTGCTGCAGGTGTCGACCGAGCTCGAGGAAGCGGGCCGCACGATCGGCGCCACGCGTGGCCGCGTCGCCCGCGAGATCACGCTGCCACTGATCCGCCACGGGCTGCTCGGCTCGTGGCTGCTCGTGTTCCTGATCTTCGAGCGCGAATACTCGACCGGCGTCTACCTGCTCGCGCCCGGCACCGAGGTGATCGGCGCGCAGCTCGTGTCGCTGTGGCAGGGCGGCGCGATCGACGTCGTCGCGGCGCTGTCGGTGATCAACATCGCGCTCGTCGCCGTCGGGCTCGCGGTCGCGCTGCGCTTCGGCGTGCGGCTGCGCGACTGACCTCTTGCACGGACTTCCACCATGGCCGAACTGACCGTCGACGACCTGCACCTGCGCTACGGCGAGACCAACATCCTGAACGGCGTCTCGCTGACCCTCGAGCGCGGCCACGTCGTCTCGCTCTTGGGGCCGTCGGGCAGCGGCAAGACGACGCTGCTGCGCGCGGTCGCCGGGCTCGAGACGCCGTGGCAGGGGTCCATCCGCATCGGCGACCACCTGGTGTTCGACGGCGCGGGCAAGGTCGACGTGCCCGCCGAGCGCCGCAACCTCGGCCTCGTGTTCCAGTCGTATGCGCTGTGGCCGCACAAGACGATCTTCGACAACGTCGCGTACGGCCTCAAGCTGCGCAACGTCACGAAAAGCGACGTCGCGGGCCGCGTCGAGGAGGCACTGAAGCAGCTGTCGCTCGGCCACCTGGCACAGCGCTTCCCGCACCAGCTGTCCGGCGGCCAGCAGCAGCGCGTCGCGCTCGCCCGCGCGCTCGTCTACAACCCGCCGGTGATCCTGCTCGACGAGCCGCTGTCCAACCTCGACGCCAAGCTGCGCGAGGAAGCGCGCGCGTGGCTGCGCGAGCTCATCGTGCGGATGCAGCTGTCCGCATTGTGCGTCACGCACGACCAGGCAGAAGCGCTCGCGATGTCGGACCGCATCCTGCTGCTCAACAACGGCCGCATCGAGCAGCAGGGCACGCCGCGCGAGATGTACAGCGAGCCGGCGACGCTGTTCACCGCGGATTTCATGGGCAGCAACAACCGGCTCGTCGGGCGCGTCGACAGCGTCGACGGGCAGCGCGCGACGGTCGCCGGCGAAGGCTGGCAACTCGCGGGCGTCGCGCGGTCTGGCGTCGTGCCGGGCAAGGAAGGCGTCGCCCTGATCCGCGTCGAGCGCGTGCGCGTGGCTGCGGACGCCGGTCCCAACCGGATCGCGGCCACCGTCGTGACGTCGATGTACGTCGGCGAGCGCTTCGAGCACGTGTTCGAGGTGGGCACGCTGCGGCTGCGCGCCTACGGCCCGCAGGCGCTCGCTGTCGGCAGCCGCCATGCGCTCGAGATGCCGCCGGCGGACGTCTGGGTGTTCTAGCGCGCGTCAGCGCTTGTCGCCGGCGGCCGGCGCGCCTTGATCGCTGGCCGGTGCCGCGAACCACTTCGCGCGCGGCACGCGCTTCGCCTCGGTCGAATCCGCCACGTAGTGCGGCGACGTGATGACGACGTCGTATTCGTTGAACACGTCCAGGATGTTCCGGTGCAGCGCGGAATACGTGAACTGCATCGCGCGCGCTTCCCGCGTGTAGGCGTTGAGCTCGTAGACGATGTAGAAGTCCTCGAGCGACGTCACCAGCACGTAGGGAGCGGGCGCCGCCTCGAGGCCTCTCGTGCGCCCCGCCGCCATCAGCAGCATCGCCTCGACCTGGCGCCATGGCGTGTCGTAGCCGATGCTGACGGTCGTGTGCAGGATGAGCCCATCGGTCTCGGCCAGCTCCGTGTAGTTCGTGACCTGGCTCGTCAGCATCGTCGTGCTGGGGATGGACAGCGCCTCGTTCTTCAGCGACTTGAGGCGCGTGACCTGCTGGCGGATGTCGACGACGTCACCGACGATGTCGCCGACCCGGATCCGGTCCCCGGTCCGGAACGTGCGCCGGTAGATGAGCGCGTACCCGGCGAGGCTGTTGGCCACGACCGAGGCGGCGCCGAGCGACATCAGGAGGCCGACGAAGATCGAGATCCCCTTGAACGCATCGGAGCCCGAGCCCGGGATGTACGGATAGGCGACGACCAGCGCGAACGCGATGACGCCGATGCGTACCAGCCGGTACGTGGGCCATCCCCACTCGGGCGCGAAGCCGCGCAGCTTGATGCGCCCGCTGGCGATGCCCGCGAAGAACAGCTGGACGAAGCGCAGCAGGTACGTCGTGACGACGGCCATGATCGTGATGAACACGAGGCCCGGGATCGATGCGAGCACGCCGCGCCACATCGTGCGCAGCGGATCGGTGAGCAGCGCGGACACATACGTCGACGCGAGCCGCGTCCACGGGAACAGCGACAACACGAAGTCGACGGCCGCGAACACGATCAGCGCGGACACCAGCCAGCGCAGCGCTTCCATCGCGCCCTCGATCGTGTGCTGGATCTGCTGGGCCGTCAGCAGGCGGAACGACATCGCCTCCACCGCGCGGATGCCGCGCCCGAGGGAGCGGCGGATCAGCGTCTTGCCGCGGCGCATCGACCAGCGAAGCGCCGCCAGTCCCAGCACCGCGAGCGCGAGCACCGCGAACGCCGTTCCCGCCGCGCGGACGAGGCTCTCCCCCGTCCGTTCCAGCCGGTACTGCGTGATCGCCTGCGCGATCACGTCGAGGTCCACCTCCGCCAGGGCGTGGCGGTCGGTCACGCCTTCCACGGCGGCGTCGGTGTCGAGCACCGTCAGCAGCGGCTGCCCGTCACCGACGATCACCGTGCGATTCGTGCCGTCGACCAGCTGCAACGAATCCGTGGGCTTGCCGGAGGCTGCGAACGCACGGATCCGCGCCTCGATGTTGCGCGCACGCTGCGCGGCCGGAAGCGCGGAGACGCCTCGCACGAGCAGCAACGTGCGCCCGTCGACCGTCACGGGCGCGAACTCCTGCGCGCCCGCCATCGGCGCGCCGTCGACCACGGCGTCGTCGGCACGCGCCGGGCCGCTCGCGAGCAGGACGCACGCCGCCCACGCAGCGACGCACGCGACGCCGCGCCACCCGCGTCGCGCGGCCGGTGCACGGATGCCGGGCCGGTGCGGCGCGTCGTGTATCGCTGCCGGGGTCATGCCTCGCACGCTCACAGCATCGGCAGGTCGAGGCCGGCCTTGCGGGCTTCGCCGATGGCCGCCGCATAGCCCGCATCCGCATGCCGCATCACACCCGATGCCGGGTCGTTCCACAGCACGCGCTCGATGCGCCGCGCCGCAGCTTCCGTGCCGTCGCAGACGATGACGACCCCGGAATGCTGCGAGTAGCCCATGCCGACGCCACCGCCGTGGTGCAGTGACACCCACGTGGCACCGCTCGCCGTGTTCAGCAGCGCGTTCAGCAGCGGCCAGTCGGAGACTGCGTCGGACCCGTCCTGCATGCTCTCCGTCTCGCGATTGGGACTCGCGACGCTGCCGGTGTCGAGGTGGTCGCGACCGATGACGATCGGCGCCTTCAGTTCTCCGCGCGCGACCATCTCGTTGAATGCGAGCCCGGCGCGGTGCCGTTGGCCGAGCCCGAGCCAGCAGATGCGCGCGGGCAGGCCCTGGAACGCGATGCGCTCGCCCGCGAGCTCGAGCCAGCGCGCGAGATGGCGGTCCTCCGGGAAGAGCTCGCGGATCTTGCGGTCGGTCGCGTGGATATCGGCGGGATCCCCGGACAACGCGACCCAGCGGAACGGGCCTTTGCCGGCGCAGAACAGCGGGCGCACGTACGCGGGCACGAAGCCGGGGAACGCGAACGCGTCGGCGACGCCTTCGTCGAGCGCGACCTGGCGGATGTTGTTGCCGTAATCGAACGTCGGCACGCCCTGGCGGTGGAACGCGAGCATCGCCTCCACGTGCGCGACGATCGACTGCTTCGCCGCCGCGACGAGCCCCGCGTGCGCGGCCGGATCGGCTTGCGCCGCCTTCCACGCATCGACGGTCCAGCCGGCCGGCAGGTAGCCATTGACGAGGTCGTGGGCCGACGTCTGGTCCGTGACCATGTCGGGACGCACGCCGCGGCGCACGAGTTCCGGCAGGATGTCGGCGGCGTTGCCTTCCAGGCCGACGCTGACCGGCTTGCGCGTTGCGCACGCGTCGCGGATCAACGCGAGCGCCTCGTCGAGGTCGCGCGCCGCGCGATCGAGGTAGCGCGTGCGCAAGCGCATCTCGATCCGCGAACGCTGGCATTCGATCGCGAGCATCGACGCACCCGCCATCGTCGCCGCGAGCGGCTGCGCGCCGCCCATGCCGCCCAGGCCCGCTGTCAGCACCCACTTGTCGGCGAGCTCACCGCCGTAATGCTGGCGGCCCGCTTCGGCGAACGTCTCGTACGTGCCCTGCACGATGCCCTGGCTGCCGATGTAGATCCACGAGCCGGCCGTCATCTGGCCGTACATCGCGAGGCCCTTGCGGTCGAGCTCGTGGAAGTGTTCCCACGTGGCCCAGCGCGGCACCAGGTTCGAGTTGGCGATCAGCACGCGTGGCGCATCCACGTGCGTGCGGAACACGCCGACCGGCTTGCCGGACTGGATCAGCAGCGATTCGTCGTCGCCGAGGCGCTTCAGGGTCGCGACGATCGCGTCGAAGCACTCCCAGTTGCGCGCGGCGCGGCCGATGCCGCCGTAGACGACCAGCTCGGCCGGGTTCTCGGCCACGTCCGGATCGAGGTTGTTCATCAGCATCCGCAGCGGCGCTTCGGTGAGCCACGAGCGCGCGGTCAGCGTCGTGCCGCGCGGGGCGCGGACGACGCGGTCCGAGCGGCGGGTGCCGGTCAGCGGACAGGCGACCGCGTCGGCCAGCGGGCGAGGATCGTCGCGGTGCATGGCGTGCCTTTCGAGGGTCAGAACGTAAGGAGGTCGGCCACCGGCGCGCGCCACGCACCCGCCTCGACGCTCGCGCGCAACGCAGCGAGATCGGGGGCGAACGCGCGATCGCGGTCCCAGAACGCCACGCGATCGCGAATCATCGCGTGCGCGGCCGCAAGGCGCGGCGACGTCGTCAGCGGGCGCCGCAGGTCGATGCCCTGCGCGGCGGCGAGCAGCTCCACGGCGACGATCGCCGCCGCGTTGCCCGCCATCGGCGCGAGGCGCAGCGCCGCGTTGGTGGCCATGCTGACGTGGTCTTCCTGGTTGGCCGACGTCGGCAGCGAGTCGACGCTCCGCGGGGTCGCGAGCGCCTTGTTTTCGGACGCGAGCGCCGCAGCCGTCACCTGCGCGATCATGAACCCCGAGTTGACGCCGCCATCCTCCACGAGGAACGGTGGCAGGCCCGACAGCTGCGCGTCCATCAACAGCGCAATGCGGCGTTCCGCCAGCGCGCCGGTCTCGGCGATCGCCAGCGCCAGGTCGTCGGCCGCAAACGCGACAGGCTCCGCGTGGAAGTTGCCACCGGACAGCACGTCGCCGCTTTCTGCGAACACGAGAGGATTGTCGGTCACGCCATTGGCTTCGGTGACGAGGACCGTGGCGACGCCGCGCATCCGGTCGAGGCATGCGCCCATCACCTGTGGCTGGCAGCGCAAGCTGTACGGGTCCTGCACGCGCGAGCAGTCGACGTGCGACGCGCGGATCGGGCTTTGCGCCAGCAGCGCGCGGTATACGGCCGCCGTGTCGGCCTGGCCCGGGTGGCCGCGCAGCGCGTGGATGCGCGCGTCGAACGGGGTATCGCTGCCCTGGCAAGCGTCCACCGTCAGCGCACCGGCGACGAGTGCCGCCGCAAACACGTTCTGCTGCGCGAACAGGCCGGCTAGCGCCAGCGCCGTCGATGCCTGCGTCCCGTTGAGCAGCGCGAGCCCTTCCTTCGGGCCGAGTGCCAGCGGCGCAATGCCCGCGCGCGCAAGCGCTGCCGGGGCAGGCAACAGCGCACCGTCGACGACTGCGTCGCCTTCGCCGATCAGCACGGCGGACAGGTGCGCGAGCGGGGCGAGGTCGCCGGAGGCGCCCACCGATCCCTGCGCCGGGATCGCCGGCAGCACGTCGTGCGCGAGCAGCGCGGCGAGTGCGTCGACGACCTCGGGCCGGACGCCGGAATGGCCGCGCGCCAGGCTCGCGATCTTGAGCAACAGCATCAGGCGGACGACCGGCGCGGGCAGCAGCGGCCCCGTACCCGCGCTGTGCGACAGCACGAGCGCGCGCTGCAGCTCGGCGAGCCGCGCGTCGTCGATCCGCGTCCGCGCCAGCAAGCCGAAACCGGTGTTGACGCCGTAGACGGTACGGCCCTCGGCGATCGCGCGCGCGACGACGGCCGCCGCCGCCGCGATGGCGGCGCGGGCGTCCGCGGCAAGCGTGACGGTGACGGGGCCCGCGTGCGCGGCCCGCAGGTCGTCGAGCGTCAGGTGGCCGGGCTTCAGGGCGAGCACGGGAGGTGGGGGGCGAAGACGTCGGAGAGCGCGCATCTTAGCCGATGCCCGGGCCGGGCCGGCGCTGATGCGCCACGACCGATCTGTTAGAGTCGTCGCCACCCGACGGCGGCCGCTGCCGCTACAGCGCCTATCTCCAGCCCATGGCGAATTCCGCGACCGCGCCCACCCCACCGCACCGCATCGTCGTCGTCGGCGGCGGCGCCGGCGGGCTCGAGCTCGCGACGCGCCTGGGCGAGCATCGGCGGCGCGATCGCTCGTACACGGTCACGCTCGTCGACCGCAACGAGACGCACATGTGGAAGCCCCTGTTGCACGAGGTGGCCGCGGGCAGCCTCGACATCCACGCGCACCAGATCGATTACATGGCGCAGGGCCATTGGCACGGCTTTGCATTCCGCCATGGCGCGCTGGAGACGCTGGACCGCACGCGACGAGTGCTGACGATAGGCGCCGTCGTCGACCCCGACGGCGTCGCGTTGCTGCCGCGCCGCGAGGTCGGCTACGACACGCTCGTGCTGGCGGTCGGCGGCGTCACCAACGACTTCGGCATCACCGGCGTTCGCGCGCACGCGGCGATGCTCGACTCGGCGCACGATGCCGAGCGCTTCCATCGACGCCTGATTGCCGCGTGCGTGCGTGCCAATGCGGCAGGCGAATCCGGCGCGCGTCCCGACGTCCACGTCGTGATCGTCGGCGCCGGCGCCACGGGCGTCGAACTCGCGGCGCAGCTGCGCGCGACGACCGGCGTGCTCGCGAGCTACGGCCTGGTCGCATTCGATCCCGCGCAGCAGGTGAAGATCACGCTGCTCGAGGCGGCCGACCGGATCCTGCCGCCGCTGCCGCCACGCGTGTCGGCCGCGACGGCGGAGCTGCTCGCGAAGCTGGACATCCGCGTGCGCGTCGGCGAGCGCGTGATCGAGATGACGGACGACACGATCCGCACGGCCGGCGGGGACGCGCTGCGCTACGACCTTGCCGTGTGGACCGCCGGCGTCAAGGCACCCGACTGGCTCGCGGGCTTCGCCGGGCTCGCGACCAACCGCGCGAACCAGGTGATCGTCGACGCGTCGCTGCAGAGCACCACCGACGACGCGATCTTTGCGTTCGGCGACTGCGCGGAATGCCCGTGGCCGGACAAGGGTCGCTCGCTGCCCCCGCTCGCGCAGGCGGCGCACCAGCAGGCGTCGTTCCTCGTCGGCGCGTTGCGCCGCCGGCTGGCCGGCAAGCCACTTGGCCAATTCCGCTATCACAACTACGGCTCGCTCGTGTCGCTCGGCGACTGGAGCGCCGTGGGCAACCTGATGGGCGGCCTGATCGGCGGCAACCTGTTCGTCGAGGGGCTCGTCGCGCGCGTCATGTACGTGTCGAACTACACGTTGCACCTCGCCGCGCTGCATGGCTGGCCGCGCGTCGCGCTCGGCAGCGTCGGCCGCTTCCTCCGCGAACGCACGGAGCCCAAGGTCAAGCTGCACTGACCGCTGTAAGTATTTCGCCCGCCTTTCGACAGAGCCCTGAGGTCCGCGCGTGCGGGCTTCGACGTCCCTACGTCCGGCTTTCTCAACCTGTTGAAAGGAAAACCCTTGACTACGAAAGTGACCGTTACGTCGGCGTTGCTCGCCTCCGCTGTCCTGAGCCTCGCCGCCGCGGCCGCGCATGCCGCGCCGCTGACCAAGGAAGAAGCGGCCGCCGCCATGGCCGCCAAGAAGGAAAAGTGCTACGGCGTCGCGCTGAAGGGCCAGAACGATTGTGCCGCCGGCCCGGGCACGACCTGCCAGGGCACGTCGACCGTCGACTTCCAGGGTAATTCGTGGAAGTTCGTCCAGGGCGGCACGTGCACGTCCATCGTCGTGCCCGGCGGCAAGCACGGCTCGCTGACGCCCACCTGACCCTCCCGGAGGGAACGTCCATGAGCGACCTCGTTGCGCGCAGCGCGGGCGATCACGCACCGCGTCGCGCGGACGTTCCTTCCGCGCCCGTCGGCGTCGGGTTCAAGCCCGTGCACTGGAACGCGATCGCCGCCGACCGCAGGTTCGACGGCTTCTTCGAAGTGCATGCCGAGAACTACATGGGTGCGGGCGGCCTGCCACACCACATGCTGACTGCGCTGCGGCGCGACCATCCGCTGTCGCTCCACGGCGTCGCGATGTCGCTCGGCGGTAGCGATCCGCTCGACGCGCGCCACCTCGCGCGCTTCCGGTCACTGGTGGAACGCTACGAGCCGTTCCTCGTGTCTGAACACCTCGCGTGGTCGTCGCATGGGCCTACGTATTTCAACGACCTGCTTCCGGTGGCGTATACGACGGCGACGCTTGCACGCGTCTGCGAGCACATCGACCAGGTCCAGGAGGCCATCGGCCGCCCGCTGCTGCTCGAGAATCCCGCGACGTACGTCGCCTTCGCGTCGTCCGCGATGAGCGAATGCGACTTCATCACCGCCATCGCCCGCCGCACCGGTTGCGGGCTCCTGCTGGACCTCAACAACGTTCATGTCAGCGCGACCAACCATGGCTACCGCGCGCGCGACTACCTCGCCGCGTTCCCGCTGGATCGCGTTCGCCAGGTGCACGTCGCCGGCCACGCGATGCGCGACGATGCGAGTGGCCTGCCGTTGCTGGTCGACAGCCACGATGCGCCGGTCGCCGCGGACGTCTGGGCGCTGCTGGCGGACGTGGTCGCGCGCGGTGTCCGCGTCCCGGTGCTGGTCGAATGGGACAGCGAAATCCCGGCGTGGCAGGTGCTGCGCGAGCAGGCGGCGCGGGCCGCCGCCCACCTCGCGGTCGAGATGCCCACATGCGCAATGGCGTGATACCCGCGAGCACCCCTGAACGCGGCGCCGAGGCGGCGTTCGCTGCAGGATTGCTCGATCCGACCGTGGCTGCGCCAGCGGACGTGATGCGCCGCCCCGCCGACCCCGCCGCGCGCCGCTACGACGTCTACCGCAACAACGTCACGGTGTCGCTGATCGACGCGCTGGCGGCCATCTATCCCGCGGTGCGGCGTCTGACCGGCGACGACTTCTTCCGCGCGATGGCCCGCTCGCACGTGCGCGCGACGCCGCCGACGTCGCCGCTGCTGTTCGACTACGGGCGCGCTTTCCCCGACTACGTCGAACGCTACCCGCATGCACAGTCGCTGCCGTGGCTCGCGGACGTCGCCCGCATCGAGCGCGCGTGGCTGGACGCCTATCACGCCGCCGACGCGCCGGTCGTGGCGCCCGACGGCCTCGCGGCAATCCCGCACGACCGGCTCGCCGACGTCGTGTTCGTCCGGCATCCGGCCGCGTACATGCTGCGGTCGCGGTACCCCGCCGGCTCGATCTTCGCGCGCAACCGGCAGGAGGGGCCCGCGCAGCCGCTGGTCTCCGCTGCAGCCGAGGACACGCTGGTCACGCGCCCGGAACTCGCCGTCGATGTCCGCGTGTTGCCTGCGGGCGGCGCCGAATTCGTCGGTGCGCTGATGTGTGGCCAGACGCTCGCCGCGGCCGCGAATGCCGCGTTCGCCGCGGCGGCCGCGTTCGATCTTCCCGCCAACCTCGCCGGCATGCTCGCGGCGGGGGCGTTTACCGCCTTGCGCCTTCCGGAGTCCCCATGAACCTGCCGCAAAATTCCGTCCCGCGAGCCGCGTCGGGCGTCGCATCGCGCATCGCGTACGCGAGCGCTGCCGTCCGCGCGATCGCATGGCCACCGCTGGTGGCACTGGTGCTGCGGATCGCGCTTGCGGTACCGTTCTGGAAGTCGGGCATGCTCAAGTGGACCGGCTTCCTCACGCTGAGCGACACCGCCGTCACGCTGTTCACCGACGAGTTTCGGCTGCACCTGCCGGGCGGGCCCTACGCCTATCCGGCCCCCGCGTTGATGGCGTTCGTGACTGGCAGCGCCGAAGTGGCGTTGCCGGTGCTGCTTGTGCTCGGCCTGGGGACGCGCTTTGCGGCCGCGTGCCTGCTCGTGATGACGTGTGTCGTCGAGCTCACGGTGCCCGACGGCTGGCCCGTCCACATCACCTGGGCCGCGATGGCGCTGGCGATCATGGCCCACGGGCCCGGGCCGTTCTCGCTCGACCACCTGCTGATGCGCACCTTCGCGCCGCGAGTCCCGGCCGCCTGACCCTGCCCGCACCGCCGCGCCGCGCCCACCCGGGGCGCGACGACACGGCTCGTAACCACCGCCGTCAGCAGCCGCCGGCGAGGCCGAGCTTGCGCGCGACGATTTCCGCCGGGCACCAGCCGGTGAACGAGCTCTGGATCAGGTTGAGCCCGGCGAAGGCGGCCAGCGCAAGCCACCATGGGTTGACGAACAGCGGGCTGCCGGCGACACCGAGGGCCAGCGACAGCAGAACCATCACGCCCGCGACGAGGCGCACGATCGACCAGGATTTCATGGAGCCACTCCTTCAGGGGACAGGCTCGCGCTCGCCGCGGGATTGCGGCGGTACGCGACGTAGTACAGCAGCGGAATCAGTACCAGCGTCAGCAGCGTGCTGACGAGTATGCCGAAAATCAGCGCAATGGCGAGCCCGTTGAAGATCGGGTCGTCCAGGATGAAGAACGCGCCCAGCATCGCGGCCAGGCCCGTCAGCACGATCGGTTGCGCGCGTGTTGCCGCCGAGCGGATCACCGCGTCGGCGAGCGGCACGCCACGCGCGGTCTCCAGCCGGATGAAATCGACGAGCAGGATCGAGTTGCGGACGATGATCCCTGCCAGCGCGATCATGCCGATCATGCTGGTCGCCGTGAACGGGGCGCCGAGCAGCGCATGGCCCGGCATCACGCCGACGATCGTCAGCGGGATCGGCGCCATGATGATCAGCGGCGTGAGGTAGGACCGGAACTGGGCGACGACCAGCAGGTAGATGAGGATGAGCCCCACCGCGTACGCCGCGCCCATGTCGCGGAACGTCTCGTACGTGATCTGCCATTCGCCGTCCCACTTGACGGAGTAGCCGCGCCACGCGTCGTCCGGCGCGTGGATGAAGTACTCCGCGACCGGCCCGCCTCCCGGTGCGGCGATCGCCGCGAGCTGGCTGCGCATGCCGAACATACCGTACAGCGGGCTGTCGACGCGGCCCGCCATGTCGCCGGTGACGTAGACGACGGGTAGCAGGTCCTTGTGATAAGCCGGTTGCTCGCGCACCGTATCGGTCAGCGTGACCAGCTCGCGGATCGGCACCAGCTGGCCGTCGCCGCCGCGCACGGTCAGCTGCAGCAACGTGTCGATGTCGCCTTGCCGCTCCGGCGGCACGAGCATGCGCACCGGCGCCGGGTACTTGCTCTCGTCGTGGACAAAGGCGACGTCCTCGCCTGCCAGCCCCGCACGCAACGTCGTCACGATCGCCTGTTGCGGCACGCCGAGCAGGGCCGCCTTGCGGCGGTCGACGACCAGCAGCCTCCGCGGCGCCGCGGCGATCGTCGAGTCGTCGACGTCGACGACACCGGGCGTCTTCTCGAACAGCGCGCGTACGGCCTTCGCGACGTTGCGGCGCCCCGGCGCGTCGCCGCCATAGACTTCGGCGACGATCGGCGCCAGCACCGGCGGGCCGGGCGGGACCTCGACGACCTTGATCGTCGCGCCGCGCCTGCGGGCGAGCGCGACGAGCTCCGGCCGCAACCGCGTGACGAGCGCATGGCTCTGCTCGTGGCGTGCCGACTTGTCGACGAGGTTCACCTGCAGGTCGCCGACGTCGCCACCCGCGCGCAGGTAGTACTGGCGCACGAGGCCGTTGAAGTTGATCGGCGCCGCGGTGCCTGCGTAGCCCTGCACCGACGTGACCTCGGGCTCACGGACCAGCAGGTCCGACAGCGCGTGCAGCACCGCCGACGTTTCCTCGAGTGGCGTTCCGGCGGGCATGTCGACGACCACCTGGAATTCCGACTTGTTGTCGAACGGCAGCATCTTCAGCACGACGAGTCCGGCGAACGGCAATGCGAGCGACAGCGCAACCAGCGCCACCACGCCGGCCGCCACCCATCGCCGGCGGCGGGCACCGGTGCGCGCATCGAGCAGCGGCCGGAAGATCCGCTCGAACAGCGCCTCTGCGCGCGTGGCGCCGCCATGCGCGCCGGCGCCTGCGGGCAGGTGGCGCAGCCACAACCGCGCGAGCCATGGCGTGACGATGAACGCGATCGCCAGTGACAGCAGCATCCCCATGCTCGCGTTGATCGGGATCGGGCTCATGTACGGCCCCATCAGGCCGCTGACGAACGCCATCGGCAGCAGCGCGGCGATGACCGTCAGCGTGGCGAGGATCGTGGGGCCGCCGACCTCGTCGACGGCGCCTGGGATCAGGTCGGCCAGCGTGCGCCCGGGTTCCAGCGCCTGGTGGCGGTGGATGTTCTCGACGACGACGATCGCGTCGTCGACGAGGATGCCGATCGAGAAGATCAGCGCGAACAGCGACACGCGGTTGAGCGTGAAGCCCCAGGCCCATGACGCGAACAGCGTCACCGTGAGCGTCAGCACGACGGCGCTGCCGACGATCGCCGCCTCGCGCCGGCCCAGTGCCACGAACACCAGTGCGACGACGGACGCGGTCGCGAACAGCAGCTTGTGGATCAGCTTCTGCGCCTTGTCGTCGGCGGTCGCGCCATAGTTGCGCGTCTCCGCGACCTCGACGTTGGTCGGGATGATGGTGTTGCGCAGCGTCGCCACGCGCCGCATCAGCGCGTCGGCCACGTCGATCGCGTTTTCGCCCGGCTTCTTCGTGATCGCCATCGTCACCGCGGCGTGGTCGCCGCCGTCGGCGCCGGGCAGCGCGTGCCAGACGTAGTGCGTCGCCGGCGGGACGCCGTCGCGAATCGTCGCGATCTCCTGCAGGTACACCGGGCGGCCCGCGCGCACGGCGACGACCAGCTCGCCGACGTCGCGCGCGTCGCGCAGGAACGGCCCCGCTTCCAGCTCGACGGTGCGGTTCCCGGACACGAGATCGCCGAGCGGCGCGCCGAGGTTCGCGGCCTGCAACGCCTGGCGGACGTCCGCCAGCGTGACGCCGTGCGCGGCAATGCGTCCCGGGTCGAGCTCGACGAGGATCGCGCGGCCGGGCCCGCCGATCGTCGTGACCTCGCGCGTGCCCGGCACGCGGACCAGCTCGCTCTCCATGCTGTGGGCGACGCGCTCCAGGTCGGCCGCGCCGACGCCGGCGTCGCGCGAGTACAGTGTCAGCGTCACGATCGGCACGTCGTCGATGCCCTTGGGCTTGATGATCGGCGCGCCGGTGCCGAGACCCGCGGGCAGCCAGTCGCCATGTGCGGCTACCGTGTCGTGCAGGCGCACGAGCGCCTCGGTGCGCGGCACGCCCACCTTGAACTGGACGGTGACGATGGCCATGCCGGAGCGCGACACCGAGTACACGTGCTCGATGCCGGCGATCTGCGCGAGCACCTGCTCGGCCGGCCCCGCGACCATCGCCTCGACGTCGCGCGCGGAGGCGCCCGGGAACGGGATGATCACGTCGGCCATCGTCACGTTGATCTGTGGCTCCTCCTCACGGGGCGTGACGACGATCGCGAACGCGCCGAGCAGCAGCGCGACCAGCGCGACGAGCGGCGTGAGCGGCGCCGCCTGGAAGTAGCCGGCGATGCGCCCGGACAGGCCCAGCGTGCGATTCATCGGGGCCCCGCGGAGCGCGCCCGCGCGGCCGCCTGCGGGTCGAGCGCCACGCGCTCACCCACGGCGAGGCCGGACAGCACCTCGACGCGCGCGCCGCTCGCAGGCCCGGTACGGACCTGCCGCAGGCGGGCGGTGCCGTCGTCGCCGACGACATAGACAGCCGTCAACTCCGTGCGCCGCACGATCGCGCTGGCCGGCACGTAGATCCGGTTGTCCTGCGACGGCGCGAGCGCGCCCAGGCTTACGCGCGCGAACATGCCGGGACGCACGGCCGCGAGGCCGGGCGGCAGGTCGAGCCGCAGCTCCTGCGTGTGCGTCGACGCGTCGACGGCGGGCAGCAGCTGCGCGGCGATCGGCACGACGGGTGCATCGACGACGTCCGGCAGCTCGACGCGCGCGCCGTCGAAGCGCCCCTGCGTCGCCGCCACGGCCTGCGGCAGCGCGACGCTGACACGCATCGCCGCCGGGTCGTAGAGCGTGACGAGCGGGCGCCCCGGCAGCGCCATGTCGCCCAGCACCACGGGAACGTCGGACACCACGCCGGCGTACGGCGCCCGCACCGCGTAGAAGCCGGACTCGGTGCGCGCGACGCTGGCGGTCGCAACCTGCGCCGCGGCTTGCGCGGACGCCGCGCGGTACTGCTCTTCCGCCTTGTCCAGCGCTGCCTGGCTGATGTAGCGCACCTCGAACAGCTTCTTCTGGCGCTCGTAATCGCGGCGCGCGGCCTCGGCGGTCGCCTCTGCGGCGCGCAGTTGGGCGTCGCTGGCCGCGGCGGCATGATCCGCCGAACGCGAATCGAGGCGCACGAGGAGCTGGCCGGCCTTGACCGAATCGCCGGCCCGCACGTCCAGCCCGACGACAGCCCCCGATACCTGGGCCGCGATGACGGTCTGGCGCACGGCCTGCACGACACCGTCGTACGCCGGACCGGCGACGGCCGGCCCGGCGGTCACGACGGCCGTCGCCAGCGGTGCGCCGGCGGCGGCGGCACCCTGCGCGACGAAGGCCAGCACGGCAGCAACGCGCGCGAGCACGCGCGGTCCGGCGTGGACGGGTGCCGGGAACAGTGGACGAAGGGCGGTCATGCGCGTATTATTTAGCTTGTTAGCTAAATAGTCAAGCATGCAACTCAATCGGAAGCGACAGGCGGCCGCGCCCGGCACCTCGTCTATCATGCGCACCCATGTCGACGCGACTGCCCGCCCCTGCCGCCGGCGGCCCTGCATGAAGGGCATGCCGCCGGAAGCGCTCGCCGAAGTGGCAGCCTATTTCCAGGTGCTGTCCGAGCCCACGCGGCTTGCGATCCTCAACCTGCTGCGCAACGGCGAACGCAACGTCGGCGACATCGCGCGCGCATGCGGCTACACGGCCGCCAACATCTCGCGCCACCTCGCGTTGCTGACGCGCCACGGGCTCGTCGCGCGCGAAGGACGCGGCACGGCCGTCTACTACCGGATTGCCGATCCGTCGGTCTATGCGCTGTGCGACCTCGTGTGCAGCAACATCGGGCGCACGCTCGGCGACACCGCGAAGAAGCGGCGTGCGTTCGAGCAGGCCGCCACCGCGCGCGCCACGCCGCGCAAGCGCTGACGATGGGCGCGACGGGCGGGAACCCGGTGGCGCTGGACGGCCACACGCCGATGATGCGCCAGTACCTGGCCGTCAAGCAGGCGCACCCCGACAAGCTCGTCTTCTACCGGATGGGCGATTTCTACGAGCTGTTCTACGCTGATGCCGAGCGCGCGGCGCAGATGCTCGACATCACGCTGACGTCGCGCGGGCAGTCGGCGGGCGCGCCGATCCCGATGGCCGGCGTGCCGCACCACGCGATCGAGCCCCACCTCGCGCGACTCGTCAAGAGCGGCGAGTCCGCCGTCATCGTCGAGCAGTTCGGCGACCCGGCGACGAGCAAGGGACCGGTCGAGCGCCGCGTGTCGCGGATCGTGACGCCCGGCACGCTGACCGATGCCAACCTGCTCGACGCGACGCGCGACAGCCTGCTGGTGGCCCAGTTCGCGCAAGGCAAGCGCGTCGGCACCGCGTGGCTCAACCTCGCTTCCGGACGCTTCGCGCTGGCGGAGACGCCCGCCGGCGAGGCCGCGTCGCTGCTCGGGCGCCTCGACGTCGCCGAGCTGCTGCTGGCGGACGACGACGCCCTCGCCGCGCCGCCGCGCGTCGTATCGAAGCGACTGCCCGCATGGCAGTTCGATCCGGCGGCCGCGACGCGCACCCTCGCGCGCCACTTCGGCACGCAGGACCTGGACGGCTTCGGCGCGGCCGACGTGCCGCTCGCGGTAGCTGCGGCCGGCGCGCTGTTCGGCTACGCGGCGGCCACGCAGCAGGCTGCGCTCGCCCACGTCCGCGCGCTGGACGTCGTCGCGCAGGACACCTACATCGCGCTCGATGCGGCGACGCGGCGCAACCTCGAGATCGTCGCGACGCTGGACGGCGACAAGGGCCCGACGCTCCACGCGCTGCTCGACGGCACCGTCACGGCGGCCGGGAGCCGGTTGCTCCGGCACTGGCTCACGCAACCGCACCGCGACGCGGC
>JAFEDG010000040.1 GCA_018241745.1 Pseudomonadota bacterium
CAGCGTGGCGACTGCGTCGCGCGCGAGCGTCGTGTTGGTGGCGATCGCGCCGTCGATGCGCCGCGCGGCGAGCGTGCGCGCGATCGTCGCGATCGCATCGTCGTCGAGGTCCGGCGCGATCTTGACGACGAGGGGCACGTAGCGGCCGTGCCGGTCGGCGAGCGCCGCCTGCCGCGCCTTCAGCGTCGCGAGCAGGTCGTCGAGCGCCGAGCCCGCCTGCAGCTCGCGCAGGCCCGCGGTGTTCGGCGAGCTGATATTGACGGTGACGTAGTGCGCATGCGCGTACACCGCGTCGAGGCACGCGACGTAGTCGTCGGCCGCGCGCTCGTTCGGCGTGTCCTTGTTGCGGCCGATGTTGATGCCGAGGACGCCCGTGTAGTCGCTCGCGCGCACGTTGGCGACCAGCGCGTCGACACCGCCGTTGTTGAAGCCGAGGCGGTTGATGATCGCGCCGGCCGCGGGCAGCCGGAACATCCGCGGCTTCGGGTTGCCGCCTTGCGCGCGCGGCGTGACGGTCCCCACCTCGAGGAAGCCGAAGCCGAGCGTCGCGAGGCCCGCGAGATGGGAGGCGTTCTTGTCGAGTCCCGCCGCGAGGCCCACGCGATTGGGAAAGTCGATGCCCATCACGGTGACCGGGTCGGCGACCGGCCGCGGCGCGGCCAGCTGCGCGATGCCTGCGCGCGCCGCCGTGTCCAGTGCCGCGAATGCCGCCTCGTGCGCAGTCTCCGGATCGAGCGCGAACAGGAACGGCCGGAACAGCGGATAGAGCATCGAGGCGCCATGCATGGAACGGCCGCGATGATAGCATCGGCGCACGATGAATCAGGTCGGTGCCGTCCTCGTTGCCGTGACTGCGCTCGCGTTGGGCGGCGCGCTTCCGGCCTGCGCCGCCGCAGCCGCCGCGCCTGCGAAGGCGACGGCGCACGGCAAGCCTGCGCACGCCGCGAAGCCTGTTGCGCAGCGCGCGCCGGACGCCGCCGCGCGGCGCGCGTTCGCGGTGGAGTTCGCGGACGAATCGGGACTGCCCGTCAAGACGATCGAGCGGTGGCTCGCAGCGGCGCGCGTGCAGCCGGCGATCATCCAGGCGATGGACCGGCCGCTGCTCGCGCCGCCCAAGTGGTACGAATACGGGCCGCCGTTCCTTGCGCCGAATCGCGTCGCGGCCGGTGTCGCGTTCTGGGATGCGCACGAGGACACGCTCGCGCGCGCGGAGCGCGAGTACGGCGTGCCGCCGGCGATCATCGTTGCGATCCTCGGCATCGAGACGCATTGGGGGCGCAACGTCGGCCGCTATCGCGCGCTCGACGCGCTGTCCACGCTCGCGTTCGAGTATCCGCGCCGCGCGCGCTTCTTCCGCGACGAGTTGAAGGCGTACCTGACGCTTGCGCAGCAGCTGGGGGTCAAGCCCGACGTGCCGGTGAGTTCCTATGCCGGCGCGCTCGGCATGCCGCAGTTCATGCCGAGCAGCTACCAGCGTTATGCCGTCGACTTCGAAGGCAACGGCCGCGTCGACCTGTGGCACAGCGACGCGGACGTGATCGGCAGTGTCGCGCACTTCCTCGTCGAGCACGACTGGCAGCGGGGCCAGCCGACGCTGTTGCCGGCCGCAATGGCCGACGGCGCGAAGCCCGCCGCGATGGCGCGGCTGGATGGTGGCATCAGCGAGCGCCGGCCACTCGCCGCGTGGCGCGACGATGGCGTGACGCCGGTCGCACCGCCCGCCGATCTCGCGGACGCGCCGGTGGGTCTGTTGCTGCTGGAGGACGCGCCGGACGCGTCATCCCTCTACGTCGCGTGCGAGAACTTCTACGTGATCACGCGTTACAACAAGAGCCGGCTGTATGCGGCCGCGGTGGTCGAGCTCGCCGCGGCGCTCGAGGCCGCGCGCGCGGCGACGCCGCGATAGTTGGGGGCGCCGTCAGCGCGCAGCGCGCGCACGCACGAGCAGTGCGGCCGTCGAGGGATCCAGCGCATCGGTGCCCGGTGCGTCGCTGCCGGCGCGCAGCGCGGCCAGCAACGGCCGCGCAAGGGTCTTGCCGAGCTCGACGCCGTACTGGTCGAACGGGTTGATCCCGTACAGCACCGCCTCGACGAACGTCCGCTGTTCCCATAGTGCCAGCAGCGCGCCGACGTGCCACGCGTCGACGCGCGGCAGCAGCACCGTCGTTGACGGTCGGTCGCCGGGGCACGCGGCCTCCGGCGTGCCGCCGCGCCCCGTCATCAGCGCCTGTGCCTGTGCGAACGCGTTGGCGACGAGCATCGCGTGCTGGTCGCCCAGCGGCGACGTGCTCGCGAGCGGCACGACGAACTCGACGGGCACGACGTCGGTGCCCTGGTGGAGCCACTGGAAGTACGCGTGCTGGCCGTCGGTCCCGGGGCTGCCCCACAGCGACGGCTCGGTCGGGCCGGCGACCGGCGTGCCGTCGCGCCGCACCCGCTTGCCGTTGCTCTCGAGCGACAGCTGCTGGAGGTAGAGCGGCAACAGGGACAGCGCGTGCGCATAGGGGACGACGACGCGCTGCCCGTGGCCCAGCGCGACGCGGTTCCACCACGCGAGCGCCCCCAGCACGACGGGCAGGTTGGTGGCGAGCGGTTCGCGTGCGAAATGCTCGTCGAGCGCCGCCGCGCCGTCGAGCAGCTGGGCGAACGCGTCGGCGCCGTGCATCAGCATGATCGGGAGGCCCACGGCGGACCACAGTGAATAACGGCCGCCGACCCAGTCCCACATCGGCAGTACGCTGCCGGCATCGACACCGAACGCCGTCGCGCGGTCCACGGCGGCGGTCACCGCGACGAAGTGCGCGGACACGTCGCTCACCGCGAGCGTCTCGCGCAGCCATGCGCGCGCGGTCGTCGCATTGGCCAGCGTCTCCTCGGTGGTGAACGTCTTGGAGACGACGACGAACAGCGTCGTCGCGGGGTCGGCCTCGGCCAGCGCGCGCGCCAGCGCGGCCGGGTCCACGTTCGAGACGAAAGTCACCGGCGTCACGACCGGCGTCCGCGGATCGCGCAACGCGTCGCACACGAGCCGGGGCCCGAGGTCGGAGCCGCCGATGCCGATCGCGACGACGCTGCGCAGCGGCTCGCCGGTGGCGCCGCGCCGTTCGCCGGCGGCGACTGCAGCAGCGAGGGCGCGCATCCGCTCGCGCGTCGCGCGGACGAGCGGCATGACGTCGGTGCCCGCAACGGCGAGCGGCGCGGGATCGCGGCGGCGCAGCGCCGTGTGCAGCGCGGGCCGGCCTTCCGTCTGGTTGACCTTCTCGCCGGCGAACAGCGCGTGCATCCACTCGCGCAAGCCCTGCCGCTCGGCGTGCGCGAGCACCTCCGCGAGTGCCCCGGGCGTGATCCGTTCCTTCGACAGGTCCGCGACGAGGCCCGCACCGGCGAACGTCAGCTGCTCGACGCGCCGCGCGTCGTGCGCGAACAACGCGTCGAGCCGCGTGGCGCGCAGCGCCCGCACCGCCGTCGCGAGGCCCTCGGTAACGTCGTCAGGCAGCTCGGGAGTCATATAGACTTGCATTGTAGCCGCCGTCTTCCCTTCTTCCTGGACCCGATGCCGTTCGACGCCGACAAGGACGAGCCGCTCAAGCGCGATACGCGCCTGCTGGGCCGCCTGCTCGGCGACACGGTACGCGCGCAGGCTGGCGCGGAGCGTTACGAGACGATCGAGGCCATCCGCCAGACGGCGATCCGCTTTCGCCGCGCGAGCGGCGACGACGCGCGGCGCGTCCGCGACGAGCTGTCGCAGCGTCTCAACGGGCTCGACGTCGGCGAGGTGCTGGACGTCGTACGCGCGTTCAGTTACTTCTCCCACCTGTCCAACATCGCGGAGGACGTGCACCAGAACCGGCGCCGGCGCGTGCACCGGCTTGAAGGCTCGCCCAACGAGCGCGGCAGCCTCGCCGCCACGCTCGCCGCACTCGCCGGGGAGGGCGTGTCGGCCGCGGCGATCGACTCGTGGTTCGACCAGGCGCTCGTCGCGCCGGTGCTCACCGCGCACCCGACGGAAGTGCAGCGGCGCAGCATCCTCGACGCCGAGCACGCGATCGCGGACGCGCTGAAGCGCCGCGACCGCGGCGACCTCACGCCGGACGAAGTCGCGGCGCTCGACGAGACGCTTTACGTGCAGGTGCTGTCGCTGTGGCAGACGGCGATGCTGCGGCTCACGCGGCTCCTCGTCGTCGACGAGATCGAGAACGGGCTCGTGTACTACCGCTACACGTTCCTCGCCGAGATCCCCCGCATCTACCAGCGGATGCAGGCGGCGCGCGCGCGCCGCGGTTCGCCGGGGCGGATGCCCGCGTTCCTGCGGATGGGCTCGTGGATCGGCGGCGACCGCGACGGCAATCCGAACGTCGACGCCGACACGCTCACGCACGCATTGAGGGCGCAGTCCGGCGTCGCGCTCGACCACTACCTGCGCACCGTTCACCAGCTCGGGGCCAGCCTCTCGTTGTCGACGCGGCTCGTGACGCCGACGCCGGCCCTGCTGGCGCTCGCGGACGCCTCCGGCGACGACAACCCGCATCGCCAGGACGAGCCCTACCGCCGCGCGCTCGTCGGCATCTATGCGCGCCTGGCCGCGACAGCGACGTCGCTTGCCCACGTGACGCTGCCGCGGCCGCCGCACGGACCCGCGGCGCCCTACGCGGCGCCGGCCGAGTTCGCGGCGGACCTGGCGACGATCGCGGACTCGCTTGCCACGCACGGCGCGGCGCCGCTGGGGGACGCGTTGCTCGAGCCGCTGCGGCACGCGGTCACCGCGTTCGGCTTCCACCTCGCCACCGTCGACCTGCGGCAGAACGCCGACGTCCACGAGCAGGTGGTCGCGGAACTGCTCGCGGTCGCGGGCGCGGAAGCGGACTACCTGGCGCTCGTCGAGGACGCGCGCGTCGCCGTCCTCGCGCGCGAACTCGCGACGCCGCGCCTGTTGCGCACGCCATTCGCGACCTACAGCGCGCGCACGGCCAAGGAGCTCGCGATCGTCGATCGCGCTGCCGCGCTGCGCGCGCGCTACGGCGACGCGGCGATCGTCCAGTACGTCATCTCGAAGTGCGCGTCGGTATCGGACCTGCTCGAGGTGGCACTGCTGCTGAAGGAAAGCGGGCTCGTCCGCGACGGCCGTGCCGCACTCGACATCGTGCCGCTGTTCGAGACGATCGCCGACCTGGCCCACGGCGCCGACATCATGCGCGCGGCGTTTGCGACGCCGGTCTACCGCACGCTCGTGGCGTCACGCGGCGACCGCCAGGAAGTCATGCTGGGCTACTCCGACAGCAACAAGGACGGCGGGTACATGGCGTCCAACTGGGCGCTCTATCGCGCCGAAGGCGCGCTGTCGGCGCTGTTCCGCGAGACCGGCATCACGCTGCGGTTGTTCCACGGCCGCGGCGGCAGCGTCGGCCGCGGCGGTGGCCCCAGCTACGAGGCGATCCTCGCGCAGCCGGCGGGCACCGTGTCCGCGGGGCTGCGCGTGACGGAGCAGGGCGAGATCATCGCGTCCAAGTATGCGGACCCGGAGCTCGGCGCGCGCAACCTCGAGATGCTGGTCGCCGCGACGCTGGAGGCCTCGCTGTCCGACGCGGAAGGGCTGGGGGCGGATGCGGCGCGCTACCACGCTGCGATGGACGAGCTCGCGGCGCTCGCGCTCGACGCCTACCGCGCGCTCGTCTACGAGACGCCGGGGTTCGTCGACTACTTCCGCGCGTCGACGCCGATCGCCGAGATCGCCGAGCTCAACATCGGCAGCCGGCCGGCATCGCGCACCGCATCGACGCGGATCGAGGACCTGCGCGCGATCCCGTGGGTGTTCAGCTGGGGGCAATGCCGGCTGATGCTGCCCGGGTGGTATGGCGTCGGCACCGCGTTCGCGCGCTTCCGGTCGCAGAGCCCGGGCAACGCCGCGCTGCTGCGGGAAATGCGCGAGCGGTGGCTGTTCTTCCGCACGCTCGTCGCGAACATGGCCATGGTGCTCGCCAAGACGGACATCGCGATCGCGTCCCGCTATGCGGAACTGGTCCCCGATCCCGAGTTGCGCGAGCGCGTGTTCCCGCGCATCGTCGAGGAGCACCGGACGACGATCGCCGAAACGCTGTCGATCCTGGATGCGGACTACCTGCTGGCCGGCCACCCGCGGCTCGCGCGCAGCATCCAGAACCGCTTTCCCTATCTCGATCCGCTCAACCACCTGCAGATCGAGCTCTTGCGGCGCTATCGCGCGGGCCCGATCGACGAGCGTTCGCGGCGCGCGATTCACCTGACGATCAACGGGCTCGCCGCGGGGCTGCGCAACTCGGGCTGACCCGGCCGTCGCGCGGCGGCCGGATGCGGCCGCGCTATACTCGCGACCACCCGCGATGCGCATCCTGATCTCCAACGACGACGGCTATTTCGCCCCTGGCATCGAGGCCCTTGCCGCGGCGCTCAGGCGCTATGCGGACATCACCGTCGTCGCGCCCGAGCGCGACCGCTCGGGCGCGTCCAATTCGCTGACGCTCGATCGCCCGCTGATGGTGCGGCGCGCGCCCAACGGCTTCCTGTTCGTCAACGGCACGCCCACCGATTGCGTGCACGTCGCCGTGACGGGCCTGCTCGACCAGCTGCCGGACATGGTGATCTCCGGCATCAACCTCGGCGCCAACATGGGCGACGACACGATCTACTCGGGCACCGTCGCCGCGGCCACCGAAGGCTACCTGCTGGGCCTGCCGTCGATCGCGATCTCGCTCGCGTCGAAGGACGCGCGCCACCTCGACACGGCCGCGCACGTCGCCGTGCAGCTGCTCGAGCGCCATCGCGAGCGCAGCGCCGGGAGCTGGCTCCTCAACGTCAACGTCCCCGACGTGCCGCTCGCCGAGCTGCGCGGCCTCAGGGTCACGCGCCTCGGGCGCCGCCACAAGGCCGAAGACGTGGTGCTCGCCAAGAACCCGCGCGGGGAGACGGTGTATTGGGTCGGCAGCGCGGGTGCCGCCGCCGACGCGGGCGAAGGCACGGATTTCCACGCGGTTGCCGCGCATTACGCGTCGGTGACGCCGCTGCAGATCGATCTCACGAATCGCGAGCAGATGGACGTCGTGCGCGACTGGGCGCCGGCGCTGGACGTGGCGGAGGCGGGCACGGCGCGCTAGCGCCGCGGCACCCGGGGAACGCCCTGCGGTGGCGGGGCGCTGACGAGAGGCGGCCAAGGCGGAGCGATGGGGACGCTCGGACCAGGACATACCGGCATCGGCATGACGTCGGACCGTACGCGCGCGCGGATGGTCGATCGCCTGCGCGCCGACGGCATTCGCGACGAGGTCGTGCTGGCGGCGATCCGCGCGGTGCCGCGCCACATCTTCGTCGACGAGGCGCTCGCCATCCGCGCGTACGAGAATTCGCCACTGCCCATCGGCCACGGCCAGACGATCTCGCAGCCATGGGTCGTCGCGCGGATGACCGAGCTCGCGCGCCACGGCCGGACGCTCGAGTCGGCGCTCGAGATCGGCACCGGCTGCGGCTACCAGACCGCGGTGCTCGCGCAGATCGCGGAACGCGTGTACACGGTCGAGCGCATCGGCGCGCTGCTCGCCAAGGCGCGCCGCCACCTGTCGTCGCTGAAGATCCGCAACGTCGCGCTGAAGCACGCCGACGGCAGCAACGACCTGGGCGAGGACCTGGCCGTCGACGCGATCATCGTCACCGCGGGCGCGACGCACGTGCCGACGAAATTGCTGCGCTACCTCAAACCCGGCGGCCGCATGGTGATCCCGCTCGCGGCACACGGCGAAGGGGCGGAACCTTCGACGCAGCGGCTCACGGTCATCGAGGCCGCGCCGTCCGGCTTCCGGGAAGAAACGCTCGATGCGGTAAGATTCGTGCCATTGTTGTCCGGCCTCGCGTAACGACCTGCACGTCGCGTCGCGCGCGGTCCGCCCCTGCCGCGCGAACTTTGCCGCCTGCCTGCGTTCCGATGAAAGCCATGTCCCGCGCGCTCCTCGTTGCGTTGCTCGTCGCCGTGGCCGGTTGCGCGACGCGCACGCCGGCGCCGGTGATCGAGCGCGCGCCGCTGTCGCCGCCGCCGCCCCGGCCCGCGGCGCCTGCTGCGGCACCGGCGCCTGCAGCGCCCGCTGCGGAAGCGACGGTCCCCACGTACACGGTCAAGCGCGGGGACACGCTGGCGCTGATCGCGCTCGACCAGGGGCTCGACTACCACGACCTTGCTGCGTGGAACAACATCGAGAACATCAACCTGATCCGCGTGGGCCAGGTCCTGCGGCTCACCGCGCCGGGAACGCAGGCATCGGCCCCGGCCGCAGCGGCAGCTGCGCCGGGCGCGAATGGTGTCGTCACGACGCCGCTGCGCACGGCGGGACCGATCGTCGAGTCGAAGCCTGCTGCCGGTGACGGTGCCGCGCCGGCGGGCGCAAGCACTGCCCCGGCGGGCGCCAGCGCCACCCCGGGCCCGCAGTCCGGCGGCCTCTATCCGCCCGCGGGCAACGCGCGCAGCGACCTCGTGAAGACCGCGCCCAAGGCGCTGAAGGAACCGTACTCGGCGGACAACGCGCGCGACTACCCCAAGGCGCTGGCGGCGGCGAACGCGGCCACCCGCACCGATGTCGCGACGGCCGCGCCGTCGTCAGCGGCGGGACCCGGCGCCGCATCTGCGCCCGCCGTCGCGCCCGCGCCCACTGCCAGATCCGCGGCGCCTGCACTCGGCAGCGACGACGACCGCCTCGACTGGATGTGGCCCGCCAAGGGCAAGCTCCTGTCGACGTTCTCGGAAGCGTCGACGCTGAAGGGCATCGACATCGCGGGGCAGGCAGGCCAGCCGGTCGTCGCCAGCGCGGCCGGCAAGGTGGTGTACGCGGGCAGCGGGCTGCGGGGTTACGGCCAGCTCGTGATCATCAAGCACAACGACACGTACCTGTCCGCGTACGCGCACAACAGCAAGATCGTCGTCAAGGAAGGCGATACCGTTGCACGCGGCACCAAGATCGCGGAGATGGGCAACACCGACGCGGACCAGGTGAAGCTGCATTTCGAGATCCGCCGGCAGGGCAAGCCGATGGACCCGCAGAAATACCTGCCGCCGCAGTCCTGACGCGCGCCGCGCGAGGTCAGGGCGCGGTTGCCCGCAGCGCGCGCGGCGCGGGCAGCACGTCGACGGCGCGCGCGAGCGTCGCGAGCAGCGCTTCGCTCGCCTTGCTGTCCGGCTCCACGTCGCCATAGCGCAATGACGCATACGACTCGGCGATCGCGTTGAACGCGATGCCGAACTGCGGCCAGCGCGCGGCCGCGCGCGCGGCATAGTCGAGCGGGCCTTCGTGCGGCTGTCGCGGCAGTCCCGCCGCGGCGAGCCGCGCACACGCGGCCTGCCACAACAAGACCTCGCGCGCCTCGGTGCGGCGCCGCCACGCCATCCACGCCAACAGGACGGCGCCCCACGCGCCGATCACGGCCGCGAGGCTGCCGACGACCCACGGCGCATTGTCGGTATTGAGGCGCAGGTCGCGCCACAGCTCGCGTTGCCGCGACTGGTTGAAGCCGATGACGTCGCGCTCCCACGCGTGGTTCAGCGCGTCGACGGCGAGCTGCATGCTCTTGAGCCACCCGCTTTCGAGGCGCGCGAACAGCGGCACCGGTTCGCCGGCGCCGACGGCGCTCGACAGGCCGCGCTCGATGCGGTTGGGCGCCACCGCCGCCGTGGGATCGTAACGGCGCCACTCGCCGTCGATGTAAGCCTCGGTCCACGCGTGCGCGTCCGACTGGCGCACGATCATGTAGCCGCCGCGCGGGTTGATCTCGCCGCCCTGGTAGCCGGTGACGACGCGCGCCGGGATGCCCGCTGCGCGCAGGAGGAACGTGAACGCGCTGGCGAAGTGCTCGCAGAAGCCGCGCCGCTCGTCGAACAGGAACATGTCGACAGGATCGGTGGGCAGCAACGGCGGCGTGAGCGTGTAGACGAAGGCCTCGTCGTGGAACATGCGCAGGATGGCCGCCGCGTACTCGCGGTCGTCGGGATAGCGGGCGCGCAAATCGGCGGCGAGCGCCTTGGCGCGCGGATTGCCCGGCGGCAGCGCGCGCGCGAGACGCACGTCGAGGTCGCTCGCGCTCGCGAAATGGGTGCCGAGTGCGGAGCGCTGCACGTAGCGTGTCACCTCGCGCACCGGCAGCCGCGCGACGATCTGCCGGTCGGCCGTCAGCTGCACGCTGCGTGCGCCGGGGTCGTCGGCGCCGCCGGTGATCTGCGGGGGGCCGACCGCCTGCTCGAGCGCGAACAGCCAGGGCTTGAAGCTCGGTTCGAGCGTGACCGTGTACTGGATCGCGCCTTGCGCGTCGACCGGCGCGCCGGGGCCGCGTTGCGGGATCGCCGACCAGGTGCGCCCGTCGAAGCGCGTCAGCACCGGCCCGCGCCAGTACCGCTGGGCGGGCGGCGGCGGCTCGCCATCGAAGTCGACGCGGAACGCCACGGCGTCGGACTGCGACAGCTCGCTGATCATGCCGGGCGACATCGTGTCGGACAGCCCCGTCTGCGCCGCATAGTCCTGCGGCAGGCCCCACAGCGGCGCGGACAGGCGCGGGAACACGACGAACAGGATGGCCGCGAGCGGGATGCCCTGTGCGATCAGCAGCGCCGAGCGCTTGAGTGCGGCGCGTGGCGCAACGAGCGGCGCCGTGCGTGCGAGTGCCTCGAGCGTGGCGCCAAGGATCACCAGCGCCGGCAGCATGGCCAGCGCCGCCCACGCCGACTGGTTGGCGAGGAACGGCGTGATCAGCATGAACATCGCGAGGCATGCGAGCAACGTGCCGTCGCGGCGCGTGCGCGCCTCGAGGAACTTGATCCCGACCAGGATGAACAGGAACGCCACGGACGGATCGCGGCCTGCGAGGTGTCCTCCGAACGATGCGCGGACGAACCATGCCGCCGCGACGGCGAAGACGACGAGCGCCCACGACGGTATTCGCGTGGGCGTCGCCTGCGGCCGGCGCGCGTCGCGCGTCGCGAACACCATCCGCAACCCGACGAGCGTGATGCCGAACACGGCGATCCACGCCGGCAGCCACGGTGCTTGCGGCAATTGCGCGGCGATCAGCAGCGCGCCGATCCAGCGGATCTGCGACAGCGACAGTACCGGGGGCGGCGGCACTGCGCGGCGCGCAAACGGACCGCGTGCCCACAGCCGCGAGAACGTGCTGCCGGTGCCTGCTGTCGTGACGGCGGCGCTCATGGCTCGAACAGCGCGAGCGCCTTCAGTACCGCGCGCCGGTGCTCGCGCCCGCTGGCGGCGGTCAACGCCTGCCCCGGGAGGCGGAGCCCGAACGGCCGCGCCGCGTGCTCGGCGGCCAGCACCCAGGCAGTGAGCCGCGCGATGCGCAGCTCGGGGTCGAGCCCTTCGGGCAGCTCGAACCAGTCGAGTGCCACCGGGCCGCCACCGCTCGCACCGTCGAATTGCTTCGTGTACCAGCCGCTGCCACGCGCGACGGCCTTCCAGGCGACGCGCGACAGCGGGTCGCCCGCGACGTACGTCCGCAAGCCGGCGAGATCGGCGGCATCGCTGCGCCCGCTCTCGCGTGAATCCGGCCCTTCGCTACCGCCCGGCAGTGGCGGCGCGCCAGGCTCGGGTGCCGGGAACACGAGGCCCGACAACGGGAAGTGCAGGTAGGCCCACGCGCGCCACAGGCCGACCGGGTAGTCGGACGACAGCGTGACGCGGCCGAGCGCCTGGCGGCCGCGACGCTCCGCGGTGCGCGCAAGCGATACGTGCAGGCCGGTCCCCGCCGGCACGTCCACGACGACTTCGCCGGCGCCCGTCGCGGCCAGTCGTACCGCGACGCGCGGATGCGTGCCGCCCGCGAGGGCGAGCGCATACGACAACGTGCCGCCCGCGAACGCTTCGCCGGCGCCGAGCGGCGTCACCGTCAGCCCGGCGATGTTGCGGAACGTGTGCAGCAGCGCGGCGCCGAGCATCCCGGCGAGCAGGAACGTGACGACGAAGCCGAGCGACAGCGCGTAATTGAGCGACGCGACGAGCATCACGGCGAGCGTGGCCATCAGCGCGAGTCCGCGGCGCGTCGGGAGCACGTAGATCCGCGAATGGCGCAGCACCACCGGCCGGCCGTCGCCGGGCGTGTGGCGGAAGAGGCTCGCGCGCTTGCGCTGCCACCAGCCGCCGAGCCACGAGGGCGCGGCCGGGCGCGTGAACGCGGACGGCGACGGAGTGGCCAAGCGGAGAAGGCGCCGCGCGCTACGGCAGCGGCACGCTGCGCAGCAGCGCCTGCGCCTGCAGCGCACCGCTGCGCGCGCCGCCGGCGAGACGATGGCCCGCCACCGGCGCGAACACCGCCTGCACGTCCTCGGGCATCACCATCGGGCGTCCGGCGATCAACGCCCATGCGCGCGCGGCCGCCACCAGCATCAGTCCCGCGCGTGGCGACAACCCGCGGCGCGCCGCGCCTTCCGCGTTGCTGCCATAGCCGCGCGACGCGGCGAGCAGCGCCAGCGTGTAGTCGAGCAGCGCGGGCGCCGTGTGCACGGCCGCGGCTTCGCGCTGCCACTCGGCGAGCGTGGCCGCGTCGGCGACCGGTACGAGGTCCGCGACGCGCACGCGCCGGTCGCCGCCTGCGAGCAGCTCGCGCTCGGACGCTGCGTCGGGATATCCGATGTCGATCGCCATCAGGAAGCGATCCAGCTGCGATTCCGGCAGCGGAAACGCGCCGATCTGCTCGACCGGGTTCTGCGTGGCGATGACGAAGAACGGCTCGGGCAGCTTGCGCGTCGTGCCATCGATCGACACCTGCCGTTCCTCCATCGCCTCGAGCAGCGCGCTCTGCGTCTTCGGTGGCGCGCGGTTGATCTCGTCGGCGAGCACGACCGAATGGAAGATCGGCCCCGGCATGAAGCGGAACGCCTGTGCCTTGTCGTCGTAGATCGACACGCCCAGCACGTCGGCGGGCAGCAGGTCGCTCGTGAACTGGACGCGCGCGTACTTGAGTCCCAGCGTGGCCGCCAGCGCCTGCGCCAGCGTCGACTTGCCGACGCCCGGGATGTCCTCGATCAGCAGGTGCCCGCGTGCGAGCAGGCACGCGAGCGCGAGCTTCAGCGTGTGCTCCTTGCCGACGACGATCTGGCCCACCTGGTTCAGCACGCCGGCAAGGCGCTGGGCGACGGGAACGACGTGCGAGGCGGAGCGGACGGTCATGGGCGGAAGGCGTGCGAGGCGGTAGGCGGCGTGGTCAGACAAGACTGTAGCGGATGCGTTCCCCGGGCGTCACGGCCACCGGCGGGGCGGTACACTCCGCCTGTCCGCCCGTCCGGTGCCCGGGTCCCGGCACGGTGCGCGACACACCGCTTCCTCCACCCGCGCCCTTGACCACCGCCTTCATCACGCATCCGTCGTTCCTGCTGCACGACATGGGGGAAGGCCATCCCGAGTGCCCGGAGCGGCTCACCGCCATCCACGACCGCCTGATCGCGGCGGGGCTCGACGGCTACCTCGACCATCGGGAGGCTCCTGCGGCGACGAAGGAACAGGTGCTGCGCGCCCATGGTGCCGACTACGTCGCGCGGCTCGACGCCGCCAGCCCCGCGCACGGTTATGTCCAGCTGGATCCGGATACCGCGCTGAACCCGCACTCGATGGACGCCGCGTGGCACGCGGCCGGGGCGCTGGTGCTCGCCACCGACCTGGTGATGGGCGGCGCGGCGCAGAACGCGTTCTGCG
>JAFEDG010000041.1 GCA_018241745.1 Pseudomonadota bacterium
CCGACGATTCCGGAGGATCCGTGAAGCACTGCACGCCCATCGCCTGGTTCCTTGCATCCGTGCTCGTTCTCGGCAGCAACGCCGCGAATGCTGCCACGGTTTACGTGTATTCCACCGTCGGCCGCGCGATGACGGTGGTGTGGGGCGCCGGCGCCAATACTGGCAGTAACGTGACGCGACGTCCGCAGGCGGTCCCGATCAAGAGCGACGACATCGACAATGCGCTCGTCCGTGCCGTCATCGAGAAATACGAGCCACAGGTCACCGCCAAGCCGCTGGCTGCATTCTTCCCCGCGGGCGGGCGGCCGTTGGACCAGGACGCAATCGCGGACGGCATCAAGGCGCTGGCAGCCGACGGTCGCTTGCTGAAGGATGACCGGGTTCTGGTCATCGAACCCGAACGGCTGCCGATCCGCGTGGATGACGCCGCCGAATTCGGCAGCACGGCGGGGAGTGCGTCGGGACTTGGCGTGTTTGTCGATGACGTCGTTGACTACACGCAACCCACTTCGTCGCCTGGCCGATCCCACGGCTCGTTGGCCTTCTTCGCGAACATGCGCCTCGTTGTCGTGGATCCGGTGTCCGGAAAGGAATTGGGAGAGACGGATTCGAACACGGGAAGCCTGCGTTCAGGCAACGACGCTCCGCAAGGCGTGGTCTGGAACGCCGTGCCGAACGCCGAGAAGCTCCAGATCCTCCAGCAGGTGGCCAAGGACGGGGCGGTTGCGGCGCTTCCCAAGCTCCCGACGAAGTCCTGAATCGGCAAGGGCCGTCCATGGTTGCGTTGCGCGAAACGCGAGTCGATCCTGTAAGCGATGTACTGAAGCACCTCAAGTTGCGGCACCTCACCGTCGCACTGGACGTGGCGAGGCTCGGCAGCGTGCGCGCCGCCGCGGATGTGTTGTGCGTGACGGAATCCGCGGTCTCCAAGACGCTGCGAGAGCTCGAGGAGCAGCTCGGCGTGCGCTTGTTCGAGCGCACCAAGGACGGCATGCTGCTGACGGAGGCCGGACGTCGATTCTCGGATTACGCGCATAGCGCGCTTGCCACGCTGCAGACGGGGCTGTCCATCGCGGGGGGAGAGCGGCAAGGGCCGCGCGTGACGCTCCGGATTGGCGCGATGACCGTCGTGACCGCAACGTTTCTCCCCGAGGTCGTACGTCGCTTCGTCGAGGATCTCGAAGGTTGCCTCGTCGAGATCGCATCGGGCACCGGTGACCAGCTGCTGCACCGGCTGCGCGCCGGGGAAGTCGACGTCGTGCTCGGGCGCTGTCCACCGCTGACCGACATGTCGGCACTCGCGTTCGACCAGCTGTACACAGATCGACACGTGTTCGTGGTCCGCAAGGGGCATCCGCTGGCGAACGCCGGCGCGCTTGCCCCGTCGCAGATCGCCGCCTATCCGATCGTGATGCCACCGCGCCAGTCGTTGTTCTGGGGTGAGATCCACCAGTTGTTCGTGGCGCGTGGCGTGGAACCCAGGGCCGCGCAGATCGAAGTGCTGGACCTGCAGTTCTGCCGCACCTATACGTTCAAGACCGACGCGGTCTGGATCGCCTCCGAGCGCGTCGTCACCAACGATCTGTATGCAGGCGCGCTCGCGCGACTGCCCATCGAAGCCGCCGGGCTTGAAGTGCCCGTCGGTGTCATCACGCGGCGCGCTGGCACGCCTCCGCCGCAGGTCCGGCGGTTCATCGGGATACTCCACGACGCGGCAGGGTAGACGTTAACCAAACCCTCAAGCCGGCGCGCCAAATGTCAATGCCAACCGCGCGCGGTCGCTGGTACTGTCGGCGGTCATGCGTCGATGGAGTCCAACGTGAAGTGCATCATTGCTGGCTATACCGCAGCGCCCGCTGACCGCGCGGCTGCGCGGGTCTATTACGACAGGATCGTGCAGGTCCCCGCAGCGCGCGGGCTGGAATTCGCATGGAACGGGCCGCAATCGCCGGCTCAGCTGCACGAGGCGCTCGAGTTCCTGCCTCCGACGTGGCAGATCACCCTCAACGACATACCGGCGACGTTCCGCACCGGGGTAGCGCAACCCTCGTTCGGGCTCGCGTCGCCGGACGACGCCGGGCGGGCCGCTGCGCTTCGCATGCTGGACGACATGCGGCAAACCATCGTGGGGTTGAACGACAAGGCCGGGCGCAAGGTCGTGCTCGCGGCCGAGATCCATTGTGCGCCTGGCTTCGATCAGCGCACGTTCACCGCCGACGCCGACGCATTCCGCCGCTCGCTGGATAGCGCTGCCACGATGCCCTGGGATGGTTGCTCGGTCATGGTCGAGCATTGCGATGCCTACGTGCCCGGCCAGAAGCCCGCCAAGGGCTTTCTCCCGCTCGAGACGGAGATCGACGTGCTCGCCGCCATGCCGGGATCCCCCATCAAGCTCAGCGTGAACTTCGGCCGTTCGCTGGTGGAGACACATACGCCCGAAGGCGCCATGCAGCATGTACGTGCAGGCCATGCGTCGGGACTGATGCGGGGATTCACGTTCTCCGGGACGGCAGGCGAGCGCAATGTCTTTGGCGAGGCGTGGGCCGATTCGCACCTTCCGTTCAACGCTACACGCGACCCACGCTACGCCGAGCCGGCGTCACTGATGGCGCCCGCGCACGTGCGCGAGGTCATGCCTTACCTCGACCGCTGCGAGTTCGTGGCCGTCAAGACGAACTGGCCGGCGGCGCGCAGCGATCCTGAAGAACGCGCCGCATCCGTGATCGACAACTTCTACACGATGCTGGATGCGATGAACCCGCAGTCAGCGCGCAGCCCGGCGCACGCGTGACGCGCGAAGTCCTCCGCACAGCCCAGCAAACCACCATGACCACAAGTGCACGCCCGCGCGTTGCCGTCGTCGGCACGAGCCACTGGCACCACAAGTTCTATCGCGGGACCATCGCGAAGGACGCCCACGTTGTCGGCTATTCCGATCCCAGCGAAGCCAAGCGCAAGGAGGTGGAACCGTTCTACGGTCCCATCGGCACTGGAGACTGGCGCACGCTGCTCGGCCCCGAGCTCGCACTGGATGGGGTGGTCGTATTGGCGCCTCACGACGAGATGAGAGAAGTATGCCTCGCCTTCATTGAGCGCGGCGTCCCGATCATCCTCGAAAAGCCGGGCGGCCTCACGGCGGACGACGTGGGAGCCATCCGCGCGGCCGCGAGCCAGCGTGGCGTGCCGATCGCCGTTGCGTTCATCCAGCGCGAAGGGAACCTGTGGAAGCACCTGCAACGCGTTGGCGCGCTCGATTACGCAACGTTCGTCTTCCACTCCGGACCGCCCGAGCGCTACATCAGCCAGAGCCCGTGGGCGCTGCAGCGCAAGCACGCCGGTGGGGGCAGCTTCATCAACCTTGCCGTGCACTACATCGACTTGTTCCTGCTCGCGACCCAGGCGTCGCAGTTGACGGTACAGGCGCAAGCGCAGGCGCGGCTGTCACGACCGTACGACGTGGAGGATCGACTCACCGCGCTCGTCAGTACCGATGACGGGGTCTCGGCCGTCATCGAGTGTGGCTACATCTTCCCGGCATCGCCGGAAGTCCGTTACCTCGCGTACTCGGCGCGCGGCAGCGAGGGCTTCCTCGCCATCGACCGCTCGGGCGACATCGCGTTCACGTCTGTCAAGGGAGCGACGGATGTCATTCACGACAACGTGGACTCCGGGCCGCTGACGGGCATTTTCATCCGTGACGCGATCGCCGGCTTGCGCAACGGATTCGCGGGCATGGCGGGCATCGACGCGTTGCATCGCGCGATGCAGGTGGTCGATGCGGCGCACACCAGCGCGGCGGAAGGACGCGCCGTGACCACGTCGATCGCATGGTGAGGGGTCGGCGGGGCGCTGCCCGCCAATGTTGACCAAATGCTCAAGCCGCGAGGCCAAATGTCCGGCATCGGCACGTGGCGGTGACGTAGTGTTGCGGTGATCCGGCGACAGGCCGTGAACCATCAGGAGGATGATCGTGATGAAGGACTTTTTCAGCGGCGCACAGCGGCGCATGCGGTGGTCTGCGGCGCTCGCGCTGGCGGCAGGATTGGCATGCGGCGCTGCCCCGGTCTCGGCGGCGTACCCCGACAAGCCCATCAAGATCGTCACGACGGCGTCACCGGGCGCCGCGACCGATATCACGGCGCGTCTGATGGCCGAGCAGATGACCAAGATCCTGAAGCAGCAGGTGCTGGTCGAGAGCCGACCGGGGGGCGGCGGCAACATCGGTGTCGGCTACGTCGCCGAAGCGAAGCCCGACGGCTACACGCTGTTGATCACCAGCACCGCGCTGGTGGCCGCGCCCTACCTCTACAAGACGCTGTCCTACGATCCGGAAAAGAGCTTTGCGCCGATTTCGGAACTGACGACGTTCTACAACATGCTGGTGACGCATGCGGACTACCCGACCCACACGCTCCCCGAGTTCATGAAGCTCGCGCGCGAGAAATCCGTGTCGATGGCAGGAGGAAACATCGGCGGCGCGTCGTGGGTGATGATGACCAAGCTCAACAAGATGGGCAACCTCAAGCTGGAGTACATCGCGTACAAGGGGACGGGACCGGCGGTGACGGATGTGCTCGGCGGCCACGTCGATACCGTGATGACGGATCCCGCGTCGGTCAAGGCCTTCCTCGCCGACGGCAAGCTGCGCGCCATCGGCATGACGGCACCCAAGCGCTCGGCCGCATACCCCAACGTGCCGGCGTTCGCGGAAGCCATTCCCGGCTACCAGCAGCAGGGCTGGATCGGCATGTTCGCGCCGGCAGGCACGCCGGCCGATGTCGTGCAAACCCTCTACAAAGCCGTGGCGCAGGCACTCGAGGACCCTGCGGTTCGCGCGCGCCTGACCGAAGGAGACTTTGGCATCGTCGGCAGCACGCCGGAGCAGTTCTCGGCGTTGGTCAAGTCCGAGATCGCGACCTATGGCAAGGTGATCACGGAGGCGGGCGTCAAGCCGGAGTGATGTTCGAGCAACGCGCGAAGAACATCGCGCCGTGCGCTTTGCGCCACGCGTAGGCGACGGCCTACATGGGTTAAGGCCTTTGTACGCTGTCGTGCGAGCGACCCGACGCGCAGAGTCAAAGCCGTCATTGGTCACGGCGACTCCAGCTGCGCCAGATGCCAGCAAGGATTTCGCACCGAGGTCCTGACCTTGGGCACCATGACAACGGCCGCCGCTTCCCGCGGCGGCCGCTCCTTTATGGAGATGTCCTATGCCCTATTCGACCGTTGCCGATTTGCCGAAGGCACAGACGGACCAGTACTCGGAACATCAGAAGAAGGCGTTCCTGGAAGCCTTCAACAGCGCCTACAAGGAGTATGGGGGCGACGAACACCGAGCGTTCGCCGTAGCCCATGCTGCCGCGCAGAAAGCTCCCAAACAAGGGTCGTAGCCGCGTGGCAGTAGCGGGCACGTGGAAGGTGATCACCGACATTTTCCGACGCGACATTAAGGCTTCATCCGGCTGCCCGCCGAGCGGTCCCAGGGCATTGTGGTTGCTGCCAACCGCACTCGCATCGGAGATGGACATGAACATCGATCAATTGCACGACCTCATCCTGCAGTCGCTGGAACACGAGATGGGCGGCGTCAAGGTCTACGAGACCGCCGTGTCCTGCGCCGCCAACGACGACCTGCGCGAGGAGTGGACCAAGTATCTCGACCAGACACGCACGCACGTGCAGATCCTGCAGGAGGTCTGCACCGTGTTCGGGCTCGACCCTGCGATGGCGACGCCGTCACGCGCGATCGTCAAGGGCATGGGCGCGGCGCTCGTCGATGCGATGAAGAAGGCCGCCGCCACCGGTAACCCCGATGCGGCGCAGATCGTCGCGGCCGAGTGCGTCGTCATCGCCGAGACCAAGGACCATCTTGATTGGGAACTGATGGGGCGGTGCGCGAAGAAGCTCACCGGCGAGCCTGGCACGGTATTGCGAGCCGCGTGCAAGAAGGTCGAGGACGAGGAGGACGAGCACCTCTACCACACGCAGGGATGGTGCCGCGAACTGTGGATCAAGGGGCTCGGCATGAAGGCGGTGTTGCCGCCGCCCGAGGAGGTCAAGGACGTCGAGACGGCCATCGGCGCCGCGAGGGCGGAGAAGGCCCGCGGCAAGATGCTCAAGCGTGGCACATCGCGCAAAAAGGCCACCGCCCGCAAGACCGCCCGGAAGACGACGGCGAAGCGAGCGACGGCAAAACGTCGGAAGTAGCGCGCGGTAGGTGCCGCGCCGAGGCGGCTAGATGCCGATGTCGGCAAACGCTTCGAACGGGCGATGTGTCGGCGCCATCTGCGCCGCCAGGCCGGAGTAGGGCTCGCGCTGCAGCCATTCGAACGTTCCCCGATGCCAGACGCGCATGCCGTCGAGGTGTACCGTCGGGTCGACCACGGCAGCGGAGATCTCTCCGGGCACCGTATCGCCAACGACATGGAAATGCAGGATCCGCGGGCTCGAGTGAGCCAGTTGCATCCACTGCTCGAGGCTTTCATCAGCACGGAACGCGACCCGGGTCCGCGGGTTGATGCCTGCGTGCCACGAATTGATGCGATACGGGTGTTTCTGGAACCGCGCACCGATGCCTTCGAGAAAGCGCGCCGCCGTCCGGCAGTCGTCGTCATGGCCCTCGAAGCGCGCGATCGAGCCGTCTTCGACGATGGCGAAGACAGGCTGGTCGAATGCGAGGCCTTCCGTCCCCAGGTCGTGCATCGCGGACGTGACGAGCCAGCGTAGCGCGATCCGACCCTGCGCATCGGTTGTCGGCACGGGAGGATGCGTGTCCATCGGGAACGTCCGCAACGTGAAGCCGCCGGGGCCTGCGCCCGGTCGCGGCGCGGGGCTCGTACCGTGCACGTCGGTTCCGTCAGCGCATTGGATCCGCCACGTCCGCGCGCGTCCGAGTTCCGGCACGAGCTTGCCCATCACTTCGTTCCAGAGTCCGTGCGGCACGAGTGCGAAATCCGAGGTGAGGATAGGCCAGGTCGTCGCGTAATTCAGGACGCGGATTCCCGCGCCGCGCACGGGGAGCAGCCGGAGCATCGGGCCGAGCTGGTGGTTGAAGATCGTACACGGCGATTCGTCGATCGCCTGCATCACATCGGCGGGGATCGCTTCTGGCGACGCGGCCCGCGGCGTGTACAGGCTCGTCACGACCGCACCGAGCGTGCGCGCGCGCAGTTCGAGGAACGCAACAACGTCGGGATCCACGGACTTGCCGTGTTCGTTGACGAACAGCACGTGCGTGCCTTGCGTGATCCCGGCGCAATGCTTGAGGAGATTGTCGGCGGCTTCAGTGGCGTGGGGCATGTTCATGTCGGGGTTCCAATCGGTGGTCGCCGGGATTGATGGCGTACGGCGGTAATCGCGGCGCGCGCGGCAGGGCGGGCATAGGAAGCATCGAGCCAGGTGCGTAACGCCGGGAGGCTGGCGAACCCCTCGTAGCCGAACTCCTCGAGCGAATAGAGCATGCTGGCGACCATGAAATCAGCAAGGCCCCACGTCGCGCCTTGCAGGTATCCGGTGCGCAGCAGGGCGTCTGCGACGACGCCGAGGCGAACGAGGAGCCGCTGCTCGAGTGTATCGACGGATGCGACCGGATCGCCGCTGCCGGAGTCCTTGAACCGCAGCCGTCGAAAGGCGACCAGCGTAGGCTCGATGTCGCTGGTCATGAAGAACGCCCACTGCAGCGCCCGCCCGTGATCCGCCGGGGTATCGCCCCAACCCGCGGGACGGTAGCGCTCCGCAAGGTAGAAATTGATGGCAGCGGTTTCCCAGACGATGAACCCACCGTCATCGAGCGTCGGCACGCGCGCATTCGGATTGAGCGCGAGGTACCACGGCGAAGTGGTGCTGCACTCCGCTCCGTCCGGCCGCACGTCGACATGCCGGAAGGGAACGCCGCACTCGTGCAGCATCCAGAGCACTCGAAAGGGCCGCGAAATCAGCGTCCCGTAGAGCGTGATGCCGGGTGCGACATCACTCACTCTTGAACGCCCCGTCCTTGGCCAGCGTATCCATGCGCTGGCGTTCGTTGTGGATGGTCGCGGCGAACGCCTTCGCATCGGCCGCGACCAGCGAGACACCTGCCGTACTCATCCGCTTCTGGATCTCGGGTCGCTGCAGGCCCTGCAACGTCGCGCGCTCGATCACCCGCTGCGTGGTGACGGGTGTCCCGGCAGGCGCGACGAGGCCGAACCAGGCGGACGCGACAAATTGCGCGACACCCGCCTCGTTCAACGTGGGCACGTCGGGAAGCTGCGACAACCGCTCGCGGCTTGCGACGCCCAGTGCGCGCACCTTGCCCGACTGCAGGTAGGGGCGCAGCGTTGGCAGGTTGTTGAACAGCGCGTCGACCTGGCCGGTCGCGACGGCAGTGGCGGCTTCGCCGGAGCCCTTATAGGGGACATGCGTCAGCACCGTGCCCGTCGCCCGCTGGAAGAGCTGCATCGCCACTTGCCCGCCAGTACCCTTGCCCGCCGACCCGTAGAACAGCTTCGTGGGCGAAGCACGCGCCGCCTCCAGCAATTGGGCGACGGACTTGAACGGACTTTCGGCGGGCACCACCAGGATCATCGGTGCGTCCGCCACCAGCACCAACGGCGCGAACGCGGTGGCGTTGTTGTAGCCCAGGTCCGGGTACAGCTTGTCGTTGAGCGTCAGGATCCCGCTGTCCGCCAGCAACAGCGTGTAGCCATCCGGGACCGCCCGCGCCACGAACTCCGCGCCCAGGTTACCGCCGGCACCGGCGCGATTCTCGACGATGACGCTCGCCTTCAGTTCGCTGCCCAGCGCATCGGCGGTGGCGCGCGCGACGAAGTCCAGCAGTCCCGGCCCCGACGGTGCGACCACCTTGATCGGTCGTTCTGGAAACGTGTCTGCCTGGGGGGCTGTGGCAAAGACGAGAAGCGCCAGGGCCGCCAGCGCGCATGTGTGTCGCATGAGGTTCCTCCGGGAGCGTTGTTTTTGTGCTGGGAGCGTATGCCTCGATTGTTCGCGCGCAAAAATGGTGTTTCAATAGATGAAACGATGCGTCCGGCTCGCCATCGGCGACCGACGCGCACGACGACGATGTCGATATCCCGGCAACCACCACGAACACGCACGTCCGCCGCCAGGCGCCGGCGCCCCGCCGCGTCCCCCGAGACGGCTGCCGCGACGCTGGGCCGAGGGCTGGACATGCTTGCGTACGTCGCAGAACAGGGGCCGGTTTCCCTCAAGGATCTCGCGACGTCGTTTGGATGCTCCAAGGCAACCGCCATGCGCTCGATGCGCGCATTGGAGCAACGTGACTGGGTAACGCGCCGCGTGGCGGACGATGCCTATGTACTCGCCTCCGAAGCCGGGCGCCGTTTGCGGCAACGCGCGCCAGGCGCCGCCTTGGTGGGGGCCGCGTCGACGGAACTGACCAACCTTGCGCAGCGAATTCCGTGGCCTTGTGACGTGGCGGCGCTGCTGGAAACCGCGATCACCGTCGTCGACAGCAATCGAAGCGTGGTGGGTTGGCCGTATACGAAGCGAGTGCTCGGCTATCAACCGCATCTGGTCTGGTCCGCGATGGGTCGCGTCGCCCTTGCCTTTTGCGACAGCGCGCAACGCACTGCCATCCTCGAAACGCTGCTGCGCACCGACGATCCCCGTATCCGGCGCGAGTTGGCGCCGGCGCAGCTGTTGCCATCGCTGCAAGCCATCCGCCGCAGTGGCTTTGCGCGCCGCGACGTTCGCCATCCCACGCTCGACGCGGAAGCCCACGAACCGCTGGATGCGATCGCCGTACCGATCATGGCCGGGACGCGTCTGCTCGGCTGCCTGAATTGCGTCTGGCAGTCGAATGCGCGCGAGAATCCGCGCGCGATCCGGAGCTACATCAACGCGCTGGCCGGCGCCGCGGAGCGGGTGGCCCAGCGATGGCACGGGCCCTGACGTCGTTGCGCGACAGCGGGAACACGCGACCGCACCCCGATGCCTCGCGTCACGCCTGCCGCCGCGCCGCCGCACGCTTTGACGCTGCTTTGGTCGAGCGCGTCGCCCGCGGCCTCGCGCGTGCCGCAGGCTGCCGGGCAAGCAATTGCTCCAGCAGCTGCATCCGGTGGCGATGCAGCGTGGTGATGGCGTAAAAGTTTTCCTGCAACTGCGTGGACCGCCCGACGGTCACCAGCACGCCGGCGCGCAACTCGTCCTGCACCACGACTTCGGGCAACACGGTAAGCCAGCCGCTGTCGCGCGCTACCAGCCGCAGCATGGCCATGTCGTCGACCTCGGCGCGCACGCGCGGGCTGACGCCGGCAGCCACGCACAGCGCATCGAACTGCCCGCGCGACGCATGGCGCGGCCCCGGCACCGCCAGCTCCAAGCCGTCGAGGTCCGCGGGAATGCGCAGCGCGCGACCGCGCCAGGTGGCCGCCTGGCCCACCAGCGCGATGTCCTGGCTCCCCAAAAAGCGGCAATGCAACGGCCGGTCCGGATCGACCGGTGCGGGCTCGTTGGCCAGCACGACGTCGAGCTGGTGCTGCAGCAGCCGGCGCACCAGGTCGTCGAGCATGCCTGATTCCAGCGTCAGCGCCACCGAGGGGTCAGCCAGCAATGGTCGGATCCAGTTTTCCTGGTAGTTGCGCGACAGCGTCGCCACGCTACCCACACGCAGCCGCACGACGCCGGCGGCGCCGCCTTCAAGCCTGCCCAGCAACTCCTGGCCGAGCCCGAAGATGTTCTCCGCATACGACAGCACCAGCTCGCCCGTTTCGGTGAGCACCAGGCGGCGGCCGGTGCGCGTGAACAGCGCGGTGCCCAGGCGATCTTCGAGCTGGCGGATCTGGTTCGACAGCGCTGACTGCGAGACGTGCAGCGCGTTGGCCACCTGCGTGAGGTGCCCTGCCTTGGCCACCCGCCAGAAGTACAGCAGGTGGTGGAAGTTCAGTTGCTCGACAAGCATCGTTCTTTTTTGGAGATTGAAGTGTTCTGATCAATGAATTTTACAGAATTGGTTGTCGCCCGCACCATCGCGGCGTTCAACGTTCACGGAGCACCGTCGATGAATGCAACGAGCCTTGCGATCACCGCCGCGGCGCTGTTGCCCGCCGTGACGATGCTGGCTGCCGTGCCGCACGGACGCAAGGCCGCTGCGACCGCGCGCTGGCGGCGCTTCCGATGGCTGGCCGGCGTCGCCTGTGCGGCCGCCGCGGCCAACCTCGTTCTCCAGCTCACCGTTGCGGCAGGCGCGGCCTCGATGTCGCTGCCGGGTCTTTCGCTGACGCTCACGGCCGCCTGGATGGCGCTGCTGGTGCAGTGGCTCGGCACCGTGATCGGCGTGTTCTCGTCGCGTTACCTGCAGGGTGAAGCGAACCAGCCGCGCTACGTAGCAGCGCTCGGTGGCGTACTGGCCGCCGTGCACCTGCTGCTCTTGGCGGACCACTGGCTGGTGCTGATCGCAGCCTGGGCCGTCGTGGGCCGGGCGCTGCAGCAATTGCTGTGCTTCTATCGCGACCGCCCGTTCGCCCTGCTGGCGGCGCACAAGAAGCGCGTGGCCGACCGCCTGGCGGACGCGTTGCTGGTCGCGGCCGCGCTGCTCGCGTGGCAGGACGTCGGTTCCGGCTCACTCTCCGCGCTCGGGCGCCACCTGGATGCCGGCGCGCCGTCAATCGCGCTGCAGGCGTGCGCAGTGTGCGTTGCGCTGGCGGTGGTGCTGCGCACCGCGCTGTTGCCGGTGCACGGCTGGCTGATCCAGGTGATGGAAGCGCCCACGCCGGTGTCCGCGCTGCTCCACGCGGGCGTGATCAATCTCGGCGGTTATGTGCTGATCCGGTTCGCGGCGCTGCTCGATGCGGTGCCGGTCGCGCGCTGGCTGCTCGTCGGCGCGGGGCTTGCCACCGCGGTGCTGGCCGGCCTCGTGATGCTCACGCGCATCAGCATCAAGGTGCGGCTCGCGTGGTCCACCGTGGCGCAGATGGGCTTCATGGTGATGGAGTGCGGCCTGGGGCTCTACACGCTCGCGCTGCTGCATTTGATCGGCCACTCGCTGTACAAGACGCATGCGTTCCTCGCCGCATCCGGCGCCGTGGAGTCGGCGCGGCTGCGGATGATGCGCGGCGTCTCGTCACCAACCGTGGCAAGCCTCGCATTGGCGCCACTCCTTTCGGCGGCGCTGGTCGTCGCCGTGCACGCGCTGCAGCCGTTGTTCCTGCCTGCCGGCGCATGGCCCTGGTGGTGGAGCGGTGTACTCGCGCTCGCGTGGGCGCCGCTGCTATGGGTGCCGAAGCACCGGCATCCCGACGCGCCGCGCGCCGTGCGCGACGCCATGGCGGGCGCCGTGATGGTGGCTGCGCTGGCGCTGGCCGCGATCGTGGGTCACGCGCTGCCCTTCGGCGTGGTCGACGCGCCGCACGAGCGCGCGGGCCCGGTCGTGCTGGCCGGCATGGCCGCGCTCTACCTGTGCCTCGCGTTGCTGCATGCACGTCCCGCGGGATTGGCCATTGGGCGCCGCTGGAGCTATGCCGGCTTCTATGTCGACGAGTACGCCACCCGCGCCGCGCTGCGCCTGTGGCCGACGCGCTGGACGCCCGCCACGACCGATTGAAACGAGACGGAGCGCACACATGCAGACATTGCTCGATCCGCCCGCCGCAACGCGAGCCTGGTCGCCCCCGCCCGCGCCCATGGACGACGAGACCATCGACGCGCGCATCGAGGCAGCGTGTGCCCAGGCCTGCGGTGCCATCGCGCCAGCGTGGCCGCTGGACCGCGCCATCGCGGTCAACCCGCACTGGCAACGCATCGGGCTGCGCGTGCGCACCGTCGCTGCGCGGATGGCGGTGCTTGGCGACATCCGCGTGCTGCCACCGCGCGAGCTGCTGCGGCAGGCGTGGTCGTCGGGCCGCATCACGGCCGCCGACCTCGACGCCGCACTTGCACTGCGACCCGAAGCCCGTGACGCCGGGCTCGATGCCGCCAAGGCCCTCTCCGCCCTGGGCGCGCCGCTCTCGTTGCCTCGCCTGCCGTTGCTGATCGACGTGCTCGACGACGACCCGCGCGGCCAGTGGCGCCTGTCGTGGCGCCAGGCGATCACCCACCAGGTCAGCCAGGTCTGCGCAGCCTACTTCGACCATCACCAGGCGGACTGGCAGCCCGACCGCCGCGACGGGCTCTACGCGTTCTGGCGCGAGACGCTGACGCACGACCACGGCATCGGCACGCTGATGGGCCTTCCGGATCTCGCTCGCGGCCTCGGCGCGGTGCCCGCCATGCGCGAGCAGGCAGAGCGCTGGGTGCTGCGCCGCCTGGGGCTGTCGGAAGAGCGTTGGGCCGACTACCTCGAGGCCGTGCTCCTCACGGTGAACGGCTGGGCGTCGTGGTGCGCGTACCAAGGGTGGGAGGCGCGTCTCGCGGGGCGCAGCGACGCGCATCTGCGAGACCTGCTTGCGATCCGGCTGGCGTGGGGCGCCGTCCTGCTCGTGTGCCGCGATGACCACGCGGCGCAACGTGCATTCGCCGCGCTGCAAGTCGAATGGGAACG
>JAFEDG010000042.1 GCA_018241745.1 Pseudomonadota bacterium
GCCGTTCCCGCAGCGACGGCTCGATCCGCTCGACCTGGTCGCCGAACATCCGCGCCTGCGTGCGCAGCGCGAACGCGCTCTTCACGTCGACCGGCGCGCTGTCCTCGGCGAAGTACACGAGGCGCTGGCGGCCGATGTCGATCTCGTCGTGATCGCGCAGGAAGTGCTTCGTGATCGGCTTGCCGTTGACGAGCGTGCCGTTGGTGCTGCCGAGGTCCTCGAGGAAAGAGTCGAGCAGGATGGTCACGACGGCGGCATGCTCGCCGGAGACGGCCGGAAACGGGAGGCAGACGTCGTTGTCCATCCGCCGGCCGATGACGATGCGGTCGGCGCCGAGCGGGATGGTCCTGGTGCGGCCGTCTTCCAGGTAGAGGACGAGCTTGCCCACGGCTACGATGCCTTCTTGCGCGCCAGGAAGCGCTTGGCCCAGCTGTGGCTCTCGAGGAACGTGGCGGGCACCTGCACGATGATCACGGAGATGTTGTCGCGGCCGCCGTTCTTGTTGGCGAGGTCGATCAGTTCGGCGGCGGCTTCCGCCAGGTCGACACGGTGCTTGTCGACGATCTCGTGGACGACCTCGGGATCGACCATGTCGGTGAGGCCATCGGAACACAGCAGGTAGATGTCGTTTGCCTCGACGCGGTATTCGGTGATTTCCGCCGGCACGATGGCCTCGATGCCGAGCGCCCGCGTGACCAGGTTCTTGTTCAGCGAGTACTTGGCCTGTTCCTGCGTGATCTGGCCGGAGTCGATCTGTTCCTGCAGCAGCGAGTGGTCGTGGGTCAGCTGCTCGAAGCGGTCGCCGCGCAGGCGGTAGCAGCGGGAATCGCCGATGTGGGCGATCGACACGCGGTTGCCGAAGAACACGGTGGCGACGATCGTGGTGCCCATGCCGGCACATTCCGGACGCGCCTGGGCAGCCTCGTAGATGCCCTTGTTGGCCGCGGCGATCTGCTGCCGGAGGAGCAGCGCGGCGTGCGTCAGGCCGCTCTGGATGTCCACCTTGGACAGCTCGCGGCCCGAGTTGAGCTCGGGGACGAGGCCGTTGGACAGGACGTTGACGGCGATGCCGCTGGCGACTTCGCCTGCGTTGTAGCCGCCCATGCCGTCGGCCAGCACCGCCAGGCCGGCGGCCGAATCGACGTAGACGGAATCCTCGTTGTGCTGGCGGACCATGCCCGGATGCGACAGGCTGACGGTCTCGAGTTCGGCGCGGACGGACATGGGATGCGGGTGGAGCAAGAATTGCGCCGGGGGGTCCGACCCTATTTTTTGCGGCTCCGCGCCCCGAAAAATAGGGTCGGACCCTATTTTTTGAGCCGGGCGATCGCCAGCACGAGCGCCAGGCCGGCGAGCGGCAGGACCCATTCAAGCCAGTGGTACCGCCCCTCGACCCAGGGCTTCAGGAACGTGTCGCCTGCGATCATCTCGCCGGCGATGTAGCCGAGCAACGCGCCGCCGGCCATGACCAGGATCGGGAAGCGCTCGATCAGCCTCAGGATCACGGCGCTGCCGACGATCACGAGCGGGATCGACACCAGCAGGCCGAAGACCAGCAGGTGCACGTTGCCGTTGGCCGCCGCCGCCACGCCGAGCACGTTGTCGAGCGACATCACGAGGTCGGCGACGACGATCGTCTTGATCGCGGACAGCAGCTTGGTGGCGCCAGTCACCTGCTCGCCCTCGCCGCCCTCCTCGACGATCAGCTTGACGCCGATCCACACGAGCAGCACGCCGCCGACGATCTTGAGCCACGGCAGCGTGAGCAGCGACAGCGCGAAGAACGTGAGGACAATGCGCAGCGCGATCGCGCCGGCCGCGCCCCAGAACACGCCCCACTTGCGCTGCTCGGCGGGCAGGTTGCGGCAGGCGAGCGCGATCACGACCGCGTTGTCACCCGACAACAGGATGTTGACGACGACGATTTCCACCGCCGCAACCCAGAATTGCGGCGTCATCAGTTCCTGCACGTGCGCCCCTCCCCAAGCGGTCGCGCCGTTACGCGACCCGAGCTTGCAACGAACAAATAGGGTCCGACCCTATTTTTGTGATCTGCGGGTGCCGAAAAATAGGGTCGGACCCTAGAGCACCGACTTGAGCAACTTGCCCATGTCGGCCGGATTCTTCGTGACCTTGATGCCCGACGCTTCCATCACGGCGAGCTTCTCCTGCGCCGTGCCCTTGCCGCCGGAGATGATCGCACCCGCGTGGCCCATTCTCTTGCCCGGGGGTGCAGTGACGCCCGCGATGAAGCCGACGATCGGCTTCTTCATGTTGGCCTTGGCCCACACGGCCGCCGCTTCCTCGTCCGTGCCGCCGATCTCGCCGATCATCACGACTGCGTCGGTCCCGGGATCGTCGTTGAACATCTTCAGGACGTCGATGTGCTTCAGGCCGTTGACGGGGTCGCCGCCGATGCCCACCGCCGTCGACTGCCCGAGTCCCAGCTCGGTCAGCTGGCCCACCGCCTCGTACGTCAGCGTGCCGGACCGCGACACCACGCCGATGCGGCCCTTCCTGTGGATGTGGCCCGGCATGATGCCGATCTTGATCTCGTCGGGGGTAATGACGCCGGGGCAGTTGGGCCCCAGCAGCAGCGTCTTCTTGCCCTGCATCCTGTAGCGCGTGCGGATCATGTCGCGCACCGGGATGCCCTCGGTGATCGCGACGACTAGGTCCAGGCCCGCGTCGACGGCCTCGTCGATCGCGGCGGCCGCGAACGGCGGCGGCACGTAGATCACGCTGACCGTGGCGCCGGTGGCTTCCTTCGCCTCCTTCACGGTCGCGTAGATCGGGATGCCCTCGAAGTCCTCGCCGGCCTTCTTGGGATTGACGCCCGCGACGAAGCAGTTGCTGCCGTTGGCGTAATCACGGCACATCCGCGTGTGGAACTGGCCGGTCTTGCCGGTGATGCCCTGCGTGATGACCTTGGTGTTCTTGTCGACCAGGATGCTCATGGCGTTCGCTCTACTTGCCGTTGGCCGCGGCGACGACCTTCTCCGCCGCTTCGGCCATGTTGTTGGCGCTGATGATGGGCAGGCCCGACTTCGCGAGGATCTCGCGGCCCAGTTCCTCGTTCGTGCCCTTCATGCGCACGACGAGCGGCACCTTGAGCCCCACGGCCTTCGACGCCGCGATGACGCCTTCGGCGATCGTGTCGCACTTCATGATGCCGCCGAAGATGTTGACGAGGATCGCCTTCAGGTGCGGGTTGCGCAGCATGATCTTGAACGCTTCCGTCACCTTCTCCGTCGTGGCGCCGCCGCCGACGTCGAGGAAGTTGGCGGGCTCGCCGCCGTACAGCTTGATGACGTCCATCGTGGCCATCGCGAGGCCCGCGCCGTTGACGAGGCAGCCGATGTTGCCGTCGAGCGAGATGTAGCTCAAGTCGAACTTCGACGCCTCGATCTCGGCGGGATCTTCCTCGTCGAGGTCGCGCATCTCGACGATGTCCGCGTGGCGGAACAGCGCGTTGCTGTCGAAGTTGAGCTTGGCGTCGAGCGCGATCAGCTTGCCGTCGCCGGTGACGATCAGCGGGTTGATCTCGGCGAGCGACGCGTCGGTCTCGTCGAAGGCCTTGTACAGGCCCTGGAACATCGTGCGCGCCTGCGGGAGGCTCGCGTCGGGGATGCCGATCTTGCGTGCGATGTCGTCGGACTGCGCGTCGGTGAGGCCCGTCACCGGGTCGATCGCGACGCGGTGGATCTTCTCGGGCGTATGCGCGGCCACTTCCTCGATGTCCATCCCGCCTTCGCTCGACGCCATCAACGTGACGCGCTGCGCGGCGCGGTCGACGACCATGCCGACGTACAGCTCCTTCTTGATGTCGGCGCCTTCCTCGATCAGCAGGCGCCGCACCTTCTGGCCCGCGGGGCCCGTCTGGTGCGTCACCAGCTGCATGCCCAGGATCTCGCCGGCGCGCGCCTTGACCTCGTCGAGCGAGCGCGCGAGCTTGACGCCTCCGCCCTTGCCGCGACCGCCGGCATGGATCTGCGCCTTGACGACCCAGACGGGGCCACCGAGCGTCTGCGCGGCCTTGACGGCCTCGTCGACGCTGAACGCGGGGATGCCGCGCGGCGTGGTCATGCCGTAGCGGCGGAAGATTTCCTTGCCCTGGTATTCGTGGATCTTCATCGGTGGTACCCGGCTCCTGGTTGGCTCGTGTTTCGCGCGCCCATGGCGTACGCGGTCGCGTGCGTCAGCCGCGATGCCATTGGGGATAGAACTGGTGCACGACCGGGCCGCGCGTGTCGAGCGCATGGCAGCGGTCAAGCTGAAAGGGCTTGCCAGGACCCTCGTTCTCGAGTCGGAGACTGGCGAGGGTCTGCACGGCGGCAGTGGGAAGATACCCGAGAAGCTCGGTGATGTGTGTGCATCCCTTGACGCCGCCCATCGCGTCATGGAGCGCCTTGCGGAAGCCGGCCAGCAGGTTCGTGCCGACCAGCCGCGCGTACGCGGGGCCGATCCGGTCGCACGCACCCGGATAGGGCATCCGCTCGGTGGTCGCCTCGATCGCCTTGATGTTGCATGCGGCGTCGAACGTGACACGGACATGCATCTCGTGGACCGGGTCTCCGGCCTTGCGGACGCCGGTCAGCAGCGCGTAGTCCTGGTCCTTGACGTCCGTCAGGTGCGCTTCGATGTCGAACAGGCCGTCGTCACGGGCAAAACCTTCATAGGTGACGCGGCGGGTGTGGAGGCGGCGGCGCATGGTTAGGGTCCGACCCTATTTTTCGCGGACAATAGGGACCGGAAAATAGGGTCGGACCCTAATTATGTACGTACTGGCACTCGATCAGGGCACCACGAGCTCCCGCGCGCTGGTCTTCGACCACGCCGGCAACGTGGTGGCGACGGCGCAGGCCGAATTCACGCAGCATTTCCCGCAGCCGGGTTGGGTAGAGCACGACGCGCTCGAGATCTGGGCGTCGCAGTCGGGCGTCATGCACGCGGCGCTGGCACAGGCGCGTATCGCGCCGGGCGACATCGCCGCGATCGGGATCACCAACCAGCGGGAGACGACGATCGTCTGGGATCGCGCGACCGGCGCACCCATCGCGCCGGCGATCGTCTGGCAGGACCGGCGCACGGCGCCCATCTGCGAGGCGCTGCGCGACGCGGGGCACGAGCCGACGTTCGCGCGCAAGACGGGCCTCGTGCTCGACGCCTATTTCTCCGGCAGCAAGATCCGCTGGATCCTCGACCATGTCGCAGGCGCGCGCGAACGGGCGCGCCGCGGCGAGCTCGCGTTCGGGACGGTCGATGCGTGGCTCATCTGGCAGCTCACCGAAGGCCGGGTCCACTGCACCGACGCGTCCAACGCCAGCCGCACGCTGCTGTTCGACATCCACCGCGGCGCATGGGACGACGAGCTGTGCGCGCTGCTCGACGTCCCGCGCGAGATGCTGCCGACGGTCGTCCCGTCATCGGGAGTCTGCGCGGAAACGCTGGTCGACGGCGTGCGCATCCCCATCGGCGGCATCGCCGGCGACCAGCAGGCCGCGCTGTTCGGCCAGGCGTGCCACGAAGCCGGACTCGCCAAGAATACGTACGGCACCGGGTGCTTCATGCTGCTCAATACCGGTGGCACGCCGGTGGCGTCGCGCAACCGGTTGTTGTCGACGGTGGCGTGGCTGCGCGATGGCAGGCTGTCGTACGCGCTCGAGGGCTCGGTGTTCGTGGCCGGCGCGGTCGTGCAATGGTTGCGCGACGGGCTCAAGATCGTGCGCCACGCCTCCGAGATCGAGGCGCTCGCGCGTTCCGTGCCGGACAACGGCGGCGTGCACGTGATCCCCGCGTTCACGGGCCTGGGCGCGCCGCACTGGGATGCGCATGCGCGCGGCGCGATCGTGGGTCTCACCCGCGGCACGACGGATGCGCACATCGCGCGCGCGGCGCTCGAGTCCATTGCGTTCCAGAGCGCGGACGTGCTCGCCGCCATGCAGAAGGACGCGGGCATCGCGCTCGCCGAACTACGCGTCGACGGGGGCGCCACCGCCAACAACCTGCTGATGCAGTTCCAGGCCGACGTGCTTGGCGTGCCGGTCGTGCGGCCGCGCGTCACGGAAACCACGGCGCTCGGCGCCGCCTACCTGGCCGGGCTCGCTGTTGGCTTCTGGCGCGACGCGCGCGAAGTGGCCGCCAACTGGCAGGTGGATCGGCGTTTCGAGCCCGCGATGTCGCGCGACGAGGCCGCCGCGCGGATGGAGGCGTGGTCGCGGGCGGTGGCGCGGGTGCGGTAGGGTCCGACCCTATTTATTATGTCAACTCGCCGGGGACGTCATCCGGCGCTGGCGCGCGCGCATCCCCGCCCTCGTCGGAAAACAGGGTCGGACCCTGCCGCAGCGGCGGACGCCCCCGCTCCAGCGGCGCGGCCCGGCGGCGGGCCGCAATCTCCACCCTGGCGGCGAACACGTCGTCGCCGAGGGCCCATGCGCGATTGGTCGCATAGCGAATCGCGTCCAGCTCCGCCTCCGTCAGTGCGTCGTGGAACAACGCACGATACGCGGCGCGGCGCTCCGCCAGGGGCGCAGCGAGCGCCTCGTAGGTGCCGTGCGGCGTGACGAGCGGGTCCGGCTGCCCGTAGGCATTGGCGCGGTAACTCGACCAACGGTAGTCGCCGGGCAGCGTCGCGACGCCCGCACGCACCGGATTCAGCTCGATATAGCGCATGCAGCGCAGCAGATAGGCGTCGTCGTCGACGACCGTGGCGCGATAGCGGCCGTCCCACAGCGTACCGGTGCGCCGATAACGCTCGTTGAAGTAAGGGACGTAGCGGCCACCGACGGCTTGCATCATCTTCGGCACCCCGTCGACCGACCGCGGGGAGGCGAGCAAGTGCACGTGGTTGGTCATCAGCACATACGCGTGGACGACCACGTCGTGGCGCCGCGCGACGGCGGCGAGGACTTCGAAGTAGATGCGGAAATCCGCCGCCGCCCGGAAGATCGACTGGCGGTTGTTGCCCCGCTGAATGACGTGCAGCGGGACACCCGGAACGAAATAGCGAGGCTGGCGAGGCATCCCGCCACGCTAGGGATTGCCTGCGGCGAACGGAATCAGCCAGAGGTCTAGGGTCCGACCCTAGTTGACATAATAAATAGGGTCGGACCTACACCGCGATCATCGCCTGCACGTTGCGGGCATCCATCTCGTCGCCGCGACCGGCAGCGATGATCTCGCCGCGCGCCATCACGGCGAACGTATCGGCCAGCGCCTTGGCGAAGTCGTAGTACTGCTCGACGAGCAGCACGGCGATGCCGCGCTCGGCCGCAAGCTTGCGGATCACGCGGCCGATGTCCTGGATGATCGACGGCTGGATGCCTTCGGTCGGCTCGTCCAGGATCAGCAGCTTGGGCTGGCTCATCAGCGCGCGGCCGATCGCAAGCTGCTGCTGCTGGCCGCCGGACAGGTCGCCACCGCGCCGGCGCTTCATCGACTTCAGGACCGGGAACAGCACGTAGATGTCGTCGGGGATCGCGCTCGAGGGCCGCGACGCCGCGCCGACCTGCAGGTTCTCCTCAACCGTAAGCCGCGGGAATATCTCCCGTCCCTGCGGGACGTAGGCGAACCCCCGCGTGACGCGTGCGAACGACGGCAGCCCCTGGACCGGCGTGCCGTCCCACGTGATGCGACCCGAGCGCATCGGCAGCAATCCCATCAGGCACTTGAGCAGCGTCGTCTTGCCGACCCCGTTGCGCCCCAGCAGCGTCGTGACCTTGCCCGGCGCCACTTCGAGGCTCACGTTGCGCAGGATGTGGCTGCCACCGTAGTACTGGTTGATGCCTTCGACCGCGAGCATGGGGTCCGACCCTATTTTTGGGAGGGGACTGTTGCCGAAAAATAGGGTCGGACCCTATCGCCCAAGGTAGACCTCGACGACGGTCTCGTTCGCCTTCACCTCGTCGAGCGTGCCTTCCGCCAGCACGTGGCCCTCGTGCAGCACGGTGACTTTCTCGCTGATGTCGGCGATGAAGTCCATGTCGTGCTCGACGACCATGATCGTGTGCTTGCCGCGCAGCGTGGCCAGGAGTCCGGCAAGCTCCGCGGTCTCCTCGTCGGTCATGCCGGCCACCGGCTCGTCGAGCAGCAGGACGCGCGGATCCTGGGCGAGCAGCATGCCGATCTCCAGCCGCTGCTTCTGGCCGTGCGACAGCAATCCCGCCAGCCGCCGCGTCTCACCGGCGAGCCCGATTGTCGAGAGCACCGACGCGATCCGGTCCTGCTGCCACGACTTGAGCTTGGAGTTGATGCTCTGCCACCACCGCTTGTCGTTCTTGAGCGCGAGCTCGAGGTTCTCCCACACCGTGTGCTTTTCGAACACGGTGGGCTTCTGGAACTTGCGGCCGATGCCCATCGTCGCGATCGACGGCTCGTCGTGCTTCGTGAGATCGATCGTCTGGCCCAGGAACACCTTGCCGCTGTCCGGCCGCGTCTTGCCGGTGATGACGTCCATCATCGTCGTCTTGCCGGCGCCGTTGGGACCGATGACGCAGCGCAGCTCCCCGTCGTCGAGCGCCAGCGACAGGTCGTTCAGCGCCTTGAAGCCGTCGAAGCTCACCGTCACGCCCTCGAGGTACAGGATGACGGTGTGCGACGTGTCGATGCCTTCCGGCGCGACGCGTGCCCCTTCGATGACGCCGCCCCGCGCGTCGAGGCCGCCGCTCGTCGCGCCCGCGACGCCGGAATCGCGCGGCAGGCCGGGCGCCCAGTCGAGCGGCGCCTCCGGCGGCTGCGGCGGGCGGCTCATGCCGCGCCTCCGCCGCGCCGGCGCCGGAACAGCCCGACGATGCCCTGCGGCAGGAACAGCGTGACGCCGACGAAGATGGCGCCGAGGAAGAACAGCCAGTACTCGGGCGCGATCATCGTGAACACGCTCTTCGCGAGGTTGACGACGAACGCGCCGATGACGGGCCCGAACAGCGTGCCGCGGCCGCCCGTGGCCACCCAGATCACCATCTCGATCGAGTTCTGCGGTGCCATTTCGCTGGGATTGATGATGCCGACCTGCGGCACGTAGAGCGCGCCGGCGATGCCGCAGATCACCGCCGACAGCGTCCACACGAACAGCTTGAACGCCTTGGGGTCGTAGCCGCAGAACATCACGCGCGACTCCGCATCGCGGATCGCCGTGACGACGCGACCCAGCTTCGACGTGACGAGGTAGCGGCACAGGATCAGCACGCCGACGAGCGTCAGGCCCGACAGCACGAACAACGCCACGCGCGTCCCCTGGGCATAGATGTCGAAGCCCAGGATGCGCTTGAAGTCGGTGAAGCCGTTGTTGCCGCCAAAGCCGGTGTCGTTGCGGAAGAACAGCAGCATGGCCGCGTACGTGAGCGCCTGCGTGATGATCGACAGGTAGACGCCCTTGATCCGCGAGCGGAACGCGAAGTAGCCGAACACGAACGCGAGGACGCCCGGGACCAGCACGACCAGCAGCGCGCAGTACCAGAAGTGGTCGGTGAACGCCCAGTACCACGGGTAGGCCTTCCAGTCGAGGAAGACCATGAAGTCCGGCAGATCGCTCTTGTACACGCCGTCGTGGCCGATCGCGCGCATCAGGTACATGCCGATCGCGTAGCCGCCCAGCGCGAAGAAGAGGCCGTGGCCCAGCGACAGGATGCCGCAATAGCCCCAGACCAGGTCCAGCGCCACGGCACAGATGGCGTAGCAGAGGATCTTGCCCACCAGCGTCAGCGCGTACGACGACAGGTGCAGCGCGCTGCCGTCCGGCGCCACGAGCGCCATCAGCGGCACGACGACGGCGATCAGCACGACGGCGATGCCGATGGCCGTCCATCCCAGCCGCGAGAAGAGCCGCACGCGATCGTCCGCGGTGCCGAGTGCCGCGGTGGCCACGGGCAGCGGCAGTGTCGTCGCGTTCATGCCTCGGCGCTCCGGCCCTTGAGCGCGAACATGCCCTGCGGCCTGCGCTGGATGAACAGGATGATGAACACGAGCACGATGATCTTGGCGAGCACCGCGCCCGAGAAGGGCTCGAGGAACTTGCTGACGATGCCGAGGCCCAGCGCGCCGACGATCGTGCCGGCGAGCTGCCCGACACCGCCCAGCACGACGACCATGAACGAGTCGATGATGTAGCTCTGGCCCATGTCCGGACCGACATTGCTGATCTGCGACAGCGCGACACCGCCCAGGCCCGCGATGCCGGCGCCGATGGCGAATGCGAGCATGTCGATCCGCGGCGTGCGCACGCCGACGCAGCCGGCCATCGCGCGGTTCTGGGTGACCGCGCGGACAAAGAGGCCGAGCCGGGTCAGGTTGAGGATGGCCCACACCAGCGCGACGACGATCGCCGAGAACGCGATGATGTAGATGCGGTTCCACGGCAGGATCAGGTTGGGCAGCACTTCGATGCCGCCGCTCATCCACGACGGGTTGGCCACCTCGACGTTCTGCGCACCGAAGATCGTCCGCGACGCCTGGATCAGCAAGAGGCTGATGCCGAACGTCGCGAGCAGCGTTTCCAGCGGCCGCCCGTACAGGAAGCGGATCACCGTGCGCTCGAGGACCGCGCCGATGATCGCGGACGCGAGGAACGCGGCCGGAATGGCAGCGACGAGGTACCAGTTCTCGGCACCCGGGAAATGCGAGCGGAAGATGCCCTGCACGACGTACGTCGCATAGGCCCCGATCATCAGGAACTCGCCGTGCGCCATGTTGATGACGCCCATCAGCCCGTAGGTGATCGCGAGGCCCAGCGCGACCAGCAGCAGAATGCTACCCAGGCTCACGCCACTGAACAATGCGCCCAGCAATTCGCCCTTCTTCTGGCTGCGGTCGATCGCATCGAGCGACGTTTGCGCAGCGGCGCGTGTGTCGGCGTCCGGCTCGACGAACGAGCCGTCGGCGTTCTTCTGCACGAACGGGAGCAGCAGCAGTCGCGTCTGCGGGTTCTCGCTGCGGCCCAGCGCCTTGATCGCGGCGAGGCGCGTGGCCGGGTTGTCGGACTTGAGCGCGAACGCCGCTTGCACGAGCTCGAGCCGCGCCTTCAGCGCCGGATCCGTCTCCTTGGCCACGGCCGCGTCGACGAGCTTGGCGAGCGCGGGGTCCGGCGAGCCCGCCAGCGTCTCGATGGCCTTGGACCGCACGCCGCGGTCCGGGGACAGCAGCGCGAGCGCCGACTGCGCCGAGTCGATCTTGCCGCGCACGCGGTTGTTGATCTCGACGGGCTTCAGCGCGTCGGCCTTGGGTTCCGCCTTGGCACCGGTGATCGCATCGACGTACGTCGTGCCGTCGCCGATGTAGAAATGGGTCTCGTCGGTGAAGAACAGCTGGTCGCTGCCCATCGCGGCGAGGATGGCGGCAACGCGCTCGTCAGGCGCGCTCATCAGCGTGTCGACGGCTGTCGCCTTGTCGGCGAAGTCGTCGGACGCCAACGGCTTCAGGTCGTCGGCCGTGACGGCGAACGCCGGGGCGACGAGCGCCAGCAGCAGCGCGAGCGCGACGACCACGACGAGCCACTCGCGCCACGAACAGGCGCTGAACGCCGATCGCCACATAAGGGGGCCCGCAGGCGCGCCGGGCTTCGCGATGCCTGCGGGCATTGCCATCAGACGTGGTCGGGCTTGCCCTGGTTGCCGTCGATGTACTGGCTCCACGGTTGCGCGCGGATCGGGCCCTTCGTCTTCCACACCACGTTGAACTGGCCGTCGGCGCGGATTTCACCGATGAACACCGGCTTGTACAGGTGGTGGTTGTCGCCCATCTGGATCGTGAAGCCGTCCGGCGCCGGGAACTTCTGCCCATACATCGCCTTCCGGACGTCGTCGACCTTCGTGGACTTGGCCTTCTCGACCGCCTGCTTCCACATGTGGATGCCGACATACGTGGCTTCCATCGGGTCGTTCGTGACCCGCTTGTCGCCGCCCTGCAGGCCCTTGGCCTTCACATAATCCAGCCACAGCTTGATGAACGCCGCGTTCTGCGGGTTCTTGAGCGACATGAAGTAGTTCCATGCAGCCAGGTGGCCGACCAGCGGCTTCGTGTCGATGCCACGCAGTTCCTCTTCACCCACCGAGAAGGCGACGACCGGAACGTCCTTGGCCTTGAGTCCCGCGTTGCCGAGTTCCTTGTAGAAGGGCACATTGGAGTCACCGTTGATCGTCGAGATGACGCAGGTCTTGCCCCCCGTGGAGAACTTCTTGATGTTGGCCACGATGGTCTGGTAGTCGCTGTGGCCGAACGGCGTGTAGACCTCCTCGATGTCGGTCTCCTTGACGCCCTTGGACTTCAGGAACGCGCGCAGGATCTTGTTCGTCGTGCGCGGGTACACGTAGTCGGTGCCGAGCAGGTAGAAGCGCTTGGCGCCGCCGCCTTCCGGGCTCATCAGGTACTCGGTCGCGGGAATCGCCTGCTGGTTCGGCGCAGCACCCGTGTAGAAGACGTTCTTCGACATCTCCTCGCCTTCGTACTGCACCGGGTAGAACAGGAGGCCGTTCAGTTCCTCGAACACCGGCAGCACCGACTTGCGCGACACGCTCGTCCAGCAGCCGAACACCACGTCGACCTTGTCCTGCGTGAGCAGTTGGCGCGCCTTCTCCGCGAACAGCGGCCAGTTGGACGCCGGGTCGACGACGACAGGTTCCAGCTTGCGGCCCATGACGCCGCCCTTGGCGTTGATCTCGTCGAACGTCATCAGCGCGCAGTCCTTCAGCGACGTTTCCGAGATCGCCATCGTCCCCGACAGCGAGTGCAGCACGCCGACCTTGATCGGGTCCTTCGATTGCGCGAAGGCTTGACCGCTCGGCAACGCGGTGGCCAGTGCGCCACCGGCAGCAGCCTGGATAAACGAGCGACGGGTTTGCTTCATGAAATCCCCTTATGTTTGGAATGGACGAGACGGGCGGCAGGCGCCATAGCGCTGTCTCGTGCTGCATTGCAACGCCCATGCCATGCGTAATATGTGCATCAAGTATTTGAATACGTGGACGAATTCGGCGCCATCGCGGCGGCGCGCGCGCACCACGATGGCGCGCCGGATCGGGCGCAATGCGCCATTCGAGTGCGGCGCACGCGGGTTGTGCATCGGTCTGCCGCGCTCGCGATTGCCTGCCGCGGCTGGGATCGTTACACTCTGAAAACGTGCATATGCACGTAGCTTCCGCGCGCGACGCCGTCGCACGCCACAAGCTCCGATGCCCCGCCGGTCCTCGCCACCATCGCCCGAACGCTGCGCGTGCGGCAGCCTGCGCCGCGCCGCGCGCGCACTGACGCAGCGCTACGACGATGCGATGACCGCGACCGGCCTGCGGATCACGCAGTTCTCGCTGCTGCGCACGCTGCGCCGCGAAGGGCCGCTGCGGATCTC
>JAFEDG010000043.1 GCA_018241745.1 Pseudomonadota bacterium
ACGGTGGATCACGCAGCCGGGGTGTGCGCTGGGCGACAGCGACAGCTCGACGATCGCCGCGCCGTTGATGTCGAGGATGTTGGCGTCGAAGCTGCCGCCGCCGTAGGACTCGCTTGTCGTGTACGTCCCCCCCGAGATCGCGAGCCACTCGCCGCTTTGCACCAGCGTGCCGCTGTACGTCGACGCAAAGGGACTCGTCATCGTCAACGTGGCCGGGGCGCCGCCCGCGGTGGCGGTGCCGCTGGCCGCGAGGCTGAACGACGCCTCGATCAACGCCGTCGGCCCCGTGTAGCCGCAGCTGGCGTCGGCCACGGTGCGCATGCGCGCGCCAGCATTGCCATAATAGCTGCCGAACGCCGACGTGGCGCCATAGGTTTCGCGCTGCAGCGCGAGCGTGCCGGTCTTGCCGTACAGCGACCAGCTCAGCGTGGCGTGATGCAGGTCCGAGAACACGATCGTGCCGGTACCGACCTGCTCGGACGTGACTTTCGCAGGATCGTAGGGCGTGCCGAGCGCGACACCCACCGGCCCGTGCGCACGATTGAACGTGCCACTGAAGGTCGCCCCATCCGTCATCGGCCCGCCCATGATGATCCACATCGGCTTGCCGGCGGTGTCGTAGGTGAACCACGCGACGAACATCACGTTGCCCTGCTGCCCGATGCTGACACCATGCCCGCTCTGCGCGGGATTCCACCACCACCCGTTATAGTCGTTGGCTGCGGCCATGCTCGCGGCCGCCATCGCTACGGCGAGCGCCGCGGCTCGCGCAAGCGTTTTCCCGCTGCGCAGGATGCGCGCCGGCCACCGCATAGAGATATCCCCGTCCATCATTGCGATCCGATCAGCGTCTGGCCGGCAACGCAGGTCACATTGGCCGCGCTCAGCGTCGCCATGCCGTAGACCGCCGAATCGATCGGCAGCGCGCTCATCGTCGCCGTCCCCGAGACGAGCGGGGCCTGGCCGCCACCGAAAGTCCCGGCCATCGTCAGCCAGCGACCCTGGCGGACGAGGGGGCCTGTCACCTTCGACGTGGTGCCGTCGGTGTCCGACGTCTCGGTCCAGTCGAACGTCGAAGCGGTGGGGGCGAACGAGAAGGAGAACGGAACGTTGCTGGTGAAATCGCAGCCCGCCGTCCGGATCATCGTCGTCGTCATCGTCGTGTCGTAGGTGCCCGACAGCACCGGCGCGCCGAATGTCTCGCGGGTGAGCGGCAACGTGCCGGAAGCGCCGTCGACCGTCCACGCGAGCGTCGCGTTGAACGGGTCGGTGAACGTCAGCGTGCCGTGTCCGACGACGCCGCCCTGGACCGACGTGAACGGTGCCCCGAGCGCCGGTCCCGAGGTCGTGCGCACGATGTCCGCGTCGAGCGAGGCAGGGCCGGACATGGGCCCGCCCATCAGCAGCCACATGCCGTCGCCCGCGGCATCGTAGGTGAACCACGCCATGAACATCGAGCGGCCTTGCTGCTCGATGTTGAATCCCTGGAACGCGAGGTTGGGCGACGTCCACCAGTCCGTGTACAGCTGTGCCGACGCGGGGACAGCGCCGGCGACGCAGCAGATCGTCAGCGAAAGCCGCAGTCCCGCGCGCAATAGCGGGGTCGTCAGGATCTTCATGACGACAATCTGTGGCGGGCGCCGGTGCGCGTCCACCCTCCTGCGACGAGCGCCGGCGTTGCGGCGTGAAACCGGCTCTCGCGACCGTGAAACCGGCAGCTAGGCGCGGGGAACCGGGGGATCCGAACCCGTCGGCATGTCGCGCGGTGCCAGCGCCGCCTCCAGCGCGCGCGGCGCGACGAGTTCGGCCTCCTCGATCACCGGCTGCTCGACGACGATCGCCGCGTCGTCATCCTCGCCGAGGAAGCCGCCGCTCTGGTGCGCCCACAGCCGCGCATAGAGGCCGTCGCGCGCGAGCAGGCTCGCGTGATCGCCCTCCTCGACGACACGCCCGCGGTCGAGCACCAGCAGGCGGTCCATCGCGGCGATCGTCGACAGCCGGTGCGCGATCGCGACGACCGTCTTCCCTTCCATCAGCCGGTACAGGCTCTGCTGGATGGCGGCCTCCACCTCGGAGTCGAGCGCGCTCGTCGCCTCGTCGAGCAGCAGGATCGGCGCGTCCTTCAGCATCACCCGCGCGATCGCGATCCGCTGTCGCTGGCCACCCGACAGCTTGACGCCCCGCTCGCCGACGTGCGCGTCATAGCCCTTGCGGCCCCTGGGATCCGTGAGGCCCGCGATGAACTCGGACGCTTCCGCGCGCTCGGTGGCGGCGATCATCTGCGTGTCGTCGGCGTCGGGCCGCCCGTAGACGACGTTCTCCCGCACCGAGCGATGCAGCAGCGACGTGTCCTGCGTGACCATGCCGATCTGCGCGCGCAACGAATCCTGCGTCACATGCGCGATGTCCTGGTCGTCGATCAGGATGCGGCCGCGCTCGACGTCATAGAAGCGCAGCAGCAGGTTGACGATCGTCGACTTGCCGGCGCCCGAGCGCCCGACGAGACCGATCTTCTCGCCGGCGCGGATGTGCAGCGACAGGTCGTCGATGACCGGGCCCTTGTTGCCGTAGCCGAACGACACGTGGTCGAAGCGGATGTCGCCGCGCGTGACGACCAGCGGCTTCGCATCCGGCGCGTCGACGACCGCGTGCGGGCGCGACAGCGTGTTGATGCCGTCCTGCACGGTGCCGATGTGCTCGAACAGCGCGGCCATCTCCCACATGACCCAGTGCGAGATGCCGTTGAGTCGCAGCGCCATCGCCGTCGACGCGGCCACGGCGCCGACGCCGACTTCGCCCAGCGTCCACAGCCACAGCGTGGCGCCGGCGGTCGCGGCGACGAGTGCCATGCTGAGCGCGTGGTTGACGATCTCGAACCCGGTGACGAGCCGCATCTGGCCGTAGACGGTGGCCAGGAACTCCTTCATCGCGGAGCGCGCGAACGTGGCTTCGCGCCGCGAGTGCGAGAACAGCTTCACCGTCGCGATGTTCGTGTACGCGTCCGTGATGCGGCCGGTCATCAACGAGCGCGCGTCGGCCTGCTCCTTGGCCACGCGCCCCAGCCGCGGCACGTAGTACGACAGCGCACCGACGTACAGCACGACCCACACGACGAAAGGGACGAGCAGCCGCACGTCGAAATGGCCGAGCACCGCCAGCATCGTCGCGAAGTAGATGACGACGAACACCAGCAGCTCGGACACGATCAGCCAGACGTCGCGCACCGCGAGCGCCGTCTGCATCAGCTTGGTCGCGATGCGGCCGGCGAACTCGTCCTGGTAGAAGCTCATGCTCTGCTCGAGCAGGCGCCGGTGGAAGTTCCAGCGCAACCGCATCGGGAAGTTGCCGAACAGCGCCTGCTGCTTGATCATCGACTGCGCGGCGACGAGCAGCAGGCTCGCCGCGAGCACGCCGGCGAGCATCAGCAGGTGACGACCTTCCTGCGTCCACAGCTTGGCGGGCTCCACCTTGCCGAGCCAGTCGACGATGCTGCCCATGATGCTGAAGAGAATCGCCTCGAACGCGCCGATGCCGGCCGTCAGCAGCGTCGTGGCGGCGAGCCACGTGCGCGCGCCTTGGGAGCAGTCCCACAGGAACGCGAAGAAGCCCTTGGGCGGTGCCGGCGGCAACGCTTCCGGGTACGGATCGACGAGTCGTTCGAACCAGTGCAGCACGCGGGATCTCCGTCAGCTTCGTGCACGAACGCGCCGCGCACAGCCGGGTAGGCCGTGCGATATGTCAGGCGCTTGGGGCCCGGCGGGAGGTGGCGGGGGCGAGGCGCCGTCCGGGCGGGGAAGGGGAGTCTAGCGCGAATCCTCGCGTGCACCGCGCGCGATGCGACGGCCGACGGCCGGTTGCGACGAATGACGACCCGCGTCCGGCGCGGACGCGGACGAGCGTCAGCCGATGCGGTCCCGTGCCGGCCCGCGGCGGCGCAGCGCGAAGGCGGCAGCGAGCAACATCAGCGCCGCCAGCATCGCCACACCAGGGAGTGCCAGCGCCGGAACCGGCTGCGGCGGCGCCGCAACGTAGTTCTGGAGCAGCAGCGTCGCCACCTGCGTGTCGTTGCAGAAGATGCCGAGCAGGAACACTTCCACGCCGTTGATCGCGCAACCCGGCACGTTGGTGTCCATGAAGAAGTTGAGGTCGGTCACCTTGTTGGACGCGTTCGTCGAGAAATACCAGTCGACGAGGTCCGCTTTCGTGAACGTGTGGCCCGTGGGGAGCAACGGGCCGGTGACGGTGAGCGAAAAGCTCGTCATGTCCGTCAGCGACGGGTTGCTGGCATTGGGCACCCAGATCGCGTCGTTGAATGTCACCGACCCGGTGGCGGAGTAGCCGTCGCTCGTCGAGTAGACGAGCGGAATCGTGACATCGGCGGCGACCGCCGCAGTGGACCACGCATAAACCATAAGCGCCGCGACGAACGCCGCAAACCCGCGAACAGTGCGCATCGAATGCTCCCCTTGGCGACCCTCGGCCCGGGATGGGCCTGCCGCCCCCGATTGTGCCGCCAGTCGACGCCCCGATGCCAGCCCCGGACCCCTGCCCGCGTCCGCGGCGTCGCGCGGATGCGACATGATCGATACACCGCGCGCCCCGCCCGCCGGCCGCGGACGGTTATGCTCCGCGGATGCCGCTCTTGACCCTGCAGGACGCGGGCCTCGCCTACGGGCTCGCGCCGCTGCTCGATGCCGCGAATCTGGTCGTTGACGCCGGCGAGCGCATCGGCCTCATCGGGCGCAACGGCACCGGCAAGTCCTCGCTGCTGGGCGTGCTCGCCGGCGACGTCGCGCTCGACGACGGCACGCTCGCCCGCCGTGACGGCCTCGTGACGGTCCGCGTCGAGCAGGAGCCCGTGCTGCCCCCCGCGCCGACGCTGGACGAGAGCCTCGTCGTGCGCGGCCGCGTGGACACGATCGCCGACGAGCGGCGGCGCTGGCACGTGCATGCGCGGATCGGAGAGTGGCTGCAGCGCTTCGGGCTCGACGCGGGGCGCGGGCCCGCGGGGCTGTCCGGCGGTGAGGCGAAGCGGGCGGCCCTCGCGTTGGCCATCGCGCTCGGCCCCGACCTGCTGCTGCTCGACGAGCCGACGAACCACCTCGACATCGACGGCATCCGGCTGCTCGAGGACGCGCTGACCGACGCGCGCGACGTGCCGACGCTGGTCGTCGTGACCCACGACCGCGCGTTCCTCGACCGCGTCGTCACGCGCATCGTCGAGCTCGACCGGGGACTGCTGCGCAGCTACCCCGGCAACTTCGCCGCCTACGAGCAACGCAAGACCGGCGAGCTCGCCGCCGAGGCGGTGGCAGCGCGCAAGTTCGACCGCTTCTGGGCGCAGGAGGAGGCCTGGATCCGCAAGGGCGTCGAGGCGCGGCGCACGCGCAACGAAGGACGCGTGCGCAGGCTCGAACGCTTGCGCGCCGAGCGCGCGGAACGACGCGAGCGCAGCGGCAACGTGAAGCTCGCACTCGACGCGGGAACGCGCTCCGGCAAGCTTGTCGCCGAGTTGGAGCACGTGGGCAAGCGTTACGGCGAGCGCGTCATCGTCGACGACCTGTCGCTACGCATCCTGCGCGGCGACCGGATCGGCATCGTCGGTCCCAACGGCGCAGGCAAGTCGACGCTGCTGAAGCTGATCCTCGGCGAGCTGCCGCCCGACCGCGGGCGCGTGCGGCTCGGTACCAACCTTGCAGTGGCCTACTTCGACCAGCTGCGCGGCGCGCTCGATCCCGAGCGCACGCTCGCGGACACGATCGCGCCCGGCTCGGACTGGATCGAGCTGCCCGACGGCCGCAAGCACGTGCTGACCTACCTCGGGGATTTCCTGTTTCCGCCGCAGCGCGCGCGTGCGCCGGTGCGGATGCTGTCGGGCGGCGAGCGCAACCGGCTGTTGCTCGCGCGGCTGTTCGCGCAGCCGGCCAACCTGCTGGTGCTCGACGAGCCGACGAACGACCTCGACATCGAATCGCTCGAGCTGCTGGAGGCGACACTGCAAACCTACGCCGGCACGCTGCTGCTCGTGAGCCACGACCGCGCGTTCCTCGACAACGTCGTCACGTCGACGCTGGTGAGCGAAGGCCACGGGCGCTGGCGCGAATTTGTCGGCGGCTACCGCGACTGGCTGCTGCAACGTGGCCCGGATTCCACCCAGGATGCCGGGGGACGGGGCGGCGCCGGCAAAGCCGCGGGCCGCCGCACCGCGGCGCCGGCCCCCGCGACTGCGAAGCTCACGTTCGCCGAACGGCTGGAGCTTGCGAACCTGCCGGCCGAGCTCGAGGCGCTGGAGGAGGAGCAACGCGAGCTCCTGGCGCGCATGAGCGGGCCGGACTATTACCGGCAGGAGGCCGCACGGCTGAAGGCCGATGGGCAACGCCTCGCGACGCTCGAGCAGACGCTTGCCGAGAAAATGGAGCGATGGGTCGCGCTGGATGCCAGGGCCTGAGGTCCGTGCTGCCTGGCGTCAGGCGCCGCGGCCATGGCGCCACCAGGCCACCTCGAGGGCCGCGACCAGTGCATCGCGGCCCAGTTCGCCGGCGAGGAAGCGTTCGACAAGCGTGCCCGCTTCCGCCTGCCATCCGATATAGCCGGCAAAGCGGGGCCGCATCCAGGCGCGCTCCACGGTGTTCGCGATGGCGGCGTGCGCTCCCTGGAACAACGCGTCGTCCGCGCAACCCTTCCACGCACGTGCGGCCGCGGGTTGTCCATGGTGGCGCATGACGACCTCGCGCTGCGCGTCCTCGTCGGCAAGCGCCGCCACGATCCGCGACGCGGCGGGGACATCGCGGCACGAGCGTGTGATGCCGAGTCCCGTGCCCCCGAGCACGGTCCCGTCGACGGTGCCGCGCGGCCCCGGGAAGCCGCCGAATTGCAGCGGCCGCCGCTGGTCGGCTTCGCCATACGTGAGGTACGCGTACGCAGCGGGCGTGTAGACGAGATCGTCGTCCGCCACCATCGCCGCATGCAGGTCGATGGCGTTCATCCGCGCACCATCGGGCCGCGCGACGGCAGCGACGGCCTTCAGCAGATCTGCGGCGTGGTTCAACGTCGGGCGGTCGAACGGCTCCGCGCCCGGCTCCGTGGCCAACGGGTGACCGAGGTTGGCGCACAACGCGAGCAGTACCAGGATACCGTGCGGCGACAATGTCGCCAGGCCCAGCCATTGGTCACGCGTGCGCAACGTGCGCCCCAGCGCGAGCACCTCGTCCCAGCTCGCCGGCAGCGGTGCGTGGAGCCGATCGGGGCGCGCGAGCGCGCACTGCGTGGCACCGTCGACGGGTAGCGCCCACAGGTGCCCCGCCCACCGGTAGCTTCCGAGCGACGCGCCGATGAAATCTTCGTCGCGCAACGGCGGGAGCAGCGTATCGAGCGGGAGCATGAGCCCGTGCGCCGCAACGACACCGCAGAACGGATGATCGTAAACGACAAGATCGTAACGGTCCGCGACCTCCGCGCTCAATCCGTGCTCGAAGCCCGCGAGGCTCTGCGTGTCCCACGCGACGTCCACACCCCAGCGTTCGCGCGCGAGCGCGGCGAGCGCATCCATCGGGCCCGTCGCACGCCGATGTCCCCAGTTGAGGCCGCGCAGCACGACACTCACGCGGCGTCGCGCGTCGCCACGAGCGCGTCGAAGTCGATGTCGAGCCCCAGGCCCGGGCGCTCGGGAATCTGCAGTTCACCGTCATGCCACCGCCAGCCCGAGGATCCCAGGTGCTCGTGCAGCCCACGGTGCAGCAGGTGGAGTTCCAGTGAATCGCAATTGGGCACCGCGGCGCCGAGATGGGCGCTGGCGGCTACCCCGACCGCCGACGCCGCGCAGTGCAGCGTCACCGGACGATGGAACGCGTGCGCGAGCGCCGCGAGCTCGCGTCCCTGTGACAGGCCACCCGCAAGGTTCACGTCGAACTGCAGCAGGTGACACGCGTCGTGCAGCAGGAATTCACGCGCGACGTCGACGCTCGACGACAGCTCCGGCCCCGCGAGCGGCATCCCGGTCGCCCGCTGGATGGAAGCCCAGCCGCGGATGTCGGCCGCGCGGGTGGGCGCCTCGAGGAAATGCAGGTTGAACGGCTGCAGCGCACGGGCGAGGCGCAACGCGCCCGGGACGTCGGGAACGAACATCGCGTCGACCATCAGGCGCGCGTCATCGCCTATGGCCGCGCGCACCGCCCCGACCCGCGCGACATCCTCGCGCAACGGGGCGCCGGCGGCCTTGATCTTGACGCCGCCGTAGCCGTCGGCGATCGCCGCGGCCATCTGTGCACCCAGGCGCGCCGGATCGAGGCCCTCGCCGTACATGCCGCCGCTGCCGTAGATCGGGACACGATCACGAAACCCGCCCAGTAGCCGGTAGACCGGCTCGCCCGCGCGCTTGCCTGCGAGGTCCCACAGTGCGGTGTCGACGCCCGCCATCGCGAGCGTATGCGCGTCGGGACGCCCGCTCAGCAGGCTCCGCTGCGCCAGCGCCGCCCGCACGGCCTCGATCGCGCGCGGATCGCGACCGACGACCTGCGGCGCGATCTCATGCTGGAGCAACGCTTCCATCACGCGCGGATCGCCTTCGCCATCGCAATACACTTCACCCAGCCCGGTCAGGCCATCGTCGGTGTCGACCGCCACGATCAGGTATTGCTTCTGCGTCCACACGTGATGCGTGTTGCGCAGTGCGTTCGCGTAGCGGCACGTCACAACCGTCGAACGCAGGGCGCGGACCTTCATTCGGGTTCGACCCCCGCGGCCTTCACCACCGCGCCCCAGCGTTTCATCTCGCTGTCGAGCTCGCGATGCATGGCGTCCGGCGTGGGGCTGGGCGAGGGGACGAGCGCCAGCTTGTCGAAGGACTCGACCACCGCAGGCATGCCGAGCGTGTCCGCGAGGGCGGCGTGCAGCTTCGCGACGACGGCCGGCGGCGTGCCGGCCGGCGCGACGAGCCCCAGCCAGTTCGCGAGCACCAGCGTCGGGAAGCCCGCCTCCTTCATCGTCGGGACATCGGGCAACGCGGTGGCGCGAACGGGTCCGCTGACCGCCAGTGCCTTGAGCTTCCCCGCCTTGATCTGCGCGAGCGCCGGCGCCATGCCCAGCATCGCGAGCGGCACCTGGCCACCGAGGACCGCGCTCATCGCCTCGCCGCCGCCCTTGTACGGGACGTGCTGGAGGTCGGACAACCCCGTCGCCTGCTTCAGCAATTCACCGGCAAGGTGCGTCGAGGTTCCGGTGCCCGGTGATGCGTACGACAACGTGCCGGGATGCGCCTTCGCGTAAGCGACGAGCGCGGGAATCGTGTTGTACGGCGTGGGCGGATAGGCGACGAGCACGATCGATCCCTTTCCGACCATCGAGATGTCGGCAAAGCTCTTCAGCAGGTCGTGATTGAGATTGCGCCGGATGAACGGCAGGATCGCGTTCTGGTCGATGATCATCAGCAGCGTGTAGCCGTCCGGCTCCGCCTTGGCCACGACGTCCGCCCCGATCGCGCCGCTGGCGCCCGGCCGGTTCTCGACGATCACCGGCTGGCCCAGCCGCTCCGCAAGCGGCGGCGCGATGATCCGCGTCGCAAGGTCGGTGGCACCCCCGGGAGGCGTGGGTACGACGATGCGGATCGGCCGCGTCGGCCACGCCGGGTCCGCGGCGTCGACATGGGGCGCCCCGGCCGCCAGCATCGCGCAGACCACATACCGCCACCACTGACGTCGTTGCATCCGGGCCTCCCGTTCTCAGGTATCGGCCGCGAGGATACGAGCGCGCGCTGGCACGCGCTAGACGACTGATGGCACTATCAGCTATTCCTGCCAGGAATGAGATGATGGAGATCGCGTCGCTGCAGCTGTTCGTCACCGTCGCGGCCAGCGGAAGCTTCTCGCGTGCCGCCACGCTCGTGGGATCGACGCAGTCCGCCGTCAGCAAGCGCATTGCCGAGCTCGAGCGCGAATGCGGGTGGCGGCTGTTCGCGAGGACCGGCCGCGGCGTCGAGCTGACGGACGCAGGACGCTGGCTGCTGCCGCGTGCCAGCGTGCTCGCATCGCAGGTCGACGGCCTTGCCGATCAGCTTGCCTCGACGTTCGCGACGCCGCGTGGCGTGGTCCGCCTGGCGCTGCAGCCGTCGATCGCGTGGCCACTCGTTGGCCGCCTCGTCGCGCGCGCCCGCCAGGTGTTGCCTGCAGTACGCCTGCAGATCCTCGAGGGCCCGACCGGGGACGTCGCTACGTGGTTGCGCGAAGGACGTGCCGACCTCGCGGTGCTCAATGCGCGCGACTCGCGCGACGATGCGACACCGTTGTTCACGACGACCTTTCACCTGATCGCGGCGGCAGGCGACAGGCTGACGCGGGCGGCAACCGTGCGCTTCGGGGCGCTGCGCGGGCTTCCACTCGTTGCCGCGGTGTCGCCGAATGGGGGCCGCATCCTGCTCGAGGAAGCGGCGCAGCGTGCCGGCTTCGGGCTGGAGCTCGTCGCCGAGGTGAACTCCGTCAACATGCTGAAGCGGCTCGTCGGCGCCGGTGTCGGCTACAGCATCGCGTCGCGCGAATCGGTCGCCGACGAGCTCGCAGCCCACGTGCTCCAGGCGTCGCGCATCGTGGCCCCAAGCCTGCACGAGCATTTCGCGTTGCGGGAAAGCACCCGGCGGCCGTCGAGTCCCGCGGTCAGGCGCGTCGCCGAACTCGTGGTGGGCCTCTGTCGGGAGAGCGCGCGTCGCCATTCGCCACGTGCGGGCGACACCCAGTAGTATTCGGCAACCGCGCGCGGGCACCGCCGCGCCAACGACCCGAGGAAAGCTACATGCCCCGCGACAAGGATGATGCCCATGGCCGATCGCTCGTCGATGCCGCTGTCGACGCGCTGGCCGGCCCTCCGCCCACCGACGCCGCGTCATTGCCGCCCGACGATCCAGCACGCCGCAAGTTCATCCAGGTCTCGGCCGCGGTCGCCGGCTCGTCGCTGCTGACCGCATGCATCGGCCAGGACACGTACGACGTTCCCGCGCTCGCGGGCGAGGATCCGCTGTCGACATTCGATCACCTCGTGTGCGTGATGTTCGAGAACCGTTCGCTCGACAACCTGCTCGGCTACTGCTATCCGGCGGGCGCGGGCTTCAACGGCCTCGCCGACCAGACGTACACGAACCCGGTGCCATCGTTCATCACCGACGGCCACACGACCGTCGCGGCGGCGCCGAGCCCGGGCACCGATGCCGACATGCAGAACCCCAACCCGGACCCGGGCGAGCCCTATCCGCACGTCAACACGCAGCTCTTCGGCAGCGTGAACCCGCCGGGCAATGCGTACGTCGACGCGGCGCAGATGCTGCCGCCGTACAACGCGCCGGCCGCCGGCACGACGCCGACGATGCAGGGCTTCGTCGAGGACTACTGCATCGCCTTTCGCTACAAGAACGGCCGCGACCCGACGTATGCGGAGTACCGCGTGATCATGGACGCGTTCACGCCGTCGCAGCTGCCGGTGCTGAACACGCTCGCGCAGTCGTTCGCCGTCTACGACGCGTGGTACTGCGGCGCGCCGACGCAGACCTATCCCAACCGGTCGTTCTTCCACGCGTCGACGTCGTCGGGCTTCGTGCTCAACGCGCCGTATTCCAAGTGGCTCGAGAGCAATGGCGCGCCCACGCTGTTCAACCGGCTCGAGGACGCGGGCCGGACGTGGTGCATCTACTACGACACGACGCAACTCGTGCCGCTCACGGGCCTGATCCATGCGATCCCGCTGGCACCGTATTTCAAGACGCACTTCGGCAGCATGCAGGACTTCTACGCGGACGTCGCCGCGGGCACGCTCCCGGACTATGCGTTCATCGAGCCACGGATGCTGTTCAACCACAACGACTTCCATCCGCCGGGCCCGCTGGTCGTCGATCACGTGTCGATCCCCGATCCGTCCGACGTACGCTGCGGCGACCTCCTCATCCACCAGATCTACAGCGCCGTGAAGGCGAGCGCGTCCACCACCGGTTCCAACGCCGACAACACGCTGCTGCTGATCACGTTCGACGAGCACGGCGGCACGTTCGACCACGTGCCGCCGCCTTCCGGCGTGACGCCCGACATCCTGCAGCCGGCGGGCGAGATGGATTTCACGTTCGACCGCCTGGGGTGCCGGGTTCCCAGCATCGTGATCAGCGCGCGGACCCGGGCCGGCACGATCGTCACCAATCCGGCGCACCACGGCACGGTGATCAAGACACTGTGCGAGAAGTACACGCTGCAACACCTGACCGAGCGCGACCGCAATGCACCGACGCTCGCGGACGCGATCAACCTGGCGACGCCGCGACCGGCATCGACGTGGCCCGTGACCGTGCCACCGCCGCAACCGCCGGGCTCGGACAACCTGGATGCCAGCATGCCGCCGCTGTCGCTCGTGCCGCTCAACGAGCTCGAGCGGCATATCGTCGGCATCGCGATGGCCTACTTCACAGGCGTGGAACCCACCGACGCGACGATTCCGCGCACGGCGGGCGAGGCGTACGCGCTGCTGAAGCCGCTCGTCGGCGACACGTTCGGCCGCGCGCGTTGAGGCGCGGCGACGTGCACGCCGCGGCGGGTCAGCTTGCGGGACGCGCGGGAATCGCGAGGCCGCGCTGCACGGCCGGCCGCGCGAGTCCGCGTTCGAGCCAGGCCGGCACGTGCTTCAGCGCATCGAAGTCGACGACCTCGCGCGCGCCGTAGAACCCGACCAGGTTGCGCACCCAGCCAAGCGTCGCGATGTCGACCATCGTATAGTCGTCGCCCATCAGCCAGGTGCGCTCCGCGAGCCGCGCGTCGAGCACGGCGAGCAGCCGCTTCGTTTCATCGCGGTAACGTGCGAGCGGCCGCTTGTCCTCGTATTCGCGCCCCGCGAACTTGTGGAAGAAACCCAGCTGCCCGAACATCGGGCCGATCGACGCCATCTGGAAGAAGATCCACTCCAGCGCCTC
>JAFEDG010000044.1 GCA_018241745.1 Pseudomonadota bacterium
GTTGCGCACGCGCGGGCGCGGGGACTCGCGCTGCCGGACGACGTCGTCCACTGGCTGCTGACGCACGCGCCGCGCGACATGTCGGCGCTGGTCGCGACGCTCGAGGCGCTCGATCGCTACTCCCTCGCACGCGGCCGGCCCGTCACGTTGCCGCTGGCCCGGGAGTGGATGCTGTCAACCCCGCCCGCCGACGCGACGTTATAGGCGGCGGATGCGGAATTCGCATCCGCCAACCACTCGAGGACAACGAATCAAGATGAACAAGATCCTGGCGGCCCTCATCGCGGCCGCGTTCGCTTCCGCCGCCTTTGCGCAAGGCACCGCACCTGCGGCGCCCGCCGCGACCCCCGCCCCGGCCCCCGCCGCGACCGCTCCCAAGGCGGGTACGAGCGCCGCGCCGTCCACCGAGCATCACCGGATGACGGCGGAAGAGCGCCACGCCCAGAAGGAGAGGAAGAAGGCGGCCAAGCAGGCCAAGAAGCAGGCGGCCAAGGAAAAGTCGGCGGCGACGCAAGGCGCCGGCGGCATGAAGGCGGCCGCCCCGACGGCGCCGGCGACCGCGTCGAAGGCCGCGCCGGCGACGGCTCCGGCAGCGCCGACGAAGCAGTAGCGAACCCGCACCAGGGACGGCCGTAGGGGCCGTCCCGGATTGCACGCCCCGACCACTTCCGATATAGTTTCAAGGCTATACGCACGAGACGACTATCGAAACGCCCGCACGCCACAACGTGACGGACGGCATTCACCCACCCATCCACGAGGAATCGATTCATGAACAAGCTGATCGTTGCCCTGGCCGGCGTCGCGTTTGCGGCGGCCGCTGGTGCGCAAACCGCCGGCACGCCGATGACGACCAAGGAAAAGCAGGCCATCGTCGACAGCACCACCACCAACGCCGTGACCAACGGCCAGACCACGGCCAAGCAGCAAGCCGCCAACACGGCCGCCAGCAAGAAGGACCCGAAGGCCCTGCAAGGCAAGAAGCAGAAGGCCGCCACGGTTGACGCCGTGACGAAGGCCGAGTCGCAAGCTTCGCAAGGCACGGCCGACCAGGCCAAGAACGTCGCCAATTCCAAGGCGATGGGCGCCGCCAACCCGGCCGCCAAGAAGGTCACCAAGGCCGAAGAAAAGGGCATGCAGAAGGCGTCGACGCCGTAATCGCGCCACTGTCGCACGCAAGAAAGGCAGGGCGCAGGCCCTGCCTTTTTTGTTTTGCGGTCGTTGCGCAAAGGGAGGTGCCGGACCGCACCCTGCGGCGTTCCAGCCGCGCGTCTCCCACTGCCGCGGATCCCACGTTGGAGCCTGTTCCCATGTCTCGCGCCCGCCCGGCCGTCACCGTCGCCGCCATCGTCGAACGCGAGGGCAGGTTCCTGCTCGTCGAGGAAGCGACGCGCGACGGGCTGCGGCTCAACCAGCCGGCGGGGCACGTCGAGGGCGGCGAGACGCTCGCCGCCGCCGTCGCGCGCGAGACGCTCGAGGAAGCCGCATGGACCGTGGTCGCGCGCGAAGCAGTGGGCCTGTACATGTGGCAGTCCGCAGGCAGCGGCGCCACGTACCTGCGGATCGCGTACGCGGCAGACGCGCTCGCCCACGACGCGGCGCGCGCATTGGACGAGGGCATCGTCCGCGCGCTGTGGATGACGCGCGACGAGATCGCGGCGTCGCGCGCGCAGCATCGCTCGCCGCTCGTCGAACGCTGCGTCGACGACTACCTCGCCGGGCAGCGGCTGCCGCCCGGCTTCATCACCGACCTCGCGGGCACGCCGGTATGACGCGCGAGCGCATCGTCGTGGGCCTGTCGGGCGGCGTCGACTCCGCGGTCGCTGCCTGGCTGCTGAAGCAGCAGGGGCACGACGTCGTCGGCGTGTTCATGAAGAACTGGGAAGACGACGATGACGACGAGTACTGCAGCTCGCGCGCCGACCTCGTCGACGCCGCGGCGATCGCGGACGTCGTCGGCATCGAGCTCGAATCCGTCAACTTCGCGGCCGACTACCGCGAGCGCGTGTTCGCGCACTTCCTGACCGAATACCGGGCCGGGCGCACGCCCAATCCGGACGTGCTGTGCAACAGCGAGATCAAGTTCCGCGCGTTCCTCGACCATGCGCGCACGCTGGGCGCGGAGCGGATCGCGACCGGCCACTATGCGCGGTCGCGCGTCGCGGGCGGGCGCGTCGAACTGCTGAAGGCTGCCGATGGCAGCAAGGACCAGAGCTATTTCCTGCACCGCCTCACGCAGGAGCAGCTCGCGCCCGTCGTGTTCCCGCTGGGCAGCATGCTGAAGCGCGACGTGCGCAACCTCGCGCGCGACGTGGGCATCCCGACGTGGGCGAAGAAGGACTCGACCGGGATCTGCTTCATCGGCGAGCGGCCGTTCCGCGATTTCCTCGCTCGCTACCTGCCGCGCGAGCCGGGGCCGATCGTGACACCCGACGGCCGCGAGGTGGGCCAGCACCAGGGCCTCGCGTATTACACGCTGGGCCAGCGCCAGGGGTTGCGCATCGGCGGCGTTCGCGCGGAGCACGGCGATGGCGCGTGGTTCGTCGCCGGCAAGGACCTTGCGCGCAATCACCTCGTCGTCGTCCGCGGGCACGACCACCCGCTGTTGTATCGGCGCGACGTGCGCGCGCTGTCACCGCACTGGATCGCGGGCGTCGGGCCGGCACTGCCTGCGCGCCTCGCCGCCAAGACGCGTTACCGGATGCCGGATGCGCGCTGTGCGCTTGCGGCGAGCGCGGACGGCACTGCGTTGCACGCGACGTTCGACACGCCGCAGTGGGCGCCGACGCCGGGGCAGTATCTGGTCGCGTACGACGGCGACGTATGCCTCGGCGGCGCGGTCATCGACTTGCCGGGGAGCATCGCGCCGGGTGAGCCTGGCGCGCTGGTCGACGCCGCAGCGGCCCACGTCGCGGTTGGGTAGAATGCCGCGCCGGCCGCCCGAGCGCCGGTGCACGCGCGACGCTACGCGCCTGCCAAAACATGGGGAGACAACGATGCGTTTGAAGAAGCAAGCCGTGTTCATCGCCGTCGCGGGTGTGCTGGCTGCCGCCGGCGCGATGGCCCAGGCACCGGCCACGGCGCCGTCCAAGGCGCCGCAGATGATGGACGGCGCGGCCGCCGCCGACGTGACGACGGTGACCGCGAAGATCATCGCCGTCGACCAGGCGACGCGGATGGTCACGCTGCGCGGCCCGATGGGCCACGAGGTCACGATCCACGCCGGCCCGGAGGTCAAGAACCTGGCGCAGGTCAAGGCGGGCGACAACCTGGTCGTGCGCTATGCGGAAGCGCTGTCGGTGGCGCTGGACAAGAACATCGAGGGTCGCAGCAAGACCGTGACCAGCACGGGACCCGTCACCGCGCCGGCCGGCGCGATGCCGGCGGCCGCGGGCGCGCGGCAGACCCGGATCGTCGCCGCGGTCGATAGCGTCGACGCGGCCACGCAGCACATCCTCGTCGAAGGTCCCGGCGGCCGCTACGTCGAGGTGAAGGTGAAGGACCCGGCGGTGTTCAAGTCGATCAAGGCCGGCGACAAGATCGTGCTGACGTACACCGAGGCCGTGCTGCTCGACGTCCAGCGGCCACACTGAGGCCGCACGCGGCGCGCCATCCTGGGGTGCGCGCGCCGCGCGCGATGGCTTCACTCATGGCCATCGCCGCGGATCGCGCGCGCCGCCTCGCGCAGGATGGCGGCAATGCGCCGCACTTCCTCCGGCGACGCATGGTGGCGCAGCCGCTCCGCAAACGCGCGCTTCAGCTCGTGGCGCGCAGCGTGGATCTCGCCCAACGCCGCGAAGCGGCCACCGCCGCCCTCAGTATCCGCGTCGACCGCATCGCGGACGCGGTGCATCCGTTCCGCGAGCCACGTGAGCTGCTGCAGCATCGCGTCGGCTTCCGCGCGATGGGCTTCGAGGTGCGCGTGACCGTCGGCGGTGATCGAGTACAGCTTCTTGGTACCGTCCGCGGCGACCGCGGCGAGGCCCGTTTCCTCGAGGTAAGTCAGCGCGGGATAGACCATGCCCGGACTGGGCGTGTAGAACCCGCCCGACCGCTCGCCCAGCTCCTTGATGATCTCGTAGCCGTGGCGCGGCTTGTCGGCGAGCAGCGCGAGGATCAGCAGCTGCAGGCTTTCGCCGGACAGCTTGCGGCCGGCCCGCAAGCCGCCCGGAGCGAAGCCCTGTGGACCGTCGCCGTCGCGGAAGAACGCACCGAAGCCGCGGTGACGGCGACCGCCCCCCGCATGGCAGCCGCGATAGTCATGGCCACGCCCGTGCGCGGCATCGTGGAAGCGTGAAAAGAAGGGGTGCATCGCGAGCTCCATCATTTAGATATATCGTAAGATATATCTAGAAGGCGCCGATTGCAACCCCCCGTCAGGAGTGGGACGTCAGAACGGGATGTCGTCGTCGAAGTCGTCCGCCGGCTTGCCGCGGCTGGCGGCTGGCTTGGCTGCGGCCGCTGCCTGACGCGGGGCCGGCGCGCTCCCACCGCCGAAATCGGTGTCGCCGCCGCCTTCGCCCCGGCCACCGAGCAGTTGCATCCGGTCCGCCACGACCTCGGTGGAGTACTTCTCGACGCCTTCCTTGTCCGTGTACTTGCGCGTCTGCAGTCGGCCCTCAATATAGACGGAGCGGCCCTTTTTCAGGTATTCGCCGGCGATTTCCGCCTGGCGGCCGAACAGCACCACCTGGTGCCATTCGGTCTTTTCCTGTTTCTCGCCGTTCTTGTCCTTCCACTGCTCGGACGTGGCGATGCGCAGGTTGGTGACCGCGTCGCCGCCGGTCGTATAGCGGGTTTCAGGATCGCGGCCGAGGTTGCCGAGCAGGATGACCTTGTTGACGGATGCCATTGGAGTGTCCTCGATTGAGCAAGCGCCCGTTGCACATGCGCCCAGCGCGCCGGGGTGAACGGACGTTCGAAGCGAAGTATAGTAGCAGGTCGTCCTGCGCGAATTAGGCCTTCCGGATTAGGCCGCGCGCAGGCTTGTAACGCGGTTTTCGAGTTCCCCCGACGCCCACCGAGCCCCTTTCGTACATGGACCTGATCCGCATCCGCGGCGCGCGCACGCATAACCTCAAGAACCTGAACCTCGACCTGCCGCGGCACCGGCTGGTCGTGGTGACCGGGCTATCCGGCTCGGGCAAGAGCTCGCTCGCGTTCGACACGCTGTACGCGGAAGGCCAGCGCCGCTACGTGGAGTCGCTGTCCGCCTACGCCCGGCAGTTCCTGCAACTGATGGAGAAGCCGGACGTCGACCTGATCGAGGGCCTGTCGCCTGCGATCTCGATCGAGCAGAAGGCCACGTCGCACAACCCGCGCTCGACGGTGGGCACCGTCACCGAGATCCACGACTACCTGCGCCTGCTGTACGCGCGCGTCGGCGACCCGTATTGCCCCAATCATCCGGAGCAGAAGCTGTCGGCGATGACGATCTCGCAGATGGTCGACGCCACGCTCGCGCTGCCCGCGGACACCAAGCTGATGATCCTGGCACCGGTGGTCGTCAACCGGAAGGGCGAGCACGTGGAGCTGATGATCGAGCTCCGCGCACAGGGCTTCGTCCGCGTGCGCGTCGACGGCAAGGTGCACGAGATCGACAACGTGCCCAAGCTCGCCAAGTCGACGAAGCACACGATCGAGGTCGTCGTCGACCGGCTGAAGGTGTCCGCCGAGTTCAAGCAGCGCCTCGCGGAGTCGTTCGAGACCGCGTTGCGCCATGGCGACGGCCGCGCGCTGGCCGTCGAGATGGATACCGGCCGCGAGCACCTGTTCTCGGCCAAGTTCGCGTGCCCGATCTGCAACTACTCGCTCGCCGAGCTGGAGCCGCGGCTGTTCTCGTTCAACAACCCGGTCGGCGCGTGTCCGCGCTGCGACGGCCTGGGCTCGATCACGTTCTTCGATCCGAAGCGCGTCGTCGCGTTTCCGCAGCTGTCGCTCGCGTCGGGGGCGATCAAGGGCTGGGACCGGCGCAACCAGTTCTACTTCCAGTTGCTGCAGAGCCTCGCCAAGTTCCTGGGCTTCGACCTCGACAAGCCGTTCGCCAAGCTGCCCGAGCGCGTGCAGAACGTGATCCTCAACGGCTCGGGCGGCGACAAGATCCCGTTCGTCTACCTCAACGACCGCGGCCGCGCCGTCACGCGCGAGCACGCATTCGAGGGCATCCTGCCCAACCTCGAGCGACGCTACCGCGAGACCGACAGCGTGATGGTCCGGGAGGAGCTGTCGAAGTACCTCAACAACAAGCCGTGCCCGGAGTGCGGTGGCACGCGCCTGAAGCGCGACGCTCGCCACGTGAAGGTCGGCGAGCGCGCGATCTACGAGATCTCCGCGCTGCCGCTCAAGGAAGCGTCGGCGTTCTTCGGGCAGCTGCAGCTCGACGGCGCGCGCGCGGCCATCGCCGACAAGATCGTCAAGGAAATCGGCGCGCGGCTCACGTTCCTCAACAACGTCGGCCTCGACTACCTGTCGCTGGACCGTTCCGCCGAGACGCTGTCCGGCGGCGAGGCGCAGCGGATCCGGCTCGCGTCGCAGATCGGCTCCGGGCTCACCGGCGTCATGTACGTGCTCGACGAACCGTCGATCGGCCTGCACCAGCGCGACAACGACCGGCTGCTCGCCACGCTGAAGCACCTGCGCGACCTGGGCAACAGCGTGATCGTCGTCGAGCACGACGAGGACGCGATCCTCGCCGCCGACTATGTCGTCGACATGGGCCCGGGTGCGGGCGAGCACGGCGGCCAGGTCGTCGCGCAAGGCACGCCGGAGGACATCCGCCGCGCGCCGCATTCGCTGACGGGCCAGTATCTCGCCGGACACCGGCAGATCCCGATCCCGTTGCTGCGTACGAGCCCGGATGCGAAGCGGGTGCTCCAGATCGCCGGCGCGCGCGGCAACAACCTGAAGGACGTGAAGCTGAAGCTGCCCGTGGGACTCTTCGTCTGCGTGACGGGCGTCTCCGGCTCAGGGAAGTCGACGCTGATCAACGACACGCTCTATCACGCGGTGGCGCGGCACCTGTACGACAGCGCCGAGGAGCCGGCTCCGTACGACACGATCGACGGGCTCGACCACTACGACAAGGTCATCAACGTCGACCAGAGCCCGATCGGCCGCACGCCGCGCTCGAATCCGGCGACGTATACCGGGCTGTTCACGCCGATCCGCGAGCTGTTCGCGCAGGTGAAGGAAGCGCGCGAGCGTGGCTACGGCCCGGGCCGCTTTTCGTTCAACGTCAAGGGCGGCCGCTGCGAGGCGTGCCAGGGCGACGGCCTGATCAAGGTCGAGATGCACTTCCTGCCCGACGTCTACGTGCCCTGCGACGTGTGCCACGGCCAGCGCTACAACCGCGAGACGCTGGAGATCCGCTATAAGGGCAAGAACATCCACGAAGTGCTCGCGATGACGGTCGAGCAGGCGTTCGCGTTCTTCGAGCCGGTGCCGGCCGTCGCGCGCAAGCTGCAGACGCTGCTGGACGTGGGCCTGGGCTACATCACGCTGGGGCAGTCGGCGACCACGTTGTCGGGCGGCGAGGCGCAACGCGTGAAGCTCGCGCTCGAGCTCTCGAAGCGCGACACCGGCCGCACGCTGTACATCCTCGACGAGCCGACGACGGGGCTCCACTTCCACGACATCGAGTTGCTGCTGTCGGTGCTGCACCGGCTGCGCGACCACGGCAACACGGTCGTCGTCATCGAGCACAACCTCGACGTGATCAAGACGGCCGACTGGGTCGTCGACCTCGGCCCCGAGGGCGGCGCCGGCGGCGGCCGCATCATCGCCGAGGGCACGCCGGAGACGGTGGCGGCGACGGCGGCGAGCTTCACCGGGCGCTACTTGAAGCCCGTGCTCGACGCACACGGCCGCGCCGGCGGCGATACCCGGACGCGCAAGCGCCAGTCGCGCGCGTCGTGACCGCCGGCGCGGTGCGCGCCGTCCCCCCGCCCGCGGCGCCGCCTACGCCTGACCGCGCAATGCCCGGGCGCGTGCCAGCGCGCCCGCGAGGTCGGGCAGCACGTTGGCCGTGCCGAGCGCATGCCCGAATTCCGAGCGCGCGACCTGCGCCGCCGGATGCGGGTTGAGTCCCGCGAGCAACAGCACCCCGTCGCGCCGCCCGAGATCCACGCGCAGCGCGTCCAGCGTGTCGAGCACCGTATTGTCCAGGCTGATCACCTGGTGCATGTCGAGCACGACGACCGTCTCGGGCACGGCGTTGCGGTCGAACAGCGGCTCCAGCTTGGCCACCGAGCCGAAGAACAGCGCGCCGAACACGTTGAACGCTGCGACGCGGTCGTCGCCGGTGGCGACGCGCTCGACGCGCGTCAGGTCGGAGACGCGGTACAGGAAGAACAGGCTCGCGAGCACGAGGCCGATCTCGACGGCCGTGGACAGGTCGAACGCGACGGTGATCGCGAATGTCGCGAGCAGCACGACGCGGTAGGGAATCGAGTAGCGCCGCAGCTCGGCGAATGCCTTCCAGTCGCCCATGTTGATCGCGACGACGATCAGCACGGCGGACAGTGCGGGCAACGGCACGTAGGCGGCAAGCGGCGCGGCGACGAGCACGATCACGAGCAGCGTCGCTGCGTGGACCATCCCGGCGACGGGCGTCCGGCCGCCGGTGCGCACGTTGGTCGCCGTGCGCGCGATGGCGCCGGTGGCCGGGATGCCGCCGAACAGCGGCGCGACGACGTTCGCCACGCCTTGCGCCATCAGCTCCTGGTTGGGGTCGTGGCGGTCGCCGATCATCGTGTCGGCGACGCGTGCCGACAGCAGCGACTCGATCGCGCCGAGCAGCGCGATCGTGATCGTCGGCGCGACGAGGTCGCGCAGCGTGCCGAGCGAGATCGCGGGCACGACCAGTGCCGGCAGCCCCTGCGGGATGCCGCCGAAGCGCGTGCCGATCGTCTCCAGCGGGACGTGCAGCAGCACGCACGCGACCGACGCGACGACCAGCACGACGATCGGCCCCGGCGCGCGGGACAGGATGCCGACGGCGCGCCGGTGCGCGTTGCGGATCGCGCGATCGCGCGCGGCGGCCGGCGACGTGTCGCCCGCTTCCGCGGCCAGCGCCTGGCCCGCCGTCGTGATGTTCCTGGGCCACAAGAACAGCACGACGAGGCACGCGATGCCGACGGCCAGCGCGGCGGGACTCGCGTCGGTCACGTGCGTCGCCAGCGTCCGCATCCGCGCGAAGAACTCGTCGGGCAGTTTCTGCGTGAGCCCCAGGAAGTCCTTGACCTGCGACAGCAGGATCAAGAGCGCGATGCCGTTGGTGAAGCCGATGACGATGCTCACCGGGATGAAGCGGATCAGGCCGCCCAGGCGGAAGAACCCCATCGCGAACAGGATCGCGCCGGCCGCCAGCGTGCAGACGACGAGGTTCGCGAGCCCGTAGCGGGCCACGATGCCGTAGACGACGACGATGTAGGCCCCCGTCGGGCCGCCGATCTGCACGCGCGAGCCGCCGAGCGCCGAGATCAGGAAGCCGGCGACGATCGCCGTGTAGAGGCCGGCCTGCGGCGTGACACCGGACGCGATGGCGAACGCCATCGCAAGTGGCAGCGCGACGATGCCGACGGTGATGCCGGCGCCGAGGTCGGTCAGGAAGGCGGCGCGGCTATAGCCGGCCTTGAGGCAGTCGACGAGCCTGGGGCGGAATGCAAACGAAACCATGGTCTCTCCGGAACGGGTTGCGACGATCGAACGTGCTGTCGATCGTGGCCGGAGGGCCACAGTGGTGGCGGCGCGAGTCGCAGAACCGCCGGCGCGACATGCCGGCACGAACCGGCGCGCGCAGGAAGTGCGGGTCGGCGCGGAGCAGGGCGTGGCGCCGGGTCATCGCGCGCGGTGCTACTTGACCTTCATGCCCGGCGCCGCGCCGGTGTCGGGCGCGAGCAGGAAGATGCCGGGACCGTCGCCCGACGCGGCGAGCACCATGCCTTCGGACAGCCCGAACTTCATCTTGCGCGGCGCGAGGTTGGCGACCATCGGCGTCAGCCGGCCGACGAGGTCTTCGGGCTTGTACGCGGACTTGATGCCGGCGAACACGGTGCGTGGCTGCGCTTCGCCGACGTCGAGCGTCAGCTTGATCAGCTTGTCCGCGCCGTCGACGTGTTCGGCCGCGACGATCTTGGCGATGCGCAAGTCGACCTTGGCGAAATCGTCGATCGTGATCGTCGACGGCGAAGTCTGTTCCATCGGTGTGTCCTTGGCGGGCGCCGGCGTCGTCGCAGCCTTCGCGGCCGGCCTGGCGGCGCTGGTCGCAACCGCCGGCGCCGCGGCTGCGGCGGCGACGCCGATCAGCGCGTCGACCTTGGCCGCTTCGACGCGGGTCATCAGGTGCGTGTACGGGTTGATGCGGTCGGCGACGTTCTCGATGTCGTCCCACAGCAGGTTGGGCGGTACGTTGAACAGGTCGGTCGCGCGGGTCGCCAGCGACGGCGCGATCGGCGCCAGGTAGTAGGCCAGCGCGCGGAACGCGTTCAGCGCGTCGGTGCAGACGTCCTGCAAGCGGGCGCGCGACTCGGCGTCATCACGCCTCGCAAGCTCCCACGGCTTCTCGGCGTCGAAGCGCTCGTTGACGCGGTCCGCGACGCGCATCACCTCGCGGACGACCTTGCCGAACTCGCGCGCCGCGTAGGCTTCCTCGATCAGCGGCCGCGACGCCCACGCTACCGTCGTCGAGCCCGCGCGCTCCTTGAAGTGCGCATGGTCGGGCGCACGCAGCGACAGCTCGCCGTTGAAATGCCGCGTGATGAACGTCGCCGCGCGGCTCGCGATGTTCACGAACTTGCCGACGAGATCGCTGTTGACGCGCGCGACGAAGTCGTCCGGGTTGAAGTCCAGGTCCTCGACGCGGTCGGACAGCTTGGTCGCGATGTAGTAGCGGAACCACTCCGGGTCCAGCCCCAGGTCCAGGTACGTGACCGGCGAGATGCCGGTGCCACGCGACTTGGACATCTTCTCGTTGAGGAACGTGATGAAGCCGTGCACGTAGACGTTGGTCGGCGCGCGGTAGGGCTTGCCGGCGAACGCGAGCATCGCGGGCCAGAACAGCGTGTGGAAATACACGATGTCCTTGCCGATGAAGTGGTACTGCTCGAGCGCCGGGTCCTGCAGGAAGGTCGAGAAGTCGGTGCCCGTCTTCGCGAGGTGTGCCTTGAGGCTCGCGAGGTAGCCGATCGGCGCGTCGAGCCACACGTAGAAGTATTTGCCCGGCGCGTCGGGGATGGGGATGCCGAAGTAGGGTGCGTCGCGCGAGATGTCCCAGTCGGCGAGCTCGCCGTCGACGAGCCATTCCTTGACCTTGTTGCGCACTTCCGGCTGCAGCGCCTGGCCGGCCGACGGTTCCGCCGTCCAGCGCTTCAGGTAGTTCGCCACCTCCGGGTCCGACAGACGAAAGAACAGGTGCTCGGACGTGCGCAGCTCCGGCTTCGCGCCGGTGAGCGTCGAATACGGATCGATCAGCTCGGTGGCGTTGTACGTCGAGCTGCAGTTCTCGCACGCGTCGCCGTACTGGTCCTTGGTGCCGCACACCGGGCACGTGCCCTTGACGTAGCGGTCCGGCAGGAACATCGCCTTCACCGGGTCGTAGAACTGCTCGACCGCCCGCGAGCCGATCAACCCGCGGGCCTTGAGCCGCGTGTAGATGTCCTGCGACAGCTCGACGTTCTCGGGCGAATCGGTCGAATGCCAGTGGTCGAACGAGATACCGAAACCGTCCAGCACGCGCGGACGCGTGGCCGCGATGCGCGCGACGAGCGCCTTGGGCGTGATGCCTTCCTTCTCCGCCTGCAGCATGATCGGCGCGCCGTGCGTGTCGTCGGCGCCGACGAAGTGCATCTCGTGCCCGCGCATGCGCTGGTAGCGCACCCAGATGTCGGCCTGGATGTATTCCATCACGTGGCCGATGTGGAACGGGCCGTTCGCGTAGGGGAGCGCGGTCGTGACGAAGAATTTGCGCGGGGATTCGGGCATGAATGGCGGGCGGTGGCCGCGGGCGACGGCCCAGGCCGGAAAGCGTTGTTTCGGCAGCAAATTCTAGCAAATGACGCCCCGCGTAGAATGATCGCCGATTCCGCAACCCTTGCGCGCCCCTGGCGTCGCGCCGACTCCCTGTGCCCATGGCCCTTTCCGAAGCCGAAGTGCGCGCGACGCTCGCGCGTGTCGTCGACCCCAATACCGGCGCCGATTTCGTCACCGGCAAGGCTGTGCGCAAGGTCGCCGTGGACGGCGACGCCGTCACCGTCGACATCGAGCTCGGCTACCCGGCCCGCTCGCAGCACCATGCGCTGGCGGCGCTCGTCCGCGATGCCGTCGCGGCGATGCCCGGCGTCGCCCGCGTCGACGTCAACGTCACGCAGCGCATCGTCTCGCACGCCGTCCAGCGCGGCGTGAAGCTGATCCCGGGCGTGAAGAACATCGTCGCCGTGGCATCGGGCAAGGGCGGCGTCGGCAAGTCGACGACGGCCGTGAACCTCGCGCTGGCGCTCGCCGCGGAAGGCGCGACGGTCGGCATTCTCGACGCCGACATCTACGGGCCGTCGCAGCCGACGATGCTGGGCATCGCCGGGCGCCCGCAGTCCGCCGACGGCAAGACGCTGGAGCCGATGGAAGCGCATGGCGTGCAGTCGATGTCGATCGGCTACCTGATCGATGCGGAC
>JAFEDG010000045.1 GCA_018241745.1 Pseudomonadota bacterium
GGCCGCCGGTGGCTCGGCCCCGGCCGACGCGGCAGCGGCGCCTGCCGCCGCGGCAGCGCCCGCGCCGGTGCCCAACAAGGGCGACGTCGCGTGGATGCTCGTGTGCACCGCGCTCGTGCTGATGATGAGCGTGCCGGCGCTGGCGCTGTTCTACGGCGGCATGGTGCGCGCGAAGAACGTGCTGTCGCTGCTGATGCAGGTGTTCGCCGTGTTCTCGCTGATCACCGTGCTGTGGTGCGTCTACGGCTACAGCCTCGCGTTCACCGAGGGCAATGCGTTCTTCGGCGGCCTGAGCCGGCTGTTCCTGTCCGGCACGTTCGACTCGGCCAAGGGCGAGTTCGCGATGGCGGCCACGTTCAGCAAGGGCGTCGTGCTGCCCGAGCTCGTGTTCGTCGCGTTCCAGGCCACGTTCGCGGCCATCACCGTGTGCCTGATCCTGGGCGGCTTCGCCGAGCGGATGAAATTCTCGGCCGTGCTGATCTTCAGCGTGATCTGGTTCACGTTCGCGTACTGCCCGGTCGCGCACATGGTGTGGTTCTGGATGGGCCCGGATGCGTACACGGCGGCCAACGTCGTCGACGAGATGAACAGCAAGGCCGGCTACATCTGGCAGATGGGCGCCCTCGACTTCGCGGGCGGCACCGTCGTGCACATCAACGCGGGCATCGCGGGCCTGGTCGGCGCGATCATGCTCGGCAAGCGCGTGGGCTTCGGCAAGGAAGCGATGCCGCCCAACAACCTGCCGCTGACGATGATCGGCGCCTCGCTGCTGTGGACCGGCTGGTTCGGCTTCAACGCGGGCTCCGCGCTCGAGGCCGGCAACAGCGCCGCGCTGGCCTTCATCAACACGTACCTCGCGACGGCCTGCGCCGCGATCTCGTGGATGTTCGCCGAGTGGATGTTCAAGGGCAAGCCGACGATGCTGGGCATCTGCTCCGGTGCGGTGGCGGGTCTCGTGGCCATCACGCCGGCGGCCGGCAACGTGGGCATCCCGGGTGCGTTCGTCATCGGCCTGCTGGCCGGCGTCGTCTGCCTGTGGGGCGTCAACGGCTTGAAGAAGATGATCGGCGTGGACGACACGCTGGACGTGTTCGGCGTGCACGCGGTCGGCGGGATCATGGGCGCGCTGCTGACGGGCATCTTCGTGTCGCCGGACCTGGGCGGACCGAGCGTCGTGTCCGACTGGGTCACCGGCAAGACGGAGTACCCCGGTTATCTGGCCCAGCTGTGGATCCAGGCCAAGGCCGTCGGCATCACGATCCTCTGGACAGCCGTCGTCGCCTTCATCGCCTACAAGATCACCGACCTGATCGTCGGGCTGCGCGTGACCGAAGAGGAAGAGCGCGAAGGCCTGGACATCACGTCGCACGGCGAAGAGGCGTACCGCCTGTAGTTCCAGTACCGATTGGCACCACCTTTACGGGCCGGCGGACGCACCACCCCGCGGACGACGGCCCGTAAGTCGGGGACTCTCCTCCTCGATTCGTTTCTCCTCAGTGGCATTCGGGGCGCCTTCACCGGCGCCCCTTTTTTTGCGTTCGACCCCGCTTTCCGTGGCATGTGGCACCAGCCGGGAAAATAGGGTCGGACCCTTCACGTAGAATCGTCGCGCCTCCACACGACGCGCCCGCATGGTTCCCAATCTCACAACCGCCCTGACCGGCCCGCTGCTGGACCTCGAGCGCCGGATCCTCGACCGGATGCCGGACATCGAGCGCTGGCTCCGCGGCAAGTGGCAGGAGCACGAGATCCCGTTCTACGCGTCGGTCGACCTGCGCAACGCCGGCTTCAAGCTCGCGCCTGTCGACACGAACCTGTTTCCGGGCGGCTTCAACAACCTGAACCCCGCGTTCCTGCCGCTGTGCGTGCAGGCAATCCAGGCGGCGGTCGAGCGTGTCTGCGCCGACGCCCGCGGCGTGCTGCTGGTGCCGGAGAACCACACGCGCAACACGTATTACCTCGCCAACGTGGCGACGCTCGAGGACATCCTGCGCAAGGCGGGAATGAACGTGCGCATCGGGTCGCTGAATCCCGAGGTCACGGCGCCCACGACTTACACGGCCGCCGACGGCCGCGCGGTGCGCGTCGAGCCGATCGTGCGCCACGGGCGGCGCGCGGGTGTCGCGGGCTTCGACCCGTGCATGATCCTGCTCAACAACGACTTGTCGGCGGGACCGCCGGCACTGCTCGCCGACCTCGACCAGCCGATCGCGCCGCCGATCGCCGCAGGCTGGTTCAACCGCAAGAAGTCGCAGCACTTCGAGATCTACCGGCGCGTGGCCGCGGAGTTCGCCACGCTGATCGACATCGACCCGTGGCTGATCGACCCGTACTTCGGGACCTGCAGCGCGATCGACTTCCAGGAACGCGCGGGCGAGGAATGCCTCGCGTCGAACGTCGGCGCGCTGCTCGAGCGGATCGGCGCCAAGTACCGCGAGTACGGCATCGACGACAAGCCGTTCGTCATCGTGAAGGCCGACGCCGGCACGTATGGGATGGGCATCATGACGGTGCGCGATCCCGGCGATGTCATTGGCCTCAACCGCAAGCAGCGCAACAAGATGGCGGTCGTCAAGGAAGGCCTCGAGGTGTCGTCGGTGATCATCCAGGAAGGCGTGCCGACGTTCGAGTCGATCGACGACGCGATCGCGGAGCCCGTCGTCTACATGGTCGACCGTTTCGTCGTCGGCGGCTTCTACCGCGTGCACACGGCGCGCGGCAAGGACGAGAACCTCAACGCGCCCGGCGCGCAGTTCGTGCCGCTCGCGTTCGAGTCGCCGTGCATCCCCGACCTCGCGGGCGCCACCGATTGCCCGCCCAACCGCTTCTACGCGTACGGCGTCGTCGCGCGCCTTGCGCAGTTGGCCGCATCGCTGGAGATCGAGGCGCTGCGGGACACGGAAGAGGCTGCGCAGCCGGCGGACTGAGGCCGACAGCGCCGGCGCTAGACGACGAAGTCTTCCAGCGTCTCCGGCGCGAACAGCTCGTCGACGGCGAGCCGCCGCGACGACAATCCCTGCTCGTGGTGGTAGCGGAGGAACGTCTCCAGCACGTTCCGGTTGGCGTCGACGCCATACGGCCACCAGTCGGCGCCCATCTCGCTCTTCGCTTCCTCGACGGCCGAGACTTGCCACGGCAGCATCGTCGCGAGCGCGAACGTCGCGTTCAGCGCCTCGAGCGCGCGCGCCTTCGCCGCCACGAACGCCTTGTACAGCGAGCGCGCGATCCAGCGGTTGGCCTCGTAGACCTCGCGCCGGATGACGACGGTGTGCATGATCGGAAAGATGTGCCCGCGCCGCCAGTAGTCGCGCTCGACGGCGACGAAGTCCGGGAACAGGCGCTTCACGTCGTCCGGTCGCGTGTAGAACGTCGACGGCACGCGCGCCGTGTGCAGCGCGTCGATCTCGCCGTCGGCGAGCATCTGCGCGAGCGTCTGCGTCGGCCCGATCGGCCGCACGCGGAAGTCCGGCGGCAGCGCGAGCTTCAGCTTCTCCTCGCGGCCGGGCGACTCCTCGCCGCCGGTCCGGTACTCGACGGCCTTCGGATCGACGCCGTACTCGTCCTGCAGGATGCCGCGAATCCACACGGGCCCCGTCATCTGGTACTCCGGCACGCCAATGCGCTTGCCGACGAGGTCGCCCGGCTCGCGGATCCCGCTCTTCGCGGACACGAAGATGCACGAGTGGCGGAACATCCGCGACGGGAATACCGGCAGCGCGATGAACGGTGGCTTGTCGCGCGACGCCATGACCGAGTACGACGACAGCGACATCTCCGCGACGTCGAACTCACGGTGCCGCACCATCCGGAAGAACGTCTCCTCGACGCCCAGGTTCAGCACGTTGAGCGCGATGCCCTCGGCACGGACGCTGCCGTCGACGAGCGCGTGCGTGTGATCGTAATTCCAGATGGACAGCGTCAGCGGCAGGGTTTTCATCGCGTCTTTCCGTGGTGCGTGGGGTCAATGCGGTGCGCGGCGACGGCGTTGCGTGCGAATGAAAGCGGCCCGCGCGTTCTCCCGGGTGCGCCGCCCTCCACCATCGGGAACCGATAGCGCGGACCGCGGATCAGCCCGGCGCCTTCCGCTTGCGTGCCCGCGGGTGCGCCGCGTCGTACACCTTCGCGAGCGCCTGGAAGTCGAGGTGCGTGTAGACCTGCGTGCTCGCGATCGACGCGTGGCCCAGCATGTCCTGCACGGCGCGCAGGTCGCCCGACGACTGCAGCACGTGCGACGCGAACGAGTGGCGCAGCATGTGCGGGTGGACGTGCTGCGTCAGGCCGCTCTTCTTCGCCCAGCCGGCGAGCCGCGCCTCGATCGCGCGCGGGCCGAGCCGGCGCCCGTGCTGGCCGACGAACACGGCCTTCTCGCCATGCGCTGCGAGCGTCGCGCGGGTCGCGAGCCAACGCGCGCACGCGTCGCGCGCCGCGGCGCCGACGGGCACGACGCGTTCCTTCGAGCCCTTGCCGAACACGCGGACCTCGCCTTCGACGAGGTCGAGGCGGTCGACGTCGAGGCCCGCCAGCTCGGCGAGCCGCAGGCCGGACGAATACGCGAGCTCGAACAGCGCGCGGTCGCGCTGCGCGAGCGCATCGTCGCCTTCGATCGCGACGAGCTGCGCGGCCTCGTCGGGCGACAGCGCGACCGGCAGCCGGCGCGCGGCCTTCGGCGGCTTCAGCGTGGCGGTGGGATCGTCGCGCGGCGCGTCCGGCGTCGTCGCGAGCCAGCGATAGAACGCGCGCCATGCGGAGAGCATCCGCGCGAGGCTGCGGCCCGACAGTCCGCGCCCGTGCAGCGTGGCGAGGTGGCGTGCGACGTCGGCGCGCGTAAGCGTGGCGAGCGAGCGGTCGCCGGCGAGCGCGGAGAGTTGCGCGACGTCGCGGACGTAGGCGTTGCGGGTATGCGCCGGACGCGGCGCGAGGTGAGCGGCGAAGCGCTCGGGGAGCGTCACGCCACGGGCAGGAAGCGCGCGATCGCAACGCTCGCAAGCTCGGCGATGCGCATCAGGTGGACCGTCCCCATGCCCGCCTGGAAGCGCGCCGGGTCCGTGCTCGCGAGCGACAGGAGGCCGAACGTGCGGTCGGTCCGCAGCGGCAGGTAGGCGTACGACGCAAGCTCGCCCGCGTTGTCGAACCACTCGCTCGTCTCGAACGCGGCTTCGGGACCGCAGTACGGCGCGCCGAGCGCATCCGCATAGCCGCGCGTCTCCGCGGATACCGCGGCGAGCTCGGGCAGGTAGGACTGCTCCGGGACCTTGCCCCACAGCCGGACGGCGACTTGCGGGACGCCGAAGTCCTCGATCAGGCTGTGCTGCAGCACGGCGAGCGTCGTCTCCAGGTCGGGCGCGGCGAACAGCGCGAGCGTCGACCGGTGGAGCTTTTCGCCGATCGAATCGTTCTCGTTGCCGTAGGCGATCAGCTCGCGCAGCTTCGCTTCCAGTTCCGAATTCTTGTCGCGCAGCGCGAGGATCTGGCGTTCGGCGATCGGGATCGCATGGCCCCCGTGCGGGTGCGGCACGGCGAGGTCCCCGACCAGCTCGGCCTGCTCGTTGAAGAACTCCGGGTTGGCGCGGAGGTAGTCGGCGACGTCCTTGGGATCCATCGAAGCTCGAGTCGTTATCTTGCGTTTGATCAGTGGGCGACGGCGGCGCCTGCCGCGTAATGCCCGTCGAACACGAAGGCAGCGGGACCCGTCATCGTCACCGGGTGCCCCGCGCCCGGCCAGCTCACGACGAGCGTGCCACCGGGCAGGTGCACGCGGACGACGTCGTCGAGCACGCCGCGGCGAATACCCGCGACCACCGCCGCGCACGCGCCGGTGCCGCACGCCAGCGTCTCGCCAGCGCCGCGTTCCCAGACGCGCAGGCGGATGTTAGCGCGATCGACGACCTGCATGTACCCGGCGTTCACGCGGCGCGGGAAGCGCGCATGCGCCTCGATGCGCGGGCCTTGCGTGCGTACGGGCGCCGCATCGACGTCGGCGACGAGCTGGACGGCGTGCGGATTGCCCATCGACAGCACGGAGACCGTGACCGGCGTGCCGTCGACGTCGAGCACGTCGGTGACGCCGCCGCTGCCGCCGGTGAACGGCACCGCGTCAGCCGCGAAGCGCGGCGCGCCCATGTCGACGCTGACCTCGCCGTCGCCCTGGACGTGCGGCACGATGATGCCGCCAGCCGTCTCGACGCGGATGTCGCGCTCCGTCGTCAGGCCGCGCGCGCGGACGAACTCGACGAAGCAGCGCGCGCCATTGCCGCATTGCTCGACCTCGCCGCCGTCCGCGTTGAAGATCCGGTAGCGGAAGTCCGCATCGTCGCGCGTCGGGCGCTCGACGAGCAGCACCTGGTCGCACCCGATGCCGAAGCGCCGGTCTGCGATGCGCCGCACGAGGTCCGGCGTCAGCGCAACGGACTGCGTGATGCCGTCGATGACGACGAAGTCGTTGCCGAGCCCCTGCATCTTCGTGAAGTCGAAGCCGGTCATTGCGGCAGCGCCGGCCCGACGAGCCGGCCGGTCGGCTTGAAATCGCCGTCGCGGTGGAACGGCAGGCGCGTGCCGTCGGCGAGCACGACGTTGCCGGACAGGTCGTAGGCGACGGCGCCGCGGCGTGCGGCGCGGTCGATGACGCTGCCCATCGCGGCGAAGTCGATGCGCACGTCGAGGTCGATCGGCGTCACGTCGTTGGCCTTCAGCACGACCGGCTGCACGAGCGTGCCGCCGCCGACGGTGCGGCCGTCGAGCGCCAGCAGGTAGTCGAGCGAGTCGACGCGCAGGTCGAACACGTTGGGATTGCGCGCGGCCAGCCGGACGCGTACGCGCGCGCCGCCGGGGCCGACGACCGCGGCAGTGACGCTGTCGAGCGTCACCTCGGGCGGCTTGGGACGGCCGAGCGACGCGCAGCCGGTCACGGCCAGCAGCGCCGCGGCGGCGAGCAGCGCGCCTGCGCGACGCGCGACTCCGCGCGGGCGTGGCGTCGGGGCGGGCGGCAACGGGGACTTCACGTCGCACATGATAGCGGCTTCACGCACCCGCAACGATGCCCCGGGCGTTCAGACGTTGAACCGGAAGTGCATCACGTCGCCGTCCTTGACGACGTAGTCCTTGCCCTCGAGGCGCATGCGGCCTGCTTCCTTGGCGCCTGCCTCGCCGCGATAGCGGACGTAATCGTCGTACGCGATCGTTTCCGCGCGGATGAAGCCCTTCTCGAAATCCGTATGGATGACGCCGGCGGCCTGCGGCGCCGTGGCGCCGACCGCCACCGTCCACGCCCGCACTTCCTTCTCGCCCGCCGTGAAATACGTCTGCAGGCCGAGCAGCCGGTAGCCGGCATGGATGACGCGGTCGAGGCCCGGCTCCGTGAGGTTGAGGTCCGCCAGGAACGCGAGCTTGTCGTCGCCGTCCAGGTCCGCGATCTCGGCCTCCAGTGCCGCGCACACGGCGACCACCGGCGCGCCCTCGCGGTCCGCGTATGCCTTCACCGCGTCCAGCAGCGGGTTGTCGGTGAAGCCCTTCTCGCTGACGTTGGCGACGTACATCGTCGGCTTCATCGTCAGCAGGAAGTAGGGTGCGAGCAGCGCGCGTTCCTCGTCGTACAGGTCGGCGGAGCGCGCGGGCTTGCCGGTGTCGAGCACGGCGGACACCTTCTTCAGCGTCTCGAACAGCCGCTTCGCCTCCTTGTCGCCGCCAGCGCGGGCGAGCTTTTCCACCTTGGCCATCTGCTTGTCGACGGACGCGAGGTCCGCGAGCGCGAGCTCGGTGTTGATCGTCTCGATGTCGGACACCGGGTTGACGCCGCCGGCGACGTGCACGACGTTGTCGTCGACGAAGCAGCGCACGACGTGCGCGATCGCGTCCGTCTCGCGGATGTTCGCGAGGAACTGGTTGCCGAGTCCCTCGCCCTTGGACGCTCCCGCCACCAGCCCGGCGATGTCGACGAACTCGACGACGGCCGGGATGACTTTCTCGGGCTTCGCGATCTTCGCGAGCTCTGCGAGCCGTGGATCGGGCACCTCGACGATGCCGACGTTGGGCTCGATCGTGCAAAACGGATAGTTCTCCGCCGCGATGCCCGCGCGCGTCAGCGCATTGAACAGTGTCGACTTGCCGACGTTCGGCAACCCGACGATCCCGCATTTGAGGCTCATGACCGGTCCTTCCGTTGGGAATGCAGTTCCAGCATCGCGCGCTCGAATTCGCCGCGCGCGAGCGACGGCCACACGGCAAGGCCGCGGCCGATCGCGTCGTCGATCGCGCGTTGCTCGTCCACCGTGGGGACGCCCAGCACGTAGTCGACGACGGCACGCGCGGGCGTCGCGGTATCGCGCGGATGCGCGATGCCCAGGCGCAGCCGCCAGAAGTCCGGCGTGCCGAGTTGGGCGCGGATGTCCTTGAGGCCGTTGTGGCCCGCGACGCCGCCACCGAGCTTCAGCTTCGCGTCGCCGGGGTGGAGGTCCAGCTCGTCGTGCACGACGAGGATCTGCGCCGGCTCGATGCCGTAGAACCGCGCGAGCGCGCCGACGGCGCGGCCCGACAGGTTCATGTACGTGGTCGGCTTCACGATGCGCACGCTTCCGGCGCGCGCGACATCGCCGAAGAAGCGCGCCTCGTTCGCGAACGTCGCGCCGAGCTCCTCGGCGAGCACGTCGGCGAACCAGAAGCCGGCGTTGTGCCGCGTGCGCACGTACTCGTGGCCGATGTTGCCCAGGCCGGCGACGAGTCGGATGCCTTCAGCCATGTCGTTCGCTCGCAGAAAAAAGGCCCGCGCGGTGTCGCGACGGGCCTCGTTCCGGGACGGCGGGCCACGCTCGTCGCGCGGCCCGCGGGGTGCCCGGGCACCGGGTGCGCGACCCGGCGCTTACTTCTTCTTGTCGCCGCCCTTGGCGTCGGCCGCCTTCGCGTCGGACGCCTTGGCGTCCCCCGCCTTCGCGTCCGCGGCGGGCGCCGCAGCAGCGTCGGCCGTCGCCGTGTCCTCGGCTTCGGCCACCGCGCGCGGCACGACGGCCGTCGCGACGACCGGGTCCTTGCCGTGCGTCACGGCCGTCACGCCGTCGCCGAGCTTGAGCTCCGACACCTTGATCGCATGGCCGATCTCGATCGCCGACAGGTCGACGGCGATGAATTCCGGCAGGTCCTTGGGCAGGCACGCGACGTCGATTTCCGTCATCACGTGGCTGATGATCGCGCCGCCCAGCTTCACCGCCGGCGACACTTCGGCATTCACGAAGTGCAGCGGCACCTTCATGTGGATCTTCTTGTTCTCGTCGATCCGCTGGAAGTCGATGTGCAGGACCTGCGGGCGGTACGGGTGCATCTGCACGTCGCGCAGCAGGACGCGCTGCTTCGCATTGCCGAGCGTCATCGTCAGGATCGACGAGTGGAACGCCTCGTTCTTGAGCGCGTGCCACAGCGCGTTGTGATCGAGCTCGATCGCCGCGGGCTTGTCGGTGCCGCCATAGACGATGCCGGGAGCCTTGCCGGCGTGACGCAGGCGGCGGCTCGCGCCGCGGCCTTCGCCCGCTCGCGGGAAGGCGGTGAATTCGAGCTTGCTGCTGGAGGAGGTAGCGGCCATGGTGGACTCCTTGTCTGCGGCCTTCCCTTCGCGGGCCCCGCGCCGGCGTGGTGCCGGGGGCGGGCCGGACAGGTCGTCCGCGGTTGGCGACAGCTGCATGCCGCGCCATGGCGGGCGTCGACAGCAGCAAAGCCTTTGATTATACGACAGGAATCGCATGCCGGCAACCCGTGGGGCGAAGCGCGCCCGCGAGCGCCCGATGGCGGCGTCCCGCATTGGTATACCATTGTGCACTATTCGTCACACCGCACCGCGCCGTGGGCGTGCGCCGCGGCATCCGGCATCCCCGTGGCCCCGCTCGGCTGCAGGGCGCCGTACCGATCCACTGGACGAGATCCCGATGCGACGCTTCCTCGTTGCCGCCGCCTTCGCCGTCACGTCGTTCGCGCCCGCGCTGGCGGCCGGCGCCGACGACTATCCGACCCACCCGCTGAAGCTGATCGTTCCGTTCGCACCCGGCGGCGGCAACGACACGGTCGCGCGGGCCGTGGCACAGAAGCTCGCGCCCATGCTGGGCCAGCCCATCGTCGTCGACAACCGCGGCGGCGCAGGCGGCGCGCTGGGCGCCGAACTCGCGGCCCATTCGCCGGCGGACGGCTACACGCTGTTCCTGGGCGGCGTCGGCAGCCAGGTCGTCAATCCGTTGCTGCACGCGAAGCTTCCGTACGACGCCGACAAGGACTTCGCACCGGTCGCGATGCTCGCCAAGGCGCCGCTCGTGCTCGTCGTGCGCGCATCGGTGCCCGCCCGCGACATCGCGCAGTTCATCGCCCTCGCGAAGGCGAAGCCCGGCACGCTCAACTACGCGTCGAACGGCAACGGCAGCTCGTCGCACCTCGCGGCGCTGATGTTCGCGAGCATGGCCGGCATCGACATCGTGCACGTGCCGTACAAGGGACTCGCGCCGGCGCTGAAGGACCTGCTGGCCGGCGACGTGCAACTGATGTTCAGCAGCGTCGTCGCGATCCTGCCGCACATCAAGTCCGGCGAGTTGCGCGCGCTCGCGGTGACCGGCAGCAAGCGCCTCGCCATCCTGCCGGACGTGCCGACGGTGGCCGAGGCGGGCCTCACCGGCTACGAGGCGGCGTCGTGGTACGGGCTGTTCGTGCCCGCGGGCACGCCGCCCGCAATAGTCGACCGCCTCAACGCGGACGTGCAGAAGGTGCTGGCCGACGCCGACGTGCAGCGCGCGTTCGCCAACGATGGCGCCGAAGCGGCGCCCGGGTCTCCTGCCGCCTTCGCCGCATACGTGAAGGCGGATCGCGAGCGGCTCGGCAAGGTCGTCCGCGCGGCCAGGCTCACCGCCGCGGAATGACGTTGTCGCGCACGCTGTCGCTGGTGGTGACCGGCGACGTGAACCTGATGAACGTCGACGACGCGGCCGTGCCGTTCCGGCGCGTGCAGCCGGCGTTCGCGGCGGCCGACGTCGTGTTCTCGAACCTCGAGTGCTGCCTGTACACGCCGCCGGCCGCGCACTCCGTCGACAACGAAGGCTTCTACGTCGACGCCGCCGTCGGCCAGGCCGTGCTGCGCGACGCTGGCATCGCCGCCGTCGGTCTTGCCAACAACGTGAACTACGGTGCCGACGCGATCGGCGCGTCGATCGCCGCGCTCGACGCGATCGGCGTCGCGCACACCGGCGCCGGCGCCACGCTCACCGCCGCGCGCGCACCCGCGATCGTCGAGCGCAACGGCGTGCGCATCGGATTCCTGCAGCGCACGTCCGTGTACTGGCCGACGCACCACGAGGCGCGCGCCGATGCGCCCGGCGTCGCCGTGATCCGCGGCCACACGGCCTACCAGGTACCGGCGCACAAGGAACGTCCGGAGATCCCGCCGATGAATCGCCCGGGCATCCCGCCGGTGATCATCACGTGGGCCGACCGGCGCTACCTCGACGCGTTCGCTGCCGACATCGCGGCGCTGCGCCGCGACGTCGACTACGTCGTCGCGTCATGCCACTGGGGCCTGTGGCAGGACGTGCTCGACTACATGACCGGCATCGCGCACGCGGCGATCGACGCTGGCGCCGACGTCGTCGTCGGCCACGGTCCGCATTACGCGCTGCCGGTCGAGGTGTATCGCGGCAAGCCGGTCTTCTACGGCCTCGGCAGCTTCTCGTTCCACTCGGGGCACGGCGGACGCAAGCACGGCGACTGGGTCGGCGAGATGGCACATCTCGCGTTCGCCGATGGCCGCGTCGTCGACGCATCGCTGGAGCTCGTCCGCCACAACGACGCCAATGAAACCGTGCTGTGCGCCGCAGCGCGCGAGGCCGCCGTCACCGACGACCTGATCGCTCGCAGCCGCGCCTTCGGCACCACGCTGACCGTCCGCGACGAGCGCCTCGCCGTCGCGCTCTCCACCTGACCACTTTCCGCCCACGATGCCCACATCCATCGCTCGCTTGAGCTGTGCCACGCTCGCGGTGTTCGCCGCTTTTGCCTCGCCATTGCCCGCCGGGGCCGCGGACACGTTCCCGTCGCGCCCGATCCACCTGATCGTCCCGTTCGCGCCCGGGGGCGGCAACGACTTCATCGCGCGCTTCGTCGCGCAGCACATCGCGGAAGGCCTGGGCCAGCCGGTGATCGTCGAGAACAAGCCCGGCGCAGGCGGCATGCTGGGCACCGAGCTCGTCGTCAACGCGCCTCCCGACGGCTACACGCTGCTGCTCGTGTCGCTGTCGTATGTCGTCAATCCGAGCCTGTACAAGCTCACGTTCGACCCGCTCGCGGATATCACGCCGGTCATCCAGATCTCGCAAGGCCCGCTCGTGATCGTCGCCAACCCGAAGCTGCCGGTGAAAAACGTGGCTGACCTGATCGCGCTGGCGAAGGCGAAGCCGGGCACGCTCAACTACGCGTCTTCGGGCAGCGGCAGCATCATCCATCTCGCGAGCGCCTA
>JAFEDG010000046.1 GCA_018241745.1 Pseudomonadota bacterium
CCGGTGCCGACGGCCTTCACCTTGACGCCCGGGTTCTGCGCCTCGAACTTCGGCCCGAGGAAGTTGTTGATGTAGTCGACCATGTTCTGGTCGCCGGCCGTGACCACGTTGAGCGTGGTGTCGGCCCAGGCGGTGGTGCCGCCGAGCAGCCCTGCGGCCATCAGCGCGACGCCGAGCGCGCGCAGCCTGGCGGAATTCCTTGCGTTGAACATCTTCGTCTCCTCGTGACGTTAGCGTGATGCGACGCGCGGCGTCGCGTGCTTCATTGCGCTTCGTTGAACAGCAACAGCGCGTCGGCGCCGACCGTGACGCGAACGGGACTTCCTTCGTCGCGCGCCGTCGGGTCGTCGACCCAGACTTCGGCATGCGGCCCGCGGACCCGGTAGCGGAATCCGTTGCCGAGATAGATGCGTTGTGCCACCTCGCCGTCGAACGCGAGCGTGCCGGCGCCGGGTGGCGCGGCACCGAGCGATGCGCGGTCGCCGCGGAAGTGGGCGCGGCGGGCGCCGGGCGTGCGCGGCGGCGCCGCGGTCCAGCCGCCGCCGTGGGCGACGACATCGAGCGCGTTGTCGGCGCCCATGAAGCCGGCGACGAACGCGGAGGCGGGCTGGTGGAACACCTCCTCGGGACGGCCCAGCTGCACGATGCGGCCGGCATCGAGCACGGCGATGCGGTCGGCGAGCGTCAGTGCTTCCTCGCGGTCGTGCGTCACGTAGACGGCCGTGATGCCGACGCGCTTCTGCAGCGCACGGAGCTCGTGCCGCAACTCGATGCGCACCTTGTAGTCGAGGTTGGACATCGGCTCGTCGAGCAGCAGCACCGCCGGGTCGACCGCGAGCGCGCGGCCGAGCGCGACGCGCTGCTTCTGGCCGCCGGATAGCTGCGCGATGGCGCGATGCTCGTAGCCTTCGAGCTGCAACAGCTTCAGCATCTCCGCGACGCGCGCCGCGATCGCATCCTTCTTCCAGCCGCGCATCCGCAACCCGTAGCCGATGTTGGCGGACACGTCGAGGTGCGGCCACAGCGCATACGACTGGAACATCATCGCGGTACCGCGTGCTTCAGGCGGCAGCGTCGTCAGCTCGCGGCCGTCGAGCGTGATGCTGCCGGCGGTGGGCTGCACGAAGCCCGCGATCGAGCGCAACAGCGTCGTCTTGCCGCAACCGGAGCTGCCGAGCAGCGCGACGAGCTCGCCGCGCGCCACGGCGAGCGACACGTCGTCGAGTACGCGCGTCTCCCCGTACGCGACGGACACGTTGCGGATGTCGAGGAACGGGCGCGGATCGGCGGCGGGGGACGGCATGCGAAGCCGGCCATGCTGCCGGGCGTCGATGACCGGCGGATGATTCGCCGATGACTGTAATGTGTCAAGGCGCGGCGCAACGTGTGCAACGGGGTCGCGCCATGCCGGGTGTATGCTTGATCGCAACCGCTGCGGCCATCACGCATGCATGGCCGTGCACCGCTCAACCACGATTGCAGGAGGCACCGATGGGTCTCATCGATTTCATGAAGGACGCGGGCGAGAAGCTGTTCGGCAAGGGCCAGGCACAGGCGGCGATGACCGAGATGAAGGCCGCGCCCGCCGATCCCGCCAAGGTGGCCGCCGCCAATGCTGCGGCGGGCGACGCGATCCTCGACTACGTGAAGGCGCAGAACCTGTCGGCGACCGGCCTCACGGTGACGTTCGACGGCGCGACGTCCACGGTCAGCGTGTTCGGCGTCGCGCCGGACCAGGCGACAAAGGAGAAGATCGTGCTGTGCTGCGGCAACGTCGCGGGCGTCGCGCAGGTCAAGGACATGATGACCGTCGACCAGAGCGCGCCCGAGTCGCAGTACTACACGGTCGTGTCGGGCGACACGCTGTCCAAGATCAGCAAGCAGTTCTACGGTGACCCGAACAAGTACATGAAGATCTTCGACGCCAACAAGCCGATGCTGTCCGATCCGAACAAGATCTATCCCGGCCAGAACCTGCGGATCCCGCCGCAATAGGTCCGATCTTTCTGTCCTGTCCCGGCGCAGTCGTGAACGATCCCGGCGCGATGGATGCCGAGCCGACCAGCGTGTCGACGGCGGCGTGGTGGCTGCTGCCCGGACCGGGTCCGGGCGACGACCCCGTCCCGATCGGCGAGCCCCCTGATGACGACGAGGGGTACGACGACGACGAGGATGAGGACGACGAGGACGACGACTACGAGGAAGACTAGGCAGACGGAGGGTCCAACCCTAATTTCCCGTCGTCAACGCCGCGGCCTTGCGCAGGGAAATTAGGGTCGGACCCTATAGCTTGCTGCGCAGCGCGGCGTTGACCTGCGCGGGGTTGGCCTTGCCCTTGCTGGCGGCCATCACCTTGCCGACGAGGGCGTTGAACGCCTTCTCCTTGCCGGCATGGAATTCGGCGACGATGGCCGGGTTGGCGGCGAGTACGCCGTCGATCAGCGCGTCGATCGCGCCGGTGTCGGATATCTGGCGCAGCCCCCGCGCAGCGATGATCGCGTCCGCGTCGCCTTCGCCGGCCCACATCGCGTCGAACACGTCCTTGGCGAGCTTGCCGGATATCGTCTGGTCCGCGATGCGCGCGATCAGGCCTCCCAGCGCGGCGGCTCCCACCGGCGATTGCGCGATGTCGAGGTCCGCGCGGTGCAGCGAGGCCGCGAGCTCCCCCTGCATCCAGTTGGCGACGAGCTTCGGACCGTTGGCGATGCCCGCGGGCAACGCGGCGACGGCGGACTCGTAATACGCCGCCAGCTCCGGCGACGCACTGACGTGCGCGGCGTCTGCACTCGCGAGCGCATATTGCGACTCGAAGCGCGCCTTCTTGGCAGCCGGCAGCTCGGGCATCGAGGCCTTCACGCGCGCGATCCACGCCGCGTCGATGACGAGCGGCGGCAGGTCCGGATCCGGGAAGTAGCGGTAATCCTGCGCGTCTTCCTTGCTGCGCATCGATCGCGTCTCGTCGCGGTCCGGGTCGTACAGCCGCGTTTCCTGCACCACCTTGCCGCCGTCCTCGATCAGCTCGACCTGCCGGCGCACCTCGAACTGGATCGCCCGCTCGAGGAAGCGGAAGCTGTTGAGGTTCTTGATCTCCGCGCGCGTGCCCAGCGTCGTCGACCCGGCGGGGCGCACCGATACGTTGGCGTCACAGCGGAAGCTTCCTTCCTGCATGTTGCCGTCGCAGATGCCGATCCAGCGCACGAGCGCGTGCAGCGTCCGCGCATACGCGACCGCCTCTTCCGCGCTGCGCAGATCGGGCTCCGACACGATCTCGAGCAGCGGCGTGCCGGCGCGATTGAGGTCGATGCCGGTCATGCCGTGAAAGTCCTCGTGCAGCGACTTGCCCGCATCCTCTTCCAGGTGCGCGCGCGTGAGCCGCACGGTCTTCTCGCCGGCCGGCGTCGTGATCGTCACCGTGCCGCCCTGCACGACGGGAATCTCGTACTGCGAGATCTGGTAACCCTTCGGCAGGTCCGGGTAGAAGTAATTCTTGCGCGCGAACACCGACGACGGCGCGATCGTCCCGCCGACGGCGAGGCCGAAGCGGATCGCGCGCTCGACGGCACCGCGGTTCAGCACCGGCAGCACGCCCGGCAGCGCAATGTCGACGGCCGCGGCCTGCGTGTTGGGCGCGGCCCCGAATGCCGTCGACGCCCCCGAGAAGATCTTGGCGGCCGTCGACAGCTGCGCATGGGTCTCGAGCCCGATGACGACTTCCCAGCGCGCGTTCATCGTTGCACTCCGTACGCCGCGGGAACCCGGGCATGCCAGTCGGTGGCCTGCTGCAATCCGTGCGCCACGCCGAGCAGCTGCGCCTCCCGGAAATAGTTCGCCTGCAGCTGCAGGCCGATCGGCAGCCCGCCGCGCGTGAAGCCACAGGGAATCGAGATGCCCGGCACGCCGGTCAGGTTGCCGGCGATCGTGAAGATGTCGTTCAGGTACATCTGCACCGGATCGTCGCTCTTGGCGCCGAACTCGAACGCGGCCGACGGCGCCGTCGGACCGGCGATGACGTCGCACTGCGCGAACGCGCGCTGGAAGTCGTCGGCGATCAACCGGCGCACCTTCTGCGCCTTGAGGTAATACGCGTCGTAGTAGCCATGCGACAGCACGTACGTGCCGACGAGGATGCGCCGCTTCACCTCGGCGCCAAAGCCTTCCGCGCGCGATTTCTTGTACATGTCCAGCAGGTCCGCATACCCGGCGGCGCGGTGCCCGTAGCGGACGCCGTCGAAGCGCGACAGGTTGGACGAGGCTTCCGCCGGCGCGATCACGTAGTAGACGGGCACGGACAGCTTCACCGCAGGCAGCGCGATGTCGACGGTCGTGGCGCCGAGCTTCCGGTATTCGGCGATGGCGGCGTCGACGGCCGCGGCGACGTCGAGGTCGGTGCCGTCGCCGAAGTATTCGCGCGGCAGGCCGATGCGCAATCCGGCGAGCGGCTGGCCGAGCTCGCGCGTGTAGTCCTCGCGCGGCCGCGGTAGCGACGTGGCGTCGCGCGGATCGTGGCCGGCCATCGCGTTCAGCATCAGCGCGCAGTCTTCGGCCGTCTGCGCGAACATGCCCGGCGTGTCCAGGCTGGACGCGAACGCGATCAGGCCGTAGCGCGAGCAGAGGCCGTACGTGGGCTTGAGGCCGCAGATGCCGGACAGTGACGCGGGCTGGCGGATCGAGCCTCCGGTGTCGGTGCCGGTGGCGGCCGGCACGATGCGCGCCGCCACGGCAGCGGCCGAGCCGCCCGAGCTGCCGCCCGGCACGTAAGCGGGGTTCCACGGGTTGCGGACGGGCCCGAAGTACGACGTCTCGTTCGACGACCCCATCGCGAACTCGTCCATGTTCGTCTTGCCGACCAGCACGGTGCCAGCACGCTTCAGCGCATCGACGACGTGGGCGTCGTACGGCGCCGTGAAGTTGGCCAGCATCCGCGACGAGCACGTCGTCCGCAGGCCGGCCGTCATCAGCACGTCCTTGTGGGCGATCGGGACGCCGGTCAGCGGACCGGCGCGGCCGGCGGCCCGGGATTCGTCGGCGGCGCGTGCAGCCGCCAGCGCGCCGTCGGCGTCCAGCGTGACGAACGCGTTGAGCGCCGGCTGGGCGGCGCCGGCGCGGGCGAGCACCTCGCGCGTGAGCTCCACGGACGACAGCGCGCCGCGGGCGAGCGCCGCGCCCAGCCCGGCGAGCGTCGTGGACGGGAGGGCCATGGCTATTCGATGACCCGCGGCACGAGGTACAGCCCGTCCTCGACGGCCGGCGCCTGCGCCTGGTACAGCGCGTGGTGGTCGCTTTCCGTGACCGCGTCGTCGCGCAGCGGCATCGCCATGTCCTGGGCGTGCGACATCGGCGCCACGCCCTCGGTATCGACGGCGTTGAGTTCGTCGATCATCGCGAAGATGGTGCCGAGCTTGGCATGGACGGCGGCCGCCTCGTCCGCGTCGATGTCGATACGGGCAAGATGGGCGATGCGCCGGACGTCGTCGAGCGTGAGGGCCATGGTGGGCGGACTGGAAGGATGACGGCCCGGCGGGGTGGCGACGACGCGGAGCGAGGGGTGACGGCGGGGCGGCGCGGCCACCCTTCGTACGCACCCCTGGCCGGCGCGGGCCGCGACGTCGCCGCGTGAGTGAAAATCGCACGCGCGACGCCCTGCGGGGATAACGCTCTAGAGTATCATAATCACCTCGTCATCCGGCCTCTCGCCCCCGTGCCACTGCGCACGCGCGGGAGGCTCACGCAACCGGCAGATTCCGCTTCATGTTCGAATCGTTCAAAGGCTATTTCTCCAGCGACCTCGCCATCGACCTCGGCACCGCCAACACGCTGATCTACGTGCGTGGCAAGGGCATCGTGCTCGACGAGCCCTCGGTCGTCGCCATCCGCCAGGACGGCGGTCACAACGGCAAGAAGGTCATCCAGGAAGTAGGCCTCGCCGCCAAGCAGATGCTGGGCCGCACGCCGGGGAACATCACGGCGATCCGGCCGATGAAGGACGGCGTCATCGCCGACTTCACCGTCACCGAGCAGATGCTGAAGCAGTTCATCAACAAGGTGCTCGAGTCGCGGCTGTTCGGCCGCTCCCCGCGCATCATCATCTGCGTGCCTTGCGGCTCGACGCAGGTCGAGCGGCGCGCCATCCGCGAGTCGGCGCTCGGCGCCGGCGCGTCCAAGGTCTACCTGATCGAGGAGCCGATGGCCGCGGCGATCGGCGCGGATCTCCCCGTCGGCGACGCGACGGGCTCGATGGTCGTCGACATCGGCGGCGGCACGACGGAAGTCGGCGTCATCTCGCTGGGCGGCATGGTGTACTCGGGCAGCGTGCGCGTCGGCGGCGACAAGTTCGACGAGGCCATCGTCAACTACATCCGCCGCAACTACGGCATGCTGATCGGCGACACGACGGCCGAGCTCATCAAGAAGACCATCGGTTCCGCATTCCCGGGCTCCGAAGTCAAGGAGATGGAAGTCAAGGGTCGCAACCTCGCGGAAGGCATCCCGCGCGCGTTCACGGTGTCGTCGAACGAGATCCTGGAAGCCCTCACGGACCCGCTGAACAGCATCGTGTCCGCGGTGAAGAGCGCGCTCGAGCGTACGCCGCCGGAACTGGGCGCCGACATCGCCGAGCGCGGCATGGTGCTCACCGGCGGCGGCGGCCTGCTGCGCGATCTCGATCGCCTGCTGATGGAGGAAACGGGGCTGCCGGTGATCGTCGCCGACGATCCGCTGACGTGCGTCGTCCGGGGTTGCGGCAAGGCGCTCGAGAACATGGACAAGCTGTCCACGATCTTCACGTCGGACTGATGGCAGCACGCCGCGTGCTCGCTGTGTTTCGCGTCCACGCGTCCCGCACCTGAATCGCCGCCGGCGATGCCGCACGAACCACCGCCGTTCTTCCACCGGGGCCCCAGCCCCGCGTCGCGGCTCGCGTTCTTCGGCGTGCTGTCGCTCGTGCTGCTGTTCGCCGACACGCGCTTCCGCTACCTCGAGAACATCCGGCGCGTGGTCACCGTCGTCATCAGCCCGCTGCAGCAGGCCGCGCTGTTGCCGCAGGAGGCGGTGGGCGCCGTCGCCGCCTACTTCACGTCCAAGCGCTCGCTCGCCGACGACAACGCGGCGCTGCGCTCCGCGCTCGTGGCGCAGGCCCCGGCCGTGCAGGGCTACGCGCACGAGCGCGACGAGAACGCGCGGCTCAAGGCGCTGCTCGGCGTGCAGACGCACTACGCGGGCGCCGCCACCGCCGCGGGCGTGCTCTACAGCGGGCGCGACCCGTTCTCGCAGCGACTGTTCATCGACAAGGGTGACCACGACGGCGTCGCGCCGGGCGAAGCGGTGATCGACGACCTGGGCGTCGTGGGCCAGGTGACGCGCGTCTTCCCCGCGATGGCGGAAGTGACGCTGCTCACCAACAAGGACCACGTGATCCCGGTGAAGGTCGAGCGCACCGGCGTGCACAGCGTGCTGTACGGCGCGGGCACCGGGCAGCCGCTGGAGCTGCGCTTCATGCCACCTTCGGCGGACCTGCTGATCGGCGACCGCCTCGTGACGTCGGGCCTCGACGGCACGTATCCCGCCGGGCTGGCCGTCGCGCAGGTTACCGCGATCGACCGCGATACCGGGCAGATCTTCGCGCGCATCCATTGCGCGCCGCTCGGCGGCGTCGCGCGCAGCGAGCACCTGCTGGTGCTGGGCCGCATGGCCGCGATGCCGGAGCGTCCCGACGAGCCGGACGCCAGCGCGCCCGGCAAGGCCGCGGCGCGCGCCAAGGCGAGGCGAGGCACGTGAGGCTCGGCGCCGCAGTGCCGTCGTTCAAGCCGGCGCGGCCGGAGGAGATCCTCAAGCCCGCGCGCGGCTGGTTCGTCGCGGTGACGATGCTCGCCGCGTTCGTCGTCAACCTCGTGCCGCTGTCGGGCACCGCGCAGCTCCTGCGGCCGGACCTGCTGGCGCTCGTGCTGCTGTACTGGTGCATCCACGAGCCACGGCTCGCCGGCGTTGGCGTCGCGTGGTGCGCAGGCCTCGTGATGGATGTCGGCGATGCGACGCTGTTCGGCCAGCACGCGCTCGCGTACGCGGCGCTCGCCTACGCGGCGCTGTTCTTCCGCCGCCGCGTGCTGCGTTTCTCGCTGTGGCACCAGGCCGCGCAGGTGGCGGCGTTGCTGCTGATGTCCGCCGCGCTGGTCGTGCTCGTGCGCACCGTCGGCGGCGCGTCGCTGCCGCGGCTCACGTACTTCATCGGGCCGCTCGTGGGCGCCCTGGTCTGGCCGCTGCTGTCGATCGTGCTGCAGTGGCCGCAGCGGCCCGCGCGCTCGCCCGGCAAGCCGTAGGGCCCGCGCACGATGGCCCGCCTCCTGTTCACGCGTCGCCGCCGCGGCTTTTCGCGGCCGCCGGAGTTCGGCGCACGCGAGCTGCGCGACCCGGGCCGCGAACTGTACGTGTTTCGCCGCCGGCTGGGCATTGCGGCCGCGCTGATCGTGCTCGCGTTCGGTGGCCTGGTCGCACGCTTCGTCCAGCTGCAGGTCGTGCAGCACGGCCACTTCCAGACACTCGCCGAGACCAACCGCATCGCGATCGTGCCCATCACGCCCAATCGCGGCGTGATCACGGACCGCAAGGGCACGGTCCTCGCGCAAAGCTACTCGGCGTACGCGCTCGAGGTCCAGCCGTCGCGCGTCGCGGACCTGGAGGCGACGATCAACGCGCTGGCGGACATCGTCGAGATCACGCCGCGCGACCGGCGCCGCTTCCGCAAGCTGCTCGACGAGTCGAAGAACTTCGAGAGCCTGCCGCTGCGCACGCGGCTCAACGACGAGGAAGTCGCGCGCTTCGCCGTCAACAGCTACCGCTTTCCCGGCGTCGAGATCAAGGCGCGGCTGTACCGGCAGTACCCGTTCGGCGAGCTCGCGTCGCACGTCGTCGGCTACATCGGGCGCATCAACGACCGCGACGTCGACCGCATCGCGCGCTGGGACGAGACCACCAACTACAAGGGCACCGACTACATCGGCAAGAGCGGCGTCGAGCTCGCGTACGAGCAGCAGCTGCACGGCAAGAGCGGCGTCGAGGAAGTGGAGGTCGACGCGGGCGGCCGCGCGGTGCGCACGCTGTCGCGGACGCCGCCGACGTCGGGCGACAACCTCACGCTGACGATCGACATCGACCTGCAGCAGGCCGCGGAGGCCGCGTTCGGCGAGCGGCGCGGCGCGCTGGTCGCCATCGACCCCGCCAACGGCGAAGTGCTCGCGATGGTGTCCAAGCCCGGCTTCGATCCCAACCTGTTCGTCGACGGCATCGATGCGGCGAGCTGGAAGGAGCTCAACGAATCGCCGGACAAGCCGCTGCTCAACCGGCCGTTGCGCGGCGCGTATCCGCCGGGCTCGACGATCAAGCCATTCCTCGCGCTCGCGGCGCTGGTGTCCGGCAAGCGCACGCCCCAGCAGTCGTACAACGATCCGGGCTATTTCCAGATCCCCGGCCAGGCGCACCGCTTCCGCGACGACAAGCCGGGCGGCCACGGTGTCGTCGACATGCACAAGTCCATCGTCGTGTCCTGCGACACCTACTACTACCAGCTCGCGAGCGAGACCGACATCGACGACACCGCGCGCTTCCTCGGCCGCTTCGGCTTCGGCGCGCCCACCGGCATCGACATCGACGGCGAGCTGCCGGGCATCCTGCCGTCGCGGGCGTGGAAGCGCGAGCGCTTCGCGTCGGCGCGCGAGGATGCGCGCAAGTGGTACCTCGGCGACTCGATCTCGGCAGGCATCGGCCAAGGGTACAACGCGTTCACGCCGCTGCAGCTCGCGCATGCGATCGCCACCGTGGCCAACGACGGCGTCGCGTACCGGCCGCACCTCGTGAAGTCGGTGACGACGGTCGGCGGCGCGCCGCGCGCCGTGGAGCCGCCGCCGCCGCAGCCGCTCGCTGTCCCTCGCGCGCCGCTCGAGTTCATTCGCGCGGCGCTCGTCGGTGTCACGCACGAGCCGGGTGGCACAGCAATGTCGGTGTTCAAGGACGCGGCCTACGTGGCCGCTGGCAAGACGGGCACCGCGCAAGTCTTCTCGCTGAAAGGCGAGAAATACTCGGAACACAAGGTCGACGAGCGCCTGCGCGACCATGCCTGGTTCATGGCGTACGCGCCGGCCGACAAGCCACGCATCGCGCTCGCCGTCCTGGTCGAGAACGGCGGCTTCGGCGCCGCGGCTGCCGCGCCCATCGCCAAGGCCGTGATGGACTACTACCTGCTCGGCATCCGGGCGAAGCCAGTGCCGGACGCGGCGGGCCCGGGCACGGACGACGACGAGAGCGATTGACGATGAACCTGATCGCGCTCTGCGGCCGCTTCTGGACGATCCTCACGCGCAGGATCGACGCGCCGCTGTTCGGCATCGCGCTCGCGATCGCCGGCGTCGGCATCATCACGCTGTACTCGGCCACCGACCAGAGCTTCGCCCGCATCGACAACCAGCTCGTGAGCCTCGCGTTCGCGCTGGTGCTGATGTGGGGCGTGGCCAACGTGCCGCCGGAGACGCTCGCGCGCGCGGCGATGCCGCTGTACGTGGTCGGCGTGCTGCTGCTGGTCGCGGTGGCGCTGACCGGCACCGTCGTCAACGGCTCGCGGCGCTGGCTCAGCATCGGCCACGCGCTGCGCTTCCAGCCGTCCGAGCTGATGAAGATCGCGCTGCCGCTGATGCTTGCGTGGTACTTCCAGCGCTTCGAGGGCCGCATCGGCTGGAAGGACTTCCTGTTCGCGAGCGTGCTGATCGCCGTGCCGGTGTACCTGATCAAGCGCCAGCCGGACCTCGGCACGTCGCTGCTGATCGCGGCGTCGGGCTGCTACGTGCTCTATCTCGCCGGGCTGTCGTGGAAGGTGATCGTGGGGCTCGTGGCGGTGGCGTGCGCCGCCGCGCCGCTCGTCTGGCCGCAGCTCCACGACTACCAGCGCGAGCGGATCCTCACGTTCCTGGACCCATCGCGCGACCCGCTCGGCGCCGGGTACCACTCGACGCAGGCGTCGATCGCCATCGGCTCCGGCGGCATCGTCGGCAAGGGCTGGCTCAACGGCACGCAGACGCACCTCGACTTCCTGCCGGAGCGGCACACCGACTTCATCTTCGCCGTCTTCGGCGAGGAATTCGGGCTCGTCGGCAACCTGCTGCTGATCGCGCTGTACACGATCCTCGTCGCGCGCGGCTTCTACATCACGGGTAACGCATCGACGCTGTTCGCCCGGCTGATGGGCGGCACGGTGACGCTGATGTTCTTCACATACGCGTTCATCAACATGGCGATGGTCAGCGGCGTGCTGCCCGTCGTCGGCGTGCCGCTGCCGCTCGTGTCGTACGGGGGCACCGCGCTGATCTCGCTGTTCATCGGCCTCGGCATCCTGATGAGCGTGCACGCGCACCGCAAGCTGGTGGCGGGCTAGGCGGCCTCGCCGGCATCTGCGCTCGCCGCAGAGCGCCCGCCTGGGTCCCGTCCGGGAGGTACGTCACGCGTCCAGCGTCGGCGCCGACGGCTCGCTCGCGAACAGCAGGCTGTCGCCGTCGTAGCCGGGCAGCTGCAGCGTGCGTTCGTAGCGCATGCCCAGCGCCCGCAGGAGCGCCGACGAGCGATGGTTGTCGGGCGCCGTGATCGCGACGATGCGCGCCATCCCCAGCACGCCGTGGCCGTGGCGCAGCGTCGCGCGCGCGGCCTCGAATGCGAAGCCGCGGCCGCGATAGCGCGGCAGCAGCGAATAGCCCAGGTCGACGTCGTCGAGCGCGTCCCGCTTGATGAGGCCGCACATGCCGACGACCGCGCGGCTGTCGCGTGCCTCGACTGCCCACAGCCCGAAGCCGTGCCGCGCATAGTGGGCGTGGAAGCTCCGCGCGAGATAGGCGCGCGCGTCATCCTCGCTGCGCACGTTGCGCTCGCCGATGTAGCGGATCCAGTGCGGGTCGTTGACCTGCTCGACGATGAACGCGGCGTCATCGTCGGTGAAGCGGCGCAGCGCCAGTCGCGGTGTCTCGAGCACGGTCATCGGCCGCGCGCTCCGGGCTTGGTCGCGCGACCGCGGGCCAGGGGTCGCAGCATCCGCGTCCTCATCGCCGGTTGCGCCGGACGACACGCCGCTGACCCGGGCGCGCGTGCAGCAGGCCACCCAGCCACGCGGATGGCAGCACCAGCAGGATCGCGAGCACGTGCGACCACGCGGGCAGCACATTCCAGAACACGGTGGACTCGGCCAGCGCGAGCAGCAGCGCGACGACGCCGAGGATCACCGCGTGCATCATCGGGCGCCGCGGCGCGAGCCATGCCGTGACATAGGCGCCCGCAATGAGCGCCAGCGC
>JAFEDG010000047.1 GCA_018241745.1 Pseudomonadota bacterium
TTCCACCTCGCGCGTCACGCGGAGCGCTTGAGCGACCTGCACGTCATGCTGCAGAAGGAAGTCGTCGCGCGCATGGTCGCGGCGCCGGCGACGCCCGATTACGGCCGGCTGTCGGTGATGCTGCAGGCGACGTTCCGCATCCAGCGGCTCTTCGTCGTGCCGCCCGGCGCGTTCCGGCCCGCGCCCAAGGTGGACTCGGCGGTGGCGCGCCTCGTGCCGCTCGGCGCAGCGCGGCCGGTGCTGGCCGACGCGGACCTGTTCGCACGCGTCGTCGCCGCCGCGTTCGCGCAACGACGCAAGACGCTGCGCAATGCGCTGAGTGCGTTGTGTGACGCCGCCGCGCTGGAGGCCGCCGGCATCGACCCCGGCGCGCGCGGGGAGACACTGGCCGTGGCCGACTTCGTGCGCCTCGCCAACCAGCTGGCACGCCGATGAACGCACCCACCCGCTTCGACGATGCACGCGCGCGCGAGGTCGCCGCCACGTTCGACCTGACGGCGCTGCCGCCGGATTTCTACGCCAACCCGTACCCGTACTACCATGCGCTGCGCGAGCACGCGCCGGTGAAGGCCATGCCGGACGGCTCGTGGTTCCTGACGCGCTACGACGACATCCTGCCCGTCTACCGCGATCCGAAGGTGTTCAGCTCCGACAAGCGCAAGGAGTTCGGGCCCAAGTACGGCCCGTCGCCGCTGCTGGAGCATCACACGACGAGCCTCGTGTTCAACGACCCGCCGCTGCACACGCGCGTGCGCCGCGCGATCGTCGGCGCGCTGTCGCAACGGCACATCGCGGCGATGGAGCCGGGCCTCGTCGTGCTCGTGGACCGCCTCCTCGACGCGCTCGCCGAGCAGGGCGGCGGCGACCTGATCGCGGCGTTCGCCGGCGCGATCCCCGTCGAGATCATCGGCAACCTGCTCGGCGTGCCGCACGCGGACCGCGGACCGCTGCGTGACTGGTCGCTCGCGATCCTAGGCGCGCTCGAACCGGTCCTGACGCCCGAGCGACGCGATGCCGGCAACCGCGCCGTCGTCGAGATGAGCGCCTACCTCGATGGCCTGTGCGCCGAGCGCCGGGAGCATCCGCGCGATCCTGCGACCGACGTGCTCACGCGGCTGATCCAGGGCGAGCAGGACGGCGAGCGGCTCACCGCGGCCGAGCTCACGCACCAGTGCATCTTCCTGCTGAACGCCGGCCACGAGACGACGACCAACCTGATCGGCAACGCGCTGCACGCGCTGTGCGAGTGGCCCGGCGAGCGCGCGCGACTCGTCGCGGATCCGGCGCTGATCGATGGCGCGATCGAGGAATTCCTGCGCTTCGAGAGCTCCAACCAGCTCGGCAACCGGATCAGCACGCAGCCGGTCAGCGTCGGCGGCGTGCCGCTGCCCGCGGACGCGCGGATCACGCTGTGCATCGGCGCCGCCAACCGCGACCCGGCGCAATTCCCCGATCCCGACCGCCTCGACGTCGCGCGCACGCCCAACCGCCACATCGCGTTCGCGTTCGGCATCCACACGTGCGCGGGCCTCAACCTGGCGCGGCTGGAGGGGCGCGTGGCCATCGGCCGCTTCCTCGCGCGCTTTCCGCGCTATGTACTCGACGGCGCGCCGGTGCGGGGCGGCCGCGCCCGCTTCCGGGGCTTCGCCGCGCTGCCGATCCGCACCGGCGCCTAGCGCGGCAGACCGGCGCATGGCCTAGAATGCGGGCCGTGCGCGCGGGCCATGCACCCGCGACCCAATTCAGGAGGAGTGCCATGCATCCCATGCCCACGCGGTTCGCCGCGCTCGCGGTCGTCGCGCTGTGCGCCGCCGTCCCGGCCGCAGCCCAGGTGAAGATCGGTGTCACGGTGTCGGCCACCGGGCCGGCTGCGTCGCTCGGCATCCCCGAGCGCAACACGGTCGCGATGTGCCCGAAGACGGCCGGCGGCAAGACGATCGAGTACATCGTGCTCGACGACGCCACCGACACGACCACGGCCGTGCAGAACACGCGCAAGCTGATCAGCGAGCAGAAGGTCGACGCGATCATCGGCTCGACGACGACGCCCAACTCGCTGGCGATGATCGACGTGTTCGCGGAAGGCGAGACGCCGACCGTGTCGCTCGCGTCGTCCGCGCGCATCATCGAGCCCGTCGACGCGAAGAAGGCGTGGTCGTTCAAGACCCCGCAGACCGACGTGATGATGGCCGGCGCGATCATGGAGCACGCAGCGGCGCACGGCGTGAAGACGCTGGGCTACGTGGGCTTCTCCGATGCGCTCGGCGAAGCATTCTTCGTCGAGATCGAGAAGGCGGCCAAGGCGCACAACATCGCGCTCGTGGCGAGCGAGCGCTATGCGCCGAAGGACACGAGCGTCATCGGCCAGGCGCTGAAGCTGATCGCCGCGAAGCCGGACGCGATCGTCATCGGCGCATCCGGCACGCCGGCGGCGCTGCCCGCGACAACGCTGACCGAACGCGGCTACAAGGGCAAGCTGTACTTCAACCACGGCGTCGCCAACAACGACTTCCTGCGCGTCGGCGGCAAGGACATCGAGGGCGGCTTCGTGCCGGCGAGCCCGGTGATCGTCGCGAGCCAGCTGCCCGCCGGACACCCGGCGAAGAAGCGCGCGCTCGAGTACACGGCGCTGTACGAGTCCGCCTACGGGCCGGGCAGCGTCTCCGCGTTCGGCTCGTACACGTGGGATGCGTGCCTGGAGCTCGCCAACGCGATTCCCGTCGCGCTGAAGACCGCCCAGCCGGGCACCGTCGAATTCCGGCGCGCGCTCCGCGCTGCGCTCGAGTCGACGCAGAACCTCGAGGTCAGCAACGGTGCCGTGAACCTCAGCAAGACGGACCACCTCGGGCTCGACTCGCGCGCCCGCGTGATGGTCCAGGTGCAGAACGGCAAGTGGGTGCTGCAGCCCTGACGGCCGCCTAGCGCGCGCGCGGCACGCCAAGCGGCGTGCGGCGCGCGAGCCACGCGCGCTGGTCGTCGGGCATGCCCAGCTCGGCCAGCACCTCGAACGCACGACCGCGATGCTCGGCGTCGAACATCCAGTGGTAGTGCAGGTGGACCGGCGGCCGCGCGCGCCAGCGGGCGTCCGCCTGCGCCTCGGCGGCGATCAGGTGCAACGGGACGTTGTACCAGTCGGGGTAGTGGACGACCGCGGCGGCACGCGTCCAGATCGCGAACGTCAACGTCGTCTGGCTCGAGCCCCAGTACTCGCTGCCCGCCTTGCCGACCTGCCCGGTGGATGCGCGGATGTCGATGCCGGAGCCGGCGTGCGGACGCAGCGCGGCGCGTGCCGACGCGAAGAACAGCGACTCGTTCAGCGCGTAGATCCCGCGGTCGCGCCTGACCACCGTAAGCCCGGCGTTGTACGACGCGCGTATGCGGTCGCCGCCGATCGTCGCGCGCACCCATGGCAGCGCTGAAAGCGGCACGCCGGCGAGCGCGGCCACCTGCTCCCAATAAGCCTCGTAGCGGTCGCCCGGGCCGCGCGTGGCGCTGCCCTTCATGTCCACGACGCGCGCGGCCACGTCGGCATGGGCCGGCAGCTCGGGCTCGGCAAGCCACACCGTGTCGCTGTCGACCGCAACGATGAAATCCGTCGTCGCGTGCCGCTCCGCGTGCGCGCCGGCGACGATGCGGTTGACCGGCGCGTACTCGGGGCATTCGACGTTCAGCGGCTCGTCGACGTAGTCGACGTTCAATTCGCGCAGCCGCGCGCGCGTGGCGGCGTCGACGCGCAGCGCCGGCCGCGGCGAGTACGCGATGATCGGCGCGTCGCGGTAGCGACCGCCGAACGTGCGCACGCTCTCGCACAGCAGCAGCGCCTGGTCGCGGATCGCGTTGTCCTCGATGCACAGCGCGAACGTGGCGCTGGGCAGCGGCTCGCCCGGCCGCGGTGCGGCAGCCGCGATCGTCGTCACGCGCGTGGCGGGCGCCGTGCGGTCCCGCTCGCACAGTGCCAGCATGCGCGCGTACACCCCGTGTACGCGCGCCGCGTCCGCCGGCGGCAGCTCCGCGTCGATGTCCGCGGCGGACCCATGCTGGTGCCGCAGGTCGGCTTCGAGGAAGTCGTCGATCGCCCCCGCGTGTGTCTCCGCGTCCAGCGGCAGGTCCAGCACCGCCGCGACCTGGCGCACGACGCCGCGCCAATCCCGCAGCAGGTCGTCGTAGTGGACGTAGACGGCGTCCGCGCTGCCCGCGGTGAACGCCTCGACGCGCTCGACATAGTCGGCCCACAGCCGCAGGCCGTCCGCGACGCTGATGCCACCGCGCGCGTGCAGCGAGCGGGCGACGGCGAGCGGGTCGCGCACCGGCACCACGTAGTGCGGGCGGTAGCCGTTCTGCCGCAACGCGCGGTCCCACAGCGGGGCGAGCAGGCACAGGCGCGGATCCTTGAACGCGATCAGCGGCCGCTGCTCGAATTCGGTGGCGAGCACCTCGCCGACGTCGGCGACGAAGTCGTCGACGAGCGGACCCTCGGCCGGCAGCTCGAAGTTCGTCTGGTACCACGTGCCGCCCAGGCTCGCGAGCATGCGCTCGTCCAGGTCGAGTACCGCCTCCGGTTCCCAGAAGCCCTTCGGGTTGACGCCGAGCTTCGCCGGCTTGACCCGAATCGGCAGGAACGCGCCGGCGAGGTTCAGCACGCGCGACAGTGCGGACGTACCGCTGCGATGCATGCCGAGGACCGCGATCGCGTCGCGCGCCGATTCGGCACCGGGGACGGGCCTCGCGTCGGCGCCCGCGTCCGCGCGCGCGGCCAGCACCTCGTTCGCGAGCGCGCGCAATGCCGGCGGGGGCAACAGTTCGGCGAAGCCGCCGGACACGATCAGGCGCACGGCGAGCGGAGCGTTCACCGGGTGTCGCGGCGACAGCGGGTTGGGCACCGTGCGCGCGTCGACGAGGATGGCGCGACCCAGCAAGCCGAGCCGGTGGCGCACTTCGGCCGCCGACGGTTCGGCAGGATCGGCCCCGCCGTGCACGCGGCGCTGCACGAGCACCGCCCGGACTTGCGCCGGTTCCGCGAGGTCCGCGAGATGCTCGGCAAGCGACCATTCGGCGCGCGGGTCCGCTTCGTCGTACCCGCCGGCGCGCGCGAACAGCGCGCGCTCGACGACCAGGTTGCTGGGCGTGCCGACCACGTCTAATTCGAGCAGCGAAAAGCCGGCGGGCCGCGCGCCGAGCGCGGAGCGCTGCCGTTCCGCGAGCGGGGGGACGTTGCCGCTCGCATCCGCCGGCGCACCGTGCGCGTCGATATCCGCGACCAGCGCGTAGCCCCATCGCGCGCCGCGCTGCGCCGCCTGGCCGAGCATCGTCTCGAGCCAACCCGCCCTCCAGGTGTCGTCGGCGTCGAGCGGCGCGATCCACGCGGCGGTGGACGCCGCGATGCCCGCGTTGAGCGCTCCCGCGCGAGTCGCGTCGGCCGCGACGACGACGCGCCGCGCAGCGAACGGTGCGCCCGCGAGCGCCGCGTCGAGGCGAGCGCGCGCCGTGGGCGCGAGCCCGTGCTCCACGACGACCACCTCGTCGGGTGCATGTGCCTGCGCCGCCACCGACGCGAGCGCCTGCACGACGAATGGCGCGTCGCCCCGCACGACGACAATCGCGGCGACGCGGGGCACCGGACCCGGGTCGCGCGCCATGCGCTCACGCTCGTGCGCGACGTACGCCTCGACGAGGTCGTTCTGCCGCCGGTTCGCGTCGGCCGACGTCAGCCGGCCAAGCGCCAGGCCGACGTTGTGGCGGATGCTGTCGACGGACCAGCGCGTGCGCTCGGCGGCGGCGAACAGCAGCGCGAGCGCGTCGGCCGGGCGCATCCGTTCGTACAGCACGACGCCGAGCATGTGCATGACGTCGACGTCGTCCGGATTCTCGGCAAGTGCTTGCCGGTACAGCGTCTCCGCGTGGCCGAGTTCTCCGGCGCGCTGTGCCGCGAGCGCGGCCATCCGCGTCGACGGTGCGGCGCGCGGCGCCGCGGCGGCAGCCGCGTTCGCCGTCGCGGGTTGCGCAGGCGCGGGCACGCCCGTATCCGCGCCCGCACCGTGGCAATGCTTGTAGCGCTTGCCGCTGCCGCACGGGCAGGGATCGTTGCGCGCTACCGCCATGCGCGTGCCTCGCACGCCGGCGCGCGGCGGCGCGACGTGGGCCGGCGCGTCATGCGAGGGCGAATGCGCCGAGCACGAGGATGCCGAGCCGCTGCACGCCCATCAGCGCGATCTGCGCCAGCACGATCACGACGAGCGGCGACAGGTCGAGCGTGCCGCCGATGGGAGGCAGCACGCGGCGGATGGGACGCAGGAACGGGAATGTCAGCGCGTTCAGCAAGCCCGACAGCGGTCCGTCCGGCGCCACCCAGGACAGGATGGCCTGTGCGACGACCGCGACGATCAGGATCCACAGCGCGACTTCGGCAAGCCGCAGCAGCGCGGCGACGGCGACGTAGCCCAAGCCGCCGCCGGACAGCAGCGTGAAGCCCGCGCCGAACACGGCGAACAGCGCGACGAGCCACGCCGCCTGCGCGAGCCACGCGGCGACGAGCGACGCCCAGTCGTACCCGCCGGCACCGGGGATCACGCGCCGCAGCGGCTTCACGATCCAGTCGGTGAGCGCGATGACCGCCTGCCCCAGCGGATTGCGGAACGGTGCGCGCAGCAGCTGCATCAGGAAGCGCAACAGCAGCGCGTACGTGACGAGCCCGAAGACGACGTCGATCAGCAGCTTCAGGATCTGGCTCAGCATGGCGTCCCGTCTTGCGCCGCGGCGTCGCCGAGCTCGCGCGCCCGCGCGGCCGCGGCCTTCACCGCGTCGACGAAGTGCTGTTTGACGTGGGCGGCGTCGAGCACGCCGATGCCGGCGGCGGTCGTCCCGCCCTTCGACGTCACGCGTGCGCGCAGCGTCGCCGGTTCCTCGGGCGAAGCCTGCGCCAGCGCGACGCTGCCGGCGAACGTGGCGTAGGCGAGCTTGCGCGCATCCGCCTCGCCGAAACCCAGTTCCAGTGCGGCCGCGACGAGGCCCTCGATGAAATAGAACACGTAGGCGGGCCCGCTGCCGGACACGCCGGTCACGGCGTCGAGCATCGCTTCGCGCGGGCAGGCGACGACGTCGCCCGCGGCGGCCAGCACGGCTTCGGCGGCGGCGCGTCCCGCCTCCGGGACATCCGGCATCACGTACACGCCGGCGATACCCTGTCCGACGAGCGCCGGCGTGTTGGGCATCGCGCGGACGATCCGCGGGTAGCCGCCCAGCCAGCGCGCGATCTCCGCGCAGCGCACGCCGGCGGCGATCGACAAGACGGCGGGCAACGCGTGCGCGTGCGGGCCCAGCGCCGTGCACGCGTCCCGCAGCTGCTGCGGCTTGACGGCGAGCACGGCGAGTGTCGCGCCGCGCAGATGACCCGCGGTCACCGCGTCGGTGGCGACGAGGCCCGGAAAGCGCGCTACCAGCGCGTCGCGCTGCGTGGACGACGGGTCGACCACGACGACGTCGGTCGCGGCGTGGCCGCGCGCGACGAGGCCCCCGATCAGCGCAGCGGCCATGTTGCCGCCGCCGATGAACGCGAGCTTCATGCGTGGCTCCCGCGGGCACCGAAGATCGCGCTGCCGATGCGCACTTCGGTGGAGCCTTCCGCGATCGCGTCCTCGAAGTCGGCGCTCATGCCCATCGACAGCACGTCGAGCGCGAGCCCGCGCTCGCGCGCCGCGTCGCGGCACGCGCGGAGCCGCGCGAACTGCCGCCGTTGCGTCGCGCGGTCGGCATCCGGCGCCGCGATGCCCATGAAGCCGCGTAGCCGCAGGCCCGGCAGCGCGGCGACGCCGCATGCAAGCTCGGTGGCCGCTTCCGGCGCGACGCCGCTCTTCGTCGCTTCCGCGGAGATGTTGACCTGCACGAGCACGTCCAGCGGCACTCCCGCCGCCGCGCGCGCGGCGGCCAGCCGCTCTGCGATCCGCAGCCGGTCGACCGTCTCCACCGTATCGAACGCCGCGGCAGCTGCCGCGGTCTTGTTGGACTGCAGCGGCCCGATCAGCCGCCAGTCCAGCCCGGCGAGGTCGCGGAGCTCGGCGCGCTTGGCCGCGCCTTCCTGGACATAGTTCTCGCCGAACGCGCGCTGGCCCAGCGCATGGACCTCGCGCACGGCAGCGGCCGGAAACGTCTTGGAAACGGCAGTCAACGCGATGCTTGCGGGATCTCGCCCGGCCTTGGCTGCGGCCTCGGCGATGCGGGTTTTCACGGCTTGCCACGCCTTCTCGTAGTGGCTCATAATCGTTTGAAAACCGGCCCGAAGTGGTGCTTGGAGCCGGTTTTGGCTGTTGGCGGCACGAATGTTGCGTGCGTCATACCGCTCTGGTGCCCGGCACCGCGGCGGCTTCCCCACCGTCGGCCAACCCGGGCATCGATCTCGCGGGATTATAGATGGACATCACCGAACTGCTGGCTTTCGCGGTCAAGAACAAGGCATCCGACCTGCATCTTTCCGCGGGCCTGCCGCCGATGATCCGCGTCCACGGCGACATCCGGCGCATCAACCTGCCGCCGATGGAGCACGAGGACGTGCACGCGATGGTCTACGACATCATGTCGGACGCCCAGCGCAAGACGTACGAGGAGATGCTGGAGGCCGACTTCAGCTTCGCCGTCCCCAACCTCGCGCGCTTCCGCGTCAACGCCTACAACCAGAGCCGCGGCGCGGCCGCCGCGTTCCGGACGATTCCGTCGAAGGTGCTGTCGCTCGAGGAGCTGAACGCGCCGAAGATCTTCGCCGACCTGACCAACCGCCCGCGCGGGCTGATCCTGTGCACGGGACCGACGGGCTCCGGCAAGTCGACGACGCTGGCGGCGATGCTGAATCACGTCAACGAGAACGAGTACGGCCACATCCTGACGATCGAGGACCCGATCGAGTTCCTGCACGAGGCCAAGAAGTGCCTCATCAACCAGCGGGAGGTCGGGCCGCACACGCTGTCGTTCGCCAACGCGCTGCGCGCCGCGCTGCGCGAGGACCCGGACTACATCCTGGTCGGTGAAATGCGCGACCTCGAAACCATCCGCCTCGCGCTCACCGCCGCGGAAACGGGCCACCTGGTGTTCGGCACGCTGCACACGTCCTCGGCAGCCAAGACGATCGACCGCATCATCGACGTGTTCCCGGCGGCGGAAAAGGACATGGTCCGCGCGATGCTGTCCGAATCGCTCGTCTGCGCCATCTCGCAGACGCTCCTGAAGACGAAGGACGGCCAGGGCCGCATCGCGGCGCACGAGATCATGATCGGCACGCCGGCCATCCGCAACCTGATTCGCGAGAACAAGGTCGCGCAGATGTACTCCGCCATCCAGACGTCGCAGGCGATGGGCATGCAGACGCTCGACCAGTGCCTGGTCGAGATGGTCCGCCGCAACCAGGTGAACATCGCCGAGGCGCGCAACCGCGCCGTCAACAAGGACCTGTTCGCCGGCTGACGCCACCCGCGTCACGCCGCCGACCGCCGCACCGCGAGGACCCCACGATGGAACGCGAACGCGCCACCAAGTTCATCCACGAGCTCCTGGACCTGCTGGTCAAGCAGAAGGGCTCCGACCTCTTCATCACCGCCAACTTCCCGCCCGCCGTGAAGGTGGACGGCAAGATCTCGCCGGTGTCCAAGACGGCGCTGTCGCCACAGCACACGATCGAGCTCGTGCGCAGCGTGATGAACGACAAGCAGGCCGCGGAATTCGAGGCCACGAAGGAGTGCAACTTCGCGATCTCGCCGCCCGGCATCGGTCGCTTCCGCGTCAACGCGTTCGTCCAGCAGGGCCGCGTCGGCATGGTGCTGCGGACGATCACGACGCACATCCCCAAGTTCGAGGAGCTGGGCCTGCCGCCGGTGCTGAAGGACATCATCATGTCCAAGCGCGGCATCATGATGTTCATCGGCGCGACGGGCGCCGGCAAGTCGACGTCGATGGCGTCGCTGCTCGGCTACCGCAACGAGAACAGCCACGGCCACATCATCACGATCGAGGACCCGATCGAGTTCGTCCACGACCACCGCAACTGCATCGTCACGCAGCGCGAGGTGGGCGTCGACTGCGACGGCTGGCAGGTCGCGCTCAAGAACACGCTGCGCCAGGCGCCCGACGTGATCCTGATCGGCGAAGTGCGCGAGCGCGAGACGATGGACTACGCCATCTCGTTCGCGGAAACCGGCCACCTGTGCCTCGCCACGCTGCACGCCAACAGTACCAACCAGGCGCTGGACCGGATCATCAACTTCTTCCCCGAGGAACGGCGCGCGCAGTTGTTGATGGACCTGTCGCTGAACACGCGCGCATTCGTGGCACAGCGGCTGATCCCGCGCCGCGACGGTCGCGGCCGCGTCCCCGCCGTCGAGGTGATGCTCAACTCGCCGCTGATCTCGGACCTGATCTTCAAGGGCGACGTGTCGGGCATCAAGGACATCATGAAGAAGTCCCGCGAGCTCGGCATGCAGACGTTCGACCAGTCGCTGTTCGACCTCTACGAGGCCGGCCTCATCAGCTACGAGGACGCGCTGCGCAACGCCGATTCGCTGAACGACCTGCGCCTCGAGATCAAGCTGCACGGCAAGGAAGCGAAGAACCGCAACATCTTCGCGGGCACCGGCAACCTCGACATCGTCCCGGAAGCGCAGAACGCCGCGAATCGCTTCTGACGCCATCGGGGCCGGGTCACGAGCAGTCCGCCGGTTCGGGTCCGGACGCATGGGTGGGCTGTGCTAGGCTCCCCCGATGGCCGGCCTCACCGCAACCACGCCCGTTCCCACCGCAATCACGCTGCACCAGCAGTCGCGCGTCCTCGAGCTCGCGTTCGACGACGGTCGCGCGTTCCGCCTGCCGTACGAGTTCCTGCGCGTGCATTCGCCGTCGGCTGAAGTCAGGGGCCACGGGCCGGGCCAGGAGACGCTCCAGGTCGGCAAGCGCAACGTCGGCATCGAGACGGTCGAGCCCGTGGGGCACTACGCGATCAAGCCCGTCTTCTCGGACGGTCACGAGTCGGGCATCTACTCGTGGGATTACCTGTACGAGCTCGGCATCCGGCAGGACGAGCTGTGGCACCAGTACCTCGAGCGGCTCGCGCGCGAAGGCGGCAGCCGCGACCCGCGGTGAGCGCGCGCAACGCATGAGCGAACAGACGCATTTCGGCTACCAGAACGTCACGCCCGACGAGAAGACGCGGCGCGTGCGCGGCGTGTTCGATTCGGTCGCGGGCAAGTACGACGTGATGAACGACCTGATGTCGGGTGGACTCCACCGGCTGTGGAAGCGCTTCGCGCTCGCGGTGTCCGGCGTGCGCGCGGGCAGCCGTGTGCTCGACCTCGCGGGCGGCACCGGCGACCTCGCGCGGCTGTTCGCCGAGCGCGCAGGCCCCACCGGCCGCGTGATCCTCACCGACATCAACCGTGCGATGCTGACGACGGGCCGCGACAAGCTGCTCGACCGCGGGGTCGTGCTGCCGGTCGTGCAATGCAGCGCGGAGGCGTTGCCGTTCGCGCCCCGCGCGTTCGACTGCGTGTCGATCGCGTTTGGCCTGCGCAACGTCACGCGCAAGGATCTCGCGCTGGCGGAGATGCGCCGCGTCACGCGACCGGGCGGCCTCGCCCTGGTGCTCGAGTTCTCGAAGGTCGCGACACCGCTCGCGCCGGCGTACGACTGGTACAGCTTCAACGTGCTGCCGCGCCTCGGCCGCATGATCGCCGGCGACGCCGACAGCTATCGCTACCTCGCCGAGTCCATCCGCATGCACCCGGACCAGGAAACGTTGAAGGGCATGATGGTGGCGGCCGGCTTCGACCGCGTCGACTATTACAACCTGGCGGCCGGCGTGGTCGCCGTGCACGTCGGCCGCGTCTATTGACGCGCGGCCTGCGCGCCGCCACCTGATGACGAGAGGCGCGAGCGCGCGCCGGGAACCGCCACCGCGAAAGGAGTCCGCGATGAACCGTCTGCCTGCCCTGATCCTGGCCGCCCTGGCGGCTGTCACGTTGTTGACCGCCACCGTCGCGGACGCCGCGCGCATCGGCGGCGGC